>JBFWWW010000022.1:0-34273 GCA_050245975.1 Hyphomicrobiaceae bacterium
ACCCTTTTTCGACGTCAGCGCATCGAAAAACGAGGCAAACGTGCCCGATGACATTCGGTAGTCCTCCAGGTCGCTGCACCGCCGTCAGGTCGGTGCCTTGTAGTTCACGATATCTTCCGCGCGCAGCCATTCCGGAGAGCCGCGCGACAGCTTGGTGAGCGCCCGCTTGGCGAAGATCTGGGCCTGCTTGACGTTGCCCTCGATGAAATGCGCCTGTGCGGCTGCAAGGTCCGCCTGCGGGTACTGCTGTTTCTTGTAGAACGCGTTGGCCATCTGGTGATAGGCGAGCGAATTCGAAGGGTCCGAGACGACGGCCCGGCGCAACAGTCCGAGCGCCTCGTCTACACCACCAGCCGTGTTCATACCCAGTAACGCTTGCGCGAGGGCCACCTCGATGAGCGGCTCCCTGCCGGCGATCTGCAGGCTCTTGCGCAGCGCGGGTATGGCATCGGCGTATTTACCATTCGCATAGAGCATATTGCCCTTGAGTTCCCAGAAATACGCGTTGCCGGGCTGTTCGCGAATGAGCGCGTCGACATCGCCGATGGCCGTGGCGCAGTTGCCCGAGCAATTGCGGGCGATGGCGCGCGCATACCGGGCCGGGAGGCTCGTGTCGCTCGGCGGATAGCGGTTGTAGACCACCTGTGGGCGATCCAGATAGCCCGCCAGCTTGGCGCGCATCATGTCGTGGCGGAGCTGGAGCTGGGGCGGGTCCTTGGCACTGTAATAGGGGCTGGCCTCGACCTTCTCGCGCAGGCGCGCGAGACGGTCGGCCGCGACGGGATGGCTGCGCACGAACGGGTCCTTTTGCGCATCCGAGATGTACTCCTGCCGGGCGAAGCGCTCGAACGTTTCCAGCATGCCCCGGCCGGATTGATGGGTGAGCCCCAGGAAGGTCAGGCCCGCCTGGTCGGCGGCGGATTCCTGATTG
Organism: Hyphomicrobiaceae bacterium; assembly: GCA_050245975.1. Classification (GTDB taxonomy): domain Bacteria; phylum Pseudomonadota; class Alphaproteobacteria; order Rhizobiales; family Hyphomicrobiaceae; genus JBFWWW01. Next base: position 932 of record JBFWWW010000022.1, read on the forward strand.
CGCCGCTCGCTCAGCAGCGAGCGCATCAGCATCTCGTTGCCGCCCATCATGACGCCCTGGCCGGCGCTGCCGATGCTGCGCGCGCCGTCGCTGCCGGCGGTCGCGCCGCCGACCATGAGGCCGATGCCGAGGATGGTCAGCAGCAGGCTCTTGGTCTGGTCGCGCGCGATGCGGGCGCGCAGCTGGGCCATGTGCCCGCCCTTGATGTGCCCGGTTTCGTGGGCGATGACGCCGATCACCTCGTTGGGCGTCTTGGCTTCGGCCAGCGTGCCGGAGTTGATGAAGACGTTCTGGCCGTCGACGACGAAGGCGTTGAACGATTCATGCCGGATGATGCGCATGGTGATGTTCTGCGAGCCGAGGCCGGCGGCGCGGAAAATCGGGCGCGAATAGTCCTTGAGAAGGTTCTCGATCTCGGCGTCGCGGATCAGCGGCAGCCCCTGGGCGAGCGCGGGGCCGGCCACCGGCAGCAGCACGGCGGCACAGGCGACGGCAGCCGTCGTGGTGCGCAGCAGCGAACGCCGCGGGCGGGCCGGCGCGGCACGAGCCTGATCGGGAGCAAGAGCCATCATCGCTGCAATCCCGCTTGCGGGTTCATCCTCGGATTGCGCGCCACAGGCCTGTCGCCCTGCGCCTAGGCAACGCAGCCGCGGTTGACTATAAGCCGCTGGCGTTGCGGGCGCCACGAGCCCCCGCCCGCCAGCCGCACACACTTTCGAGCCGGTAGGGCCGAACCGTGGCACTTTGAAGGCCCCTTGGGGCCGGGCAGGCCCGCGAGCGGGCGCAGCAGGAGACGAGAATGGCCGCGGGCGACATGAAGCGACGCGAGGCCGCAGCAGCGCTGCTGCGCGATCCGTCCCTGCGCGGGACCATCGATCCGTTCATGGTCATGGACGTGATGCAGGCGGCTGCCGCCAAGGAGGCGGCGGGCGCCCACGTCATCCACATGGAAGTCGGCCAGCCCGCGACGCCCGCGCCCAAGGCCGCCCTCGATGCGGTGCGTTCCGCGCTCGGCCGCGACAAGCTCGGCTACACGCTGGCGCTCGGCATGCCGGCGTTGCGCGAGCGGATCGCGCGCGTCTACCAGGAACGCCACGGGCTCGACGTGAGCGCCGAGCGCGTGATCGTCACCACCGGATCATCCGCCGGATTTCTGCTCGCCTTCCTGGCTCTGTTCGATGCGGGCGACGGGCTGCTGCTGCCGACGCCCGGCTACGCCTGTTATCGCCATATCGCCAGCGCGCTCGATCTGCGCCCTGCCTTCGTGCCGACCGGCGAGGCATCGCGCTGGATGCCCGATCCTGCCGATGTTGCGCGGCTGGCCGCAGCCGATCCCGGCCTGCGCGGCTTCCTCGTGGCGAGCCCGGCCAATCCGACCGGCACGATGCTGGAGCCGGATCGGCTGGCGGCACTCGTCGCCGCCGCGACGGCGCAGCGCATGTGGTTCATTTCCGACGAGATCTACCACGGTCTCGGCTATGCGATGCCCGGTACGACGGCGCTCGCCTATTCGGATCAGGCGGTCGTCATCAACAGCTTCTCGAAATACTATTCGATGACGGGCTGGCGCATCGGCTGGATGGTGGTGCCGCAGGGCCTCGTGCGGGTCATCGAGCGGCTGGCGCAGAATCTGTTCATCTGCCCGCCGGCGATCTCGCAGATCGCGGCGCTGGGCGCCTTCGACGGCATCGATGAGCTGGAGGCCAATCGCCGGGTCTACCTGGAGAACCGCGAGCTGCTGCTTGCCGAGTTGCCGCGCGCCGGCCTCGAGCGGATCGTGCCGGCCGACGGCGCGTTCTACCTCTACATCGACGTCGGCGACGTCACGATGGACAGCCCCGCCTTCGCCCGCGCGATGCTGGACGAACTCGGCATCGCGGCCACGCCGGGCGTCGATTTCGACGCCGAGCGCGGCAGCCGCTTCGTCAGGCTCAGCTATTCGGGCGCGACGTCGGAGATGGCCGAAGCCGCGCGCCGGCTGAAGGGCTGGCGGCGGCTGTCGGGCCGTAACGGGTAGGCAGGCCGGGGCGATTCGCAGACCCGCGCCGTTGCCTCCCGAAGGAGCCACGCGGCGCGGCCGCTGCGACAAGAGGCTCGCTATTCGCCGAGAATGCGCCTCTGCCACCAGCCCTTGCGTGTCGGACGCGCCGGCTCGTCGGGCAACGCTGCGGCCGGCTCGGCCGCGGGTGCGCGTGTCATGACAGGCTCGGGTGCGTGCGCAACGGGAGCGAGGGTTTCCCGCTGCTCGCGATCGCGGCTCGGCGCCTCGGCCTCGCGGCGGATGCGCGGTTCCTCCACCGGCTCGGGCTCACGCTCCCGCTCGCGCTCGACGGCGCCGTTGTCCGCATGTGCGGGCTCGTCGTGCCCGCGCTCACTCTCGCCGGGCCCGTTGGTTTCGCCGTGCTGCGTCCGGTTGCCCTCGCCGCCGCGCTGACCGCGGTCGCGGCCGCGCCGCCCGCCGCGCCGTCCGCGCCGGCGTCCACGGCGCTCGCCGCGGCCCTCTCCTCCGCGTTCGCCGTCGCCGGGCTCGCCATCGCGGGGCTCGCTGTCGCGCGCATGCGCCGTCTCGCCCTCGCCGTCATGGCCGTTGGCGCCGTCATGATCGTCGCCGTCCTCAACCTCCTCGGAGGCGGAATAGCTGTGCTCGTCCTCGTCCTCACCGTTGCCGGCGTGGCCGTGCTCCTGGAAGCGCTCGCCGCCTTCGCTCTGGTGATCGCGGCGTCCACGCCGGCGGCGCCGCCTCCGGCGGCGGGGGCCGCCGTCACCGTTGTCGTCCCGCGCATCCTCGTGCGCGTGGGCATGCTCGGTATCCGTCTCGGTTTCCTCGACGCCTTGATCGCCGTCGAAACCCCAATCGATGCTCACGACATTGCGGTCCTGCCGCCGCTGATGCTGAGCCGGCTGGGAGGATTTCTCGATGGCGAAGTTGGCGCCCTGCATGCGGTCGCTCGCCTGCACGGCGACGGACACCCCGAAACGGCTTTCCATGTCGGTGATGAATGCGCGCTTGTTGTTGAGAATGTACAGCGCGACGGCGGCGGTGGTGGACGCCGTCACCGAGCTGCGCCCGTCGCGCATCAGGTGGTCCTCCAGCGCGCGGAGCACCGCGAGCGCCACGGATTCGGTGGAGCGAATGATGCCGGTACCCTGACAGTGCGGGCACTGCGAGGTCGAACCTTCCAGAACGCCGGTGCGCAGGCGCTGCCGCGACATCTCGAGCAGGCCGAAATGGCTGATACGCCCCACCTGGATGCGCGCGCGGTCATGGCGCAGGCAGTCCTTGAGGCGCCGCTCGACAGCGCGGTTGTTGCGCTTCTCCTCCATGTCGATGAAGTCGATGACGATGAGGCCGGCGAGATCGCGCAGCTTGAGCTGGCGGGAAATCTCCTCCGCGGCCTCGAGGTTCGTGTTGAGGGCCGTTTCCTCGATGGAATACTCGCGTGTCGACTTGCCGGAGTTGACGTCGATGGCGACCAGCGCTTCGGTCTGATTGATGACGAGATACCCGCCCGATCGCAGCGTCACGTAAGGACTGAACATCGCGTTGAGCTGGCGCTCGATCTGGAAGCGCGTGAAGAGCGGCTCGGGGTCCTGATAGAGGATCACATTGCGCGTCTGGCTCGGCATCAGCATGCGCATGAATTCGTGCGCTTCCGCATGCGCGGTCGCGCCGGCGACGTAGATGTCCTCGATGTCCTTCGTATAGAGATCGCGGATCGAGCGCTTGATGAGGTTGCCTTCCTCGTAGACGAGGCTGGGCGCGATCGACTGCAGGGTCATCTCGCGCACGCTCTCCCACAGGCGCAGCAGATATTCGTAATCGCGCTTGATTTCCTGCTTGGTGCGCGCGGCACCCGCCGTGCGGATGATGAGCCCCATGCCTTCGGGCACCTCGAGCTCGTTGGCGATGGCCTTGAGGCGCTTGCGATCCTGCGGGTTCGTGATCTTGCGGCTGATGCCGCCGCCGCGGCCGGTGTTGGGCATCAGCACCGTGTACCGGCCCGCCAACGACAGATAGGTCGTCAGCGCCGCGCCCTTGTTGCCGCGTTCCTCCTTCACGACCTGAACGAGGATGACCTGGCGACGCTTGATGACTTCCTGGATCTTGTAGGAGCGCATGCGCCGCCGCGGCCGCTCCGGCACTTCCTCAAGAGCGTCTTCGCTGCCGACCTGGTCGACGTCCTCGGGCGTGAGGACCTCGGGCGCCTCGGCGGCTTCGGGGACCTCTTCGACGTGACCCTCGGCAGTATCGGGAGCGGCAGAGCCATGCGTCTCGAAAGGCTGCTCATCGTCCGCAGCGGGCGCCGCGAGAACGGGATCGGCGTGCTCGGCCTTCGCCGGCTGCGCGTCGGGCTCGGGCGCGTCCTCGAACGGCAGCTCCGCCGTACGGGGATCCCGGATTTCGTCCTGGTCGTCCTCGGCGCGCGTCTCGTGCGGGTGTTCTTCGCCATGCCCGCCCCCGGAGTGGCGGCCACCGCGCCGTTCGGCGCGCGCATCGGCCTCCGCTTCAGCCTCCGCCTCGGCCTCCGCTTCCTCGCGGATGAGCGCCTGCCGGTCGGCCATCGGAATTTGATAGTAGTCCGGATGGATTTCGCTGAAGGCGAGGAAGCCGTGGCGATTGCCGCCATACTCGACGAAAGCGGCCTGCAGCGACGGCTCCACGCGCGTCACCTTGGCGAGGTAGATGTTGCCGCGCAGAAGTTTGCGCGCCGCGGATTCGTAGTCGAATTCCTCTACGCGGTTGCCGCGCAGCACCACCACCCGCGTCTCCTCGGGGTGGGTGGCATCCACAAGCATCTTGTTCTTGCTGTCCATGTCGTCAGTTTCCTGGCGCGCAACGGTGCCGAGCGCGGCGCGCCGGCTATGCGTGCGGGCCGCGCCCTCCGGGCGCCTTGTTGGGTTGAAGATGTCGGTTGGCGACGGCCTGCGGGAAGGCGAGACGCGGCATCAGGACGGCGGCCGGCAAAGCCGGGCGTTTCCCTGTCTGCAGTTGCTCTATATTCCCAAGTTGCCGTCATGGTTCATCTGTCCTGGCGGACACCGGGCGCTTGCGCGTCCATGCCGCCGTCGCCCCGAAGGGCAAAGCCAGCGGGCTTGTCACAGCCCGCAATCTCAGAAATGCGCACCGACCGGAAAAATCGTGCCGGCGCGAGAAGCGATCGCCGTTCGGGATATGTCGGAAACCTTGAAGCCGGTGCTGTCGCACTAGCGCCCGGGTTCTGGGCCACTTGCGCCATGCCGCTGGCACCGCTTCATACTCGACACTAACCGACGCCTGTTGCCGGTGGGGGCGCGCCCCATTGGCGCGCACGGCGTGCTTTCCATGAGCCGCCGCTGATCCAACCCCGCCGGCAAATGGATACGGCGGATTGCGATAGGGTCTTGTAGGGGTTCGCCCGACCTGTGGCAAGAATGTTATGCCGCCACGGGCCATGCGTGCTCCCGACAATCCTGCGGCCCATATAAGTTGTGAACTGGAAAACAACAGGTTAAAGCCGGGCCATCGCGGGACGATTGTTTGCGGGGTGGGCGCAGCGGTGCCAGGCCTAGAGGGGCCGGGGACGGCATGGAGGGGGTATCAGCGTGAGAGCCGATGCAACCGGCAGGATCGTGGGTGCTGGCTGGCGCGCCGCCCTCCTGCTGGCCGGTTCTCTTGCCGCTGCGGGGCTGACCGCGGCAGTCTCGCCCGCGACCGGACAGACCGAGATCGCCAAAACGCCGCCGCGCCCGCGCGTACCGGCCAAGGCGCCCGCCACAATGGAAGCAACCGGCCCGGTCGAGCCCGCCGCGACCGATACGCCACCCACGGAGCGTCCGCCCGAAGATCCGCCGACGGAGGTGCGCGATGCGGCGGCTGCGGCAACCGTGTCGGATATCGCGATCACGGGCGACGCGTCCCGTACCCGTATCCAGATTGCCCTATCAGGAGCCCGCGCCCCCGCGTTCCAGGTCTTCACGCTTGCCAGCCCCTATCGTCTGGTCGTCGATCTGCCCGATGTCCGGTTCCGCATGCCGCGCACTGCGGGACAGGCCGGGCACGGCCTCGTCACCGCCTACCGCTATGGGCTGTTCGCGCCCGGTAAATCGCGACTGGTTTTCGATACGCAATTGCCGGTGCGTGTCGAGCGCGCCGAAGTCACGTCGCGCACCGGCGGCCGCGGCCGCGCGCTCACCATGACGCTCGCAGCAGTCGCCCCCGACAAGTTCCAGGCCAACCCGCCCCCGCCCGCCGTCGCGGATGCCAGGGGCGGCCTCTACGAAGGCCTGCCGCAGCGCGACGCCCACCAGAAGGACGCCAAGCCGGTTGTCGTCATCGATCCGGGCCACGGCGGCCCCGATCCCGGCGCGGTGAGCCCCGCGACGAGCGAGCACATCCTCGAAAAGGATGTCGTCCTGGCGGTCGCGCGCCAGCTTGCGGCGGCCCTGACGGCCACGGGCCGCTACGACGTGCGCATGACGCGCTCGACCGACGTGTTCGTCTCGCTCGATCAGCGCCTCGCGTTCTCGCGCCGGCACAACGCAAGTCTTTTCATATCCATTCATGCCGACTCGGTCGGCGCGGTGGACCAGGCGGAGAATGTGCGCGGCGCCACGGTGTACACGTTGAGCGAGCGCGCCTCGAACCGGCAGGCACAGCTTCTCGCCGAAAAGGAGAACTCGGCCGACAGGCTGGCCGGCGTCGACGCCACCTTCGAGGAATCCGACGACCAGGTGAAAGGCATCCTGGTCGACCTGATGCGACGCGAGACGGCAAATTTTTCCAACGACTTTCGTCGCCATCTGCTGGGGCGCCTGAAGCAGTCCATCGCGCTGTCGCGCGATCCGGCCCGCGAGGCCGCCTTCAAGGTGCTGCGCCAGCCGCAATCGCCATCGGTGCTGATCGAGCTCGGCTACATGACCAACAGCAAGGACGCGCAGCTGCTGGTCTCGGCGGAATGGCGCAAGCAGGTGGCGGGCGCGATCGCCGCGGCCGTCAACGGATATTTCGCCCGCGCGGCGGCGCGGGCGCGGTAGCGCGGACTGATTCTCGGCGGCCGGCCAGCCGTCATGCGGCGCAAAGTTCCGAGTTCCTGTCCGGCGGCCGGCACCATGCTGCCATATTCGGTGTTAATGTCGGAGCCGACTGCGTTTAACGGCTTGCCGCCTTGCGGGCGCTCAAGTAGACAGCGGCACAAATGCGGAACGCGATGCCCATGAGACCAACGCCGATTCTGCCGCCGCCGGTGCAGCCGAAGCGGCGCCGCAAACGGCGGAGCTGGTTGCTGAGCTTTCTCGGCTTCGGCTTCGGCTCGATGGTCGTGGTGTTCCTTGCGGGCGCGGGCGTCGCCGGCTTCTTCCTGTGGAAGGCGTCGCGCGATCTGCCGAGCTACGACAGTCTTGCAAAATACGAGCCGCCGGTGATGACGCGCATCCATGCGCACGACGGCAGCCTGATGGCCGAGTACGCGCGCGAGCGCCGCATCTTCGTGCCCATCAACGTCATTCCGAAGCGCGTCATCGGCGCATTCCTCTCGGCGGAGGACAAGCGCTTCTACGAACATGGCGGGCTGGATTTCGCCGGCATCTTCCGCGCGCTCGTCCGCAACGCGCAGAACTGGGGCAAGCGCCGGCCGGAAGGCGCCTCGACGATCACGCAGCAGGTCGCAAAGAACTTCCTGCTGTCGAGCGAGCAGAAGCTCGACCGCAAGCTCAAGGAGGCGATCCTCGCGATCCGCATCGAGCGCGCTTACTCCAAGGACAAGATCCTCGAGCTCTACCTCAACGAGATCTATCTCGGGCTCGGCTCCTACGGTGTCGCCGCCGCCGCGCTCAACTACTTCGGCAAGCCGCTGGAGAAGCTCGATATCGAGGAGGCGGCCTACCTCGCCGCGCTGCCCAAGGGGCCGAACAACTACCACCCGTTCCGGCGCGTGAAGGAGGCGACGGAGCGCCGGAACTGGATTCTGGATCAGATGAGCGAGAACGGCTACATCTCCGCCGACGAGGCGAAGGTGGCCAAGTCGCATCCGCTCAAGGTCAACATCCGTCCGTTCGGCACGCAGATCTATGCTGCGGACTATTTCGCCGAAGAGGTGCGACGGACGCTGGTGGCCCAGTATGGCGAGGATGGCCTCTACGGCCGCACCGAACGGGCCTCATCGGATGACGACCGCGTCAACGGCGGGCTGTCGGTGCGCACCACGCTCGATCCGAAGATCCAGGTGTTCGCCCGCCGCGCGCTGACGAACGGGCTCGTGCACTTCGATCGCGAGAAGGGGTGGCGCGGTCCGGTGCAGAAAATGGATATCGCCGGCGACTGGGGCGTGGGCCTCGCCAAGATCGACGTTCCCGGCGATATCGCGCCGTGGCGTCTCGGCGTCGTGCTCGATGCGCAGAAGGCGAAAGCCGTCATCGGCCTGCGTCCCGGGCGCGAGGGCAACGGCAGCGTCGCCAAGGACCGCGACGCGGTCGAGGTGCCCTTCGACGAGATCAAGTGGGCGCGCACGTCCGGCAAGCCGGCGCCCAAGGCGGTGACGGACGTGCTGGCGGTGGGCGACGTCGTCTATGTCGCGCCGAAGGACCCCGAGCAGCCGCGCGGCATCTGGTCTCTCATGCAGGTGCCCGAGGTCGGCGGCGGCCTGATCGCCATGGACCCCCACACCGGCCGCGTGCTGGCGGTGGCCGGCGGCTTTTCCTTCGCGCTGAGCCAGTTCGACCGCGCCCTGCAGGCCAAGCGCCAGCCGGGCTCCTCGTTCAAGCCGCTCGTCTATGCCGCAGCGATCGACAACGGCTACAAGCCGACCAGCATCGTCCTCGATGCGCCCATCGAGATCGAGCAAGGCCCGGGCAAGGACATCTGGCGCCCGGAGAACTACGCCAAGGACAAGTCCTACGGTCCGAGCACGCTGCGCACGGGCATCGAGCAGTCGCGCAACCAGATGACGGTGCGGCTGGCGCAGGATCTCGGCATGCCGCTGATCGTGGAATACGCGAAGCGGTTCGGCGTCTATGACGACCTGCTGCCGGTGCTCGCCATGTCGCTCGGCTCGGGCGAGACGACGCTGCTGCGCATGGCGACCGCCTACTGCGAGCTCGCCAACGGCGGCAAGCAGGTGCATGCCACCCTGATCGACCGCATCCAGGATCGCTGGGGCCACACGATCTGGCGGCACGACACGCGCGAATGCCCCAACTGCAAGGCCGACCGCTGGGCCAATCAGCCCGAGCCGAACCTGCCGGACGACCGGCGCCAGATCATCGACCCGCACACCGCCTACCAGATCACGTCGATCCTGGAGGGCGTCGTGCAGCGAGGCACGGGCACGATCGTCAAGAAATACATCCCCGACGTGCCGGTCGCCGGCAAGACCGGCACGACCAACGACGAGAAGGACGCCTGGTTCATCGGCTACACGCCGGACCTCGTCGTCGGCGTCTTCATCGGCTATGACACGCCGCGCCCGATGGGCAAGGGCATGACCGGCGGCCATGTCGCCGCGCCGATATTCGGCGATTTCATGCGCATGGCGCTGGCCGACAAGAAGGCCGTGCCGTTCCGCGTCCCGCCGGGCATCAAGCTGGTGCGCGTCAGCAAGCGCACCGGCCTGCGCGCCAATCCGGGCGATCCGGACACGATCCTCGAGGCGTTCAAGCCCGACGAGGAACCGGATGATGCCTACTCGGTGATCGGCTTCACGGGTGAGGGCGGGACGTTCGTGCCGGCCGACCAGCAGGGTTCGCCGCGCGGGCTTAGCGCCGGGCGCAGCGTCTACTGAACCGGCCGGCGGATCGCCGGACTGCCTCGATTTACACAGATGCGAACGATGCGTATACCGGGCCACGGCGCGGGAGAAATCCGCGCGTCACCACGACCCGACAGCCCGACTGGCGGACGCTGAACAGGAAGCGGCCGCCGCGAGCGAGCAGGAGAACGACATGCGCGCCGAAGCCGAGAAGCTGGCCGACGCCATCCGCGAATCCCTCACGTTGCTGCGGAGGCATCTTTGACTGGGACACGGCTCAGAAGCGTCTCGATGACCTGAATGCCCGTGCCGAGGCCCCCGAGCTGTGGTCCAACCCGCAACGGGCGCAGAAGGTCATGCGCGAGCGGCAGGCGCTGGAGCGCGCGATCGCCGGCTATGCCAAGCTGCAGCGCGATTTCGACGACGCCGTCACGCTGATCGAGCTCGGCGAAGCCGAGAAGGACGAGGGTTCGGTCACGGAAGGCGAGAGCGTCCTTCGGCAGCTTGCCGAGGAGGCGCGCCGCCGCGAGGTGGAAGCGCTGCTGTCGGGTGAAGCCGATGCCAACGACACCTACGTCGAAGTCCATGCCGGCGCGGGCGGAACGGAAAGCCAGGACTGGGCCTCCATGCTGGCGCGCATGTACGCGCGCTGGGCCGAGCATCGCGACTACAAGGTGCAGCTCGTCGAGGAGAGCCCCGGGGAAGAGGCCGGCATCAAGTCGGCGACGCTGCTGGTCAAGGGCGAGAATGCCTATGGGTGGCTGAAGACGGAATCGGGCGTGCATCGCCTGGTGCGCATCTCGCCCTACGACAGCAATGCGCGCCGCCACACGAGCTTCGCCAGCGTCTGGGTCTTTCCGGTCGTGGACGACAACATCGAGATCGATATCAAGGAGAGCGATTGCCGGGTCGATACCTACCGGGCATCGGGCGCCGGCGGCCAGCACGTCAACACCACGGACTCGGCGGTGCGCATCACGCACATCCCCACCAACATCGTCGTCGCGAGCCAGCAGGAGCGCTCGCAGATCAAGAACCGCGCCATCGCCTGGGCGATGCTCAAGTCGCGGCTCTACGAGCTGGAGCTGAAAAAGCGCGAGGAGAAGGCGAACGCCGCCGCGGCGAGCAAGACGGAGATCGGCTGGGGGCACCAGATCCGCTCCTACGTGCTGCAGCCCTACCAGCTCGTGAAGGACCTGCGCACCGGCACGCAAAGCCCCGAGCCCGCGCGCGTCCTCGATGGCGATCTCGACGCGTTCATCGAGGCCGCGCTGGCGCAGCGCATGAAGGGTGGCGGACCGGTGGCGGTCGAGGATATCGACTGACACGGAAGGCTGGCAGACCGATGCAGCAGCTCAAGGTCATCGAGACGCGCGGGTTTGCCGACTATGCGCTCCTCGACAGCGGTGGTGGCCGCAAGCTCGAGCGGTTCGGCAGTGTGCTCGTCGACCGGCCCGAGCCGCAGGCGCTGTGGTCTCCCAGTCTGGCGCGCACGGAATGGGAGAAGGCGAACGCGACGTTCTCCGCCAGCGACGAGGAGGACGAGAAGGGCCGTTGGCGCCTCAACAGCGCCGTGCCCGAGAGCTGGCCGGTGCGCGTCGGCAAGGCGACGATGTTGTGCCGGCTTGCGAGCTTTCGCCATCTCGGCCTGTTCCCGGAGCAGTATCCGCACTGGCAGTGGATGCTGGATCGCCTGGCGGGAGCGGGCGGGACGCCGCGCGTGCTCAATCTTTTCGCCTACACGGGCGCGGCGTCGCTGCTGGCGGCGGCGGCCGGCGCCGAGGTCACGCACGTCGATGCCTCGAAGCCCGCCATCGCCTGGGCACGCGAGAACCAGGCCGCTTCCAAGCTGACCGATGCGAAGGTGCGCTGGCTGCTGGACGATGCGGTGAAGTTTGCCGCGCGCGAAGTGCGGCGCGGGAAAACCTACGACGTCGTGCTGGTCGATCCGCCGAAGTTCGGACGTGGACCGGACGGCGAAATCTGGAACCTGTTCGAGGGATTGCCGGACCTTCTCAAATCCTGTGCGGCGCTGCTGGCGCCCGAGCGCTCCGCCCTGGTGCTGACGGTCTATGCCATCCGCGCCTCGGCGCTGGCGTTCGACCAGCTCGCGCGCGACATGCTCGCCGGGCGCGGCGGCTCATTCGAGAGCGGCGAGCTCGCCATCCGCGAGCAGGGCGGGCGGCACGCCGTCCCGACCTCGCTTTTCACACGATGGACGTCCGATGCCCGCGCATGACAGCCGCAGTCCGCGCGTCGCGCGGATGATCACCAGCCTGCAGAACGAGCAGGTGAAGGCCATCCGCGCGCTCGACATGCGCAAGGTGCGGCGCGAGACGGAGCTGTTCGTCGCCGAGGGCGTCTCCATCCTGGCGAGCGCGCGCGAGCGCGGCATCGTGCCGGAAACGCTGGTGATGCTTGCCGGCGCGGCGGAAGCGGGCATGGCGGTGACGCTTGCCGGCTGGGCGCTCGAGGCCGGTGCCGATGTGCTCGAGGTCTCGCCGCCCGTGATGGCCAAGATCGCCGCGCGCGACAACCCGCAGACGATGCTCGGCGTTTTCCGGCAGCGCTTTGCCGCGCCGCCCGACGCTGCAGCAGTCGGCGCCAATGCAACCTGGGTGGCGCTGGAGGAAATCCGCGATCCCGGCAATCTCGGCACCATTGTCCGCACCGTCGATGCGGTGGGCGCCGCCGGGGTCATTCTCGTCGGGACCTGCTGCGACCCTTATGCGCGCGAGGCCGTGCGCGCGACGATGGGCTCGATCTTCGCGGTGCCGCTGGCGCGCATGACGGGCGAGGAGTTTCTCTCCTGGCGGGCCCGCTGGCCGGGCGACGTCATCGGAACGCACCTCGCGGCGCAGGACGACATGCGCCGCGTCACCTACCGCGAGCCCGTGCTGCTGATGATGGGCGGCGAGGGTCCAGGGCTCTCCCCGGCGCTCGCCGATGCGGCGACGCGCCTCGTGAAGATCCCGATGGCGGGGCGTCTCGACTCGCTCAATCTCGCCGTCGCGACCGCGTTGACGCTCTACCAGATCCGCAGCCCTCACCTGTCGCTCAGTTGAGCTTGGGCGTGGCGTCCTCGCCGTTGGCCAGGTTTTCCGAGCGGCGCGATTTGCCCTCGAAGTAGGCGCCTTCCTCGATCGACAGCGACTTGTGATAGACGTCGCCCTCGACGCGGCTTGCCGCCTGAAGGATGACGCGGGCGCCTTTGATCGCGCCCATGACCGTGCCGCGAACGACGACGTCCTCGGCCATCAGCGTGCCGGTGATGCGCGCCTTGTCGCCGACGGTGATGCGGGTTGCCTGCACGTCGCCCTGGATTTCGCCGTCGATCTCGACGTCGCCGTTCGACTGCAGGTTGCCGGTGATGACGAGGTCGGGACCGATCACCGACGAGCCGCCGCCAGACGGTACGCGCGGGCGGGCCGCCTGCTGCGGCGTGGTGTTGCCGGGTGAGAAGTCGGTGGCGGCGTCAGGTCTCTTGTTGAACATGCGGGCTCCTATTGCGTTCGCGGGCCGTGGCCGGGCCACGACACCGCCGCTGATCCATTTGGAGCTGGCCCGCCGTCCATGCCCCCCTCCACATGCCGCCCCGTCCCCGCGCGGCGGCATACCCCTGGCTAAACGGAGATTGTGGCGGTCGTCGGCACAGGCCGGCGGATCGGACGCGAGCGGGCTAGCGGGTGACGCCGAGCGCGGAGAGCGGCTTGTAGAAGCCGGGCGTCAGGCCGGCCTCGGCGCGCGCCCGGTCGTTGAACGGCGGCTTGATGGGGCCGCGGAAATGGGTCCGCACCAGCTCGTGGAAGGCCGGTTCCGGGGGCCGGCCTTCCAGTTCGCACAGATAGCGGAACCATTTGGCGCCGAAGGCCACGTGGCGCTTCTCGTCGCGGTAGATGATGGCGACGATGTCGGCCGAGGCGGTATCGCCGGCGGCCGTCAGGCTGTCGATCAGGGACGGGCTGACATCGAGCCCGCGCGCCTCCAGCACCAGGGGAACGATGGCGATGCGGGCGATGAGGCTTCGGCCGGTCGCCTGTGCCGCCTGCCAGAGGCCGTCATGCGCCGGCAGGTCGCCATAGGCCGCGCCGAGGTCCGCCAGCCGCCTGCGCAGGAGGTCGAAATGCTTGGCCTCCTCGAGGCCGACCTGCACCCAGTTGTCGAAGAACGATCGCGGCACGGGCGCATGCACGAAGCGGCCGACGAGGTCCCACGTCATGTCGACGGCGTTGAGCTCGATGTGCGCGAGCGAATGCAGCAGCGCGATGCGGCCCTTGAGCCCGCCCGTCGACCGGCGCGGCATCTGGCGCGGCGGCAGCAGCACGGGCTTGTCCGGCCGGCCCGGCCGCTCCGGCATCGGCGTGACGTCGCTGCGGTGCCCGAGCGAGAGCCGTCCGCCGAACCAGGCCTTCGCCGTCGCGCGGGCGAGCGCGACCTTTGTGGAAAGCTCGGGCGAGGCCACGATGGCGCGTGCCGCCGCGGCAAGGCTGTCGGCCGGCAGGACCGATGCGCTGCCGTCGCCGTCCGGACCGGGATCGTCTGTCACGGTCAGCCCTTGAGGCTCTTGACCGCGGCCAGCACCTCGGCCGCGTGGCCCGGGACCTTCACCTTGCGCCAGATGCGCGCAAGCCGGCCGGCCTTGTCGACCAGGAACGTCGAGCGATCGACGCCCATGTACTTGCGGCCGTACATCGATTTCTCGACCCAGACGCCATAGGCCTCGACGACGGACTTGTCCTCGTCCGCGCCGAGGCGGACAGCGAGATCGTGCTTCTTGCGGAATTTCGCATGCTTGGCGACGCTGTCGGGCGAGATGCCGACGACGGTGGCGCCGGCCTTCTTGAAGTCGGCGATCATGCAGGAAAAATCGCGGGCCTCGGCCGTACAGCCCGAGGTGTCGTCCTTGGGATAGAAATAGACCACCACGGGGTATCCCTTGAGGCCCGAAAGACGGACCGGGCCGCCATCGTCGGTGGGCAGTTCGAAATCGGGTGCGGGCTGGCCCTCCTGGAGCATCTTGGTGCCTTCCTTTCGTCTCTTTTGTCTCGTCGACTCTGGTACGTAGGGTATCGGATTCAAGGTATCGCGGCGCGGGTCCTGGAGCGTTGCCGGACCGCGTGTGCTTGCGTGTGCTGGTTCGGCCGCTGGTCGGCCGCCCCCGGGGGACGATCCGCCGGGAAAAGACTGGATCGGTCCTTTCGGACCGGGACTGGCATGGGGATGCCGTGAACGCGGGCGAAAGGCAAGTCGGCCAACGGACGGTCCGGACCGGTACGCCCCGAACGGGCGTGCCGAGGACCGGTGTGCCGAAGACCGCCGGCGGGCCTCCGCGCGGCGGTCCGCCGCGGCAACGGCGCCGATGGCGCGCTTCGCGCGTGGCCGGCATCGCCGCGGTCGTGGTCGGCCTGCTGGTGTTCGCCGCCGCCGGCGCGCTCGGGCTCACCTATGTGCGGCTGAAGCACGGGCCCATCTCCCTCAAGATGCTCATTCCGCCCATAGCCAGCGGCATCGCCGGCGAGCTTGGGGGCGCGGGCGTTCGCATCGAGGACGCTGTCGTCCAGCTGGGCGAGGCAGGCCAGATCGAGTTCGAGCTGCGCGAGATCCATCTGCTGGACGCGGACGGCGCGGTCCTGGCGCGCGCGCCGTCCGCAACGGTGGAGATCAGTCGCTCGGCCCTGCTGCGCGGCCGTGTCGCGCCGGAGAAAATCTTCCTGGTGGCGCCGCGCCTGGTGTTGTTCTACGCGGAGGACGGCACGCTGTCGCTCAGCTTCCCGCGTGCTTCCGACCCGGCCGATGCCGCCCGTGCCGCGAAGGCGGCGCCGGTGGCGCAACCGCCGCTGCGCGGCCAGGTCGCCGAGCAGGAGGACGCAGGTTCGCCGCTGCGCCGCATCGACCTTGTCAAGACGCTGGCCGATGCGGTCGCGCAGGCCCGGCGTTCGGACCATGCCGGCGCCTATCTGCGCGAGGTGGGCTTCAAGGCTGCGACCGTCATCGTCGACAACGGCACGCGCAAGAGCATCTGGCGCGTGCCGGAATTCGACATCGACATGCAGCACCGGCGCGCGCGCAGCACGATTGCGGGCCATGCGATCATCGCCTCGCTGTCCGGCCCCTGGTCGGCCGCCTTCACCGTGCATGAGGCGGAAAGTTCCGACAGGCTGCAACTCGGCCTGACGATCAAGGATTTCAACCCGCGGGGTCTCGCCCGGGCGCTGCCGCACCTCGCGGTGCTGGAAAGCTTCGATCTGCCGCTGTCGGGCGAGGCGCAGCTCGACGTCTCGACCAAAGGCGATCTGCTCGACGGCAAGCTGGCGCTGGCTCTGGAGCGGGGGCAGTTGCTGCTGCCGGGCATGGAAGGCGCGGCGTGGCTCGTCGACTCCGGCCAGCTTGAAATGACCTACGACGGCAAGGCGCAACGCTTCGAGATCAGCCCGTCGACCTTGCTGTCGGGAGCGAGCCGGCTGCGGTTTGCGGGCAACATCGCCTACGGAGCCGACCACGCCGACGGTCCCGGCTGGACGTTCGATCTCGCCTCTCTCGATGGCCAGCTCGCGGGCGAGACGGCAAAGCAGGGCGTGCTGCCCATCGACCAGCTCGCGCTGAAGGGCTTTCTCCAGACGGACCGGGGCCGCCTCGGCATCGATCGCTTCCTGCTTCGGGCCGGGGGCGCGCAGATCTCCGCCGCCGGCACGGCCGCCGGCGTCGGCGGCGCGGTCAAGATGCAGATCGGCGGGCAGCTCAGTCCCATGTCGGTCGCGACGTTCAAGTATCTCTGGCCGCGCGGCATCTCGCCCAAGACGCGCGCGTGGGTCACCGAGCATGTCACATCGGGCGACCTGCAGGGCGGCGCCTTCCAGCTGAATTCGGGTCCCGAAGGTGCCGTGCCGGGCACCGCCATGACCGCGGGCAGCGGCCCGCAGCTGACCCTCGAAGGCGCCAATATCGGCATCGGCCTCGTCAAGGCGTGGCCGCTGCTCATGCTGCCGCGCGTGCTGGTCCGGCTCGATGCAGGCCACACGCTGGAGGTCGCGGCGCCGGATGGTTTGATCAGCTCGGCCGATGGCCGCAAGATCGCGTTCAAAGGCGGGCGCTTCACCGCCGACGATCTGCGCGATCCGCATCCGCCTGCCGACCTGCAGTTCCGCGCCCAGGGGTCCGCCGCGCTCGCCTGGGATCTGCTCGCGACGGGTGCACCCGAGACGCTCAAGACGAGCGGCGTCGCGCTCAAGGGCTTTGACGGCAAGCTCGACGGCCAGTTCCGCATCGGCTTTCCCTTGCGGCCCGACCTGCAGGCCGTCGATTTCGCGGTCGAGGCCAAGGCGCGGGTCAGCGAGGGCAAGGCGCGCAATGTGTTCGACACCTATGACGTCAGCGGCGCCAACATCCAGATCGACGTGACGGACAAAGCCATCGAGGCCAACGGCGATCTGCTGGTGAAGGGTGTGCAGGCGAAGGCGTTCTGGCAGCACGTCCTGGCAAGCCCGGCGAGCAAGCAGCCGCCGATCCGCATCACCGCGACGCTCGACGCGCAGGACCGCACGCGCCTCGGCCTCGGCATCAACCACATCGTGCAGGGCGACGTGCCGATCGAGGTCACCATCGGCCGCGAGGGCCGCCCCGATCCGCCCGTGCGCATGCGCATGGACCTCTCCGGCGCCGAGGTGGTGCTCGAGCATGTCGCCTGGAGCAAGCCGCGCGGCAGCAAGGCGGTGTTCCAGTGCGACGTGGTGCGGGCGCCCAGCGGCGGGTTCGAGCTGCAGAATGTGCAGCTCGTTGGCGACAACGTCGCGATCCAAGGCTCCATTTCGATCGGCCCCGACAGCAAGGTGAAGGAGTTCCGCTTCCCCGAGTTTTCCGTCAACGTCGTGACCCGGCTCGAAACGCATGGCCGGCTGCGATCCGACAACGTTTGGGACGTGAAGGCCAAGGGCGCGACCTTCGACGGGCGCGACATGTTCCGCTCGCTGCTGATCGCAGGCCAGACGGTCGAGGAAGCGCCCGATCCCAAGGCACCCAAGCCGGGGCTCGATCTGACGGCTGAGATCGACACGGTGCTCGGCTTCTCCGATGCCTCGCTGCGCAATGTGACGGTGCGCGCGAGCCGGCGCGGCGACAAGCTCGTCGGGCTCGACGTCCGCGGCGCGCTCGAGGGCGGTGCGCCGTTCGCCGCGGTGGTGCGCAACGAGCAGGGACCGCGGCGGCTGCTGGCGGAGGCGAACGACGCCGGCAAGATGTTCAAGCTCGCCGGCTTCTATCCCAATGCGCTTGGCGGACACATGAAGCTCGAGGTCAACCTCGACGGCCGCGGCGCGGTGGAGAAAACGGGGACGCTCTGGGCAAGCGATTTCGTGGTGCTCGGCGACCCGGTCGTGAGCGAGGTGCTGCAGAACAGCGACAATGGCCAGCCGGCCATCAACGGCGCGCGCAAGGGAACGGTGGTGCGCGAGCGGTTCGAGTTCGAGCGGCTGCGCGTGCCGTTCTCGATCGGGCAGGGGCAGTTCGTGATGGACAACGCCTATATCGCCGGCCCCCTGGTGGGTGCGACGCTGCGCGGCAAGGTGGACTTCCGTGCCCGGCGGCTCAACGTCGGCGGTACCTACGTGCCGCTTTCGGGCCTCAACCGCGCGGTCGGCTCGATCCCGATCCTCGGCCAGATCCTTGCAGGTCCGCAGGGCGAGGGCGTGCTCGGCATCACGTTCGCGATCCAGGGCGCGATGGCGCAGCCGCAGGTGATCGTCAACCCGCTGTCGGTCGTGGCGCCCGGCATCTTCCGTGAAATCTTCCAGATGACGCCCGAGAACCCGCGCGTGCAGATGCGCGAGGCCCCGCGCAAGGGGAGGGGGGGGCCGCCGCAGGCGCGCTCGTCGAGCTCGCCGCCGGTTTCGGCGGGCGAGCCGCGTGTGCGCCCGGATGTGGGCGGCGGCGGGTGGTCGGCCGAGCTCGACCGCAACGGCGTGCCGCGCTAGCTCAAGCCGGCTTCAGCAACACGTGCCGCTTGCGGCCGAGCGACAGCTTGACGACGCCGTCGACGAGGTCCGAGGTGGTGAGCCGCGCACCTTCGTCGGCGACCGGCGCGTCGTTGACGCGCAAGCCGCCGCCCTGGATCTGGCGGCGCGCCTCGCCGTTGGACTTGACGAGGCCGGCCTTGACGAATGCGGACAGCACGCCGAGCCCGGCCGCCAGCTCGGCGGCGGCGATCTCGACCGTCGGCAGGCCCTCGCTGGTTGCCCCCTTCTCGAACGTTTCCTGCGCCGTGCGGGCCGCGGCCTCCGCCGCGTCGCGGCCATGCAGGAGCGCGGTGGCCTCCGTCGCCAGCACCTTCTTGGCTTCGTTGATCTCCGCACCTGCGAGTGCGGAGAGACGATCGATCTCGCCGAGCGGCAGCGTCGTGAAGAGCTTCAGGAAGCGGCCGACGTCGGCATCCTCGGTGTTGCGCCAGTACTGCCAGTAGTCATAGGGACTGAGCTGCTCGGCATTGAGCCACACGGCGCCGGCCGCCGTCTTGCCCATCTTCGCGCCGGAGGCCGTGGTCAGCAGCGGACAGGTGAGCGCATAGAGCTGGTGCGTGCCCATGCGCCGGCCGAGATCGACGCCGGTGATGATGTTGCCCCACTGGTCGGAGCCGCCCATCTGCAGGTTGCAGCCCGTGCGCCGCGCCAGCTCGACGAAGTCGTAGGCCTGCAGGATCATGTAGTTGAACTCGATGAACGACAGCTCCTGCTCGCGGTCGAGGCGCAGCTTCACCGAATCCATGCTGAGCATGCGGTTGACCGAGAAATGGCGGCCGATGTCGCGCAGCATCTCGATGTAGTTGAGACGCGTCAGCCATTCGGCGTTGTCCACCATGACCGCATCCGAGCGCCCTTCGCCGAAGGACATGAAGCGGCCGAAGACGCGCTTGATGCTTTCCTTATTGGCGTCGATCTCGGCGATGCTGAGGATCTTGCGCGTCTCGTCCTTGCCGGACGGGTCGCCGACGCGTGTCGTGCCGCCGCCCATGAGCGCGATCGGCTTGTTGCCGGTCTGCTGCAGCCAGTGCAACATCATGATCGACAGCAGATGGCCGACGTGCAGCGAAGGCGCCGTGCAGTCGTAGCCGACGTAGGAGATGATGCCCTTTTGGGTGGCGAGCGCGTCAAGCCCGCCGGCGTCGGAGCACTGGTGGATGAACCCGCGCTGGTCGAGGATGTTGAGAAAATCCGATCTGTAAGTGCTCATCTTGGCTGCTCTGGGCCGGACTCTGTCTGTTGGGCTGAAGCCGGCGCTCGGCTAGAGTGGCGGCAAATCGCGCCGGACAATGCACGAGGAAGCGGGCTGTGAGCAAGGTGGGGACGACAGTCAAGCGTGCCATCGGCCTGATGAGCGGCACGTCGATGGACGGCATCGACATCGCGCTGGTGGAAACGGACGGCGAAACGTACCTGCGGCGGGGGCCGGCGGAGACCCATGCCTACCCGGCGGAGCTGAGGGACCGCTTGCGCGCGTGCCTGGCGACCGCCCGGAGCCTCAAGGGGCGGCAGGAGCGCCCCGGCGCACTGGCCGATGTCGAGCGCGAACTGACGGAACGCCACGCCGAGGCGGTGTTGCGGTTCATGGGCGATCGGGCGCTGCAGCCGTTCGCGGTCGATGTGATCGGGTTCCACGGCCAGACCGTGCTGCACCGGCCCGAGGCCGGGCTGACCGTGCAGCTCGGCGACGGCCCCGCGCTGGCGCGCAGGACCGGCATCGACGTGGTCTACGACCTGCGCGCGGCCGACGTCGCGGCCGGGGGCCAGGGCGCGCCCCTGGTGCCGATCTACCATCGCGCCCTGGTGGCGCGGCTGCCCGAGCGGCCGTTGGCCATCGTCAACATCGGCGGGGTCGCCAACATCACCTACGTCGGGCGCAACGGGGACCTCATCGCCTTCGACACGGGGCCCGGCAATGCCCTGATCGACGACTGGGTGGCGCGCCAGACCGGCAGCGCGCGCGACGAGAACGGCGCGCTGGCGGCGCAGGGACGCATCGACGAGGCGGCGCTGCGCTACTACCTGTCGCATCCCTATTTCGCCAAGCTGCCGCCCAAGTCCCTCGATCGCGATGCGTTCCCGGTCGAAGCCGTCTCGCACCTGAGCGCGAAGGACGGAGCCGCCACGCTGACGGCGTTCACGGCGGAAGCCATCGCCAAGGCACGCGAGCACCTGCCCGAGCAGCCGGAGCTGTGGATCATTAGCGGCGGCGGCCGCAGGAACCGGACGCTCATGGGCATGATCGCGGGGCGGGTGGAGAATGCGGTCGTACCGGCCGAGGCCGTCGCGCTCGACGGCGACACGGTGGAGGCGGAAGCCTGGGCCTACCTGGCGGTGCGCGCGCTCGCCGGCCTGCCGATCACGTTCCCGGGGACGACGGGTGTGAGGCAGCCTCTGAGCGGCGGGGTGCTAGCAAGGCGGGACGGCGCATGAGCAGAGCCGAGGTGGACGCGGTCGTCTTCGATGTCGGCAATGTGCTGCTGCGCTGGCATCCGCACAACCTCTACCGGCGCATGGGGCTCAGCGACGCGGAGACCGCCGCGCTGCTGGCCGAGACGGGCCTGCTGGCCGTCAACCTGGAGTGCGACGGCGGCCTGCCGTTCGCAGACGGGATCGCGCGGCTCGTCGCCGCCTACCCGCATCGTCGCAGTTATCTCGAAGCCTTCGACACGCGCTGGACCGACCTGCTCGATGGGGCGATCGAGCACAATGTGGCCGTGCTGCAGGAGCTGAAGGCGCACGGCGTGCCGGTGTTCGCGATCACGAACTTCGCGCGTGAGAAGTTCGATGTCTCGCGCCGGCTTTTTCCGTTTCTCGATGCCTTCGACGATATCGTCGTGTCGGGTGACGTCAGATGCGTGAAGCCCGATCCCGCCATCTACCGCCTGCTCATCGAGCGGCAGAGCCTCGACACGCGCCGGGCGGTGTTCATCGACGACAGCCGCCGCAATGTCGATGCCGCCGCGGCTTTGGGCTTCCGCGTCATCCACGTCGAGAACGAAGAGGCGCCGGTGCGCGAGGAGCTGCGGCGGCTCGGCCTGCCCGTGTGAGGCAGGGACGGGCTACTCGCCCTTTTCCTTGCGCTCCTTGCTGATCACGGCCATGCGCTTGTCGACGTACTCGCCGACAACCTTCACCAGGTCATCGGTCTTGTCCTGGAAGAAGTGATTGGCATCCGGGACCACAGCGTGCTCGATTTTCACGCCCTTCTGCACCTTGGTCTTGGCCGCAAGCTCGGCAATGGATGCCGTCGGCACGACGCGATCCTTGTCGCCGTTGATGAAGAGGCCCGACGACGGGCAGGGCGCGAGGAACGAGAAGTCGTAGAGGTTGGCCGGCGGCGCGACGCAGATGAAGCCGTCGATCTCGGGCCGGCGCATCAGAAGCTGCATGGCGATCCAGGTGCCGAACGATACGCCGGCGATCCAGCAGGAGCTCGAGTCCGGATTCTGCAGTTGCAGCCAGTCGAGTGCGGAGGCGGCATCCGCAAGCTCGCCCGGACCGTTGTCGAAATAGCCCTGGCTGCGTCCGACGCCGCGAAAATTGAAGCGCAGGACGGAGAAACCGCGCTCCACGAACGCGTAATAGAGGTGATAGACGATCTGATTGTTCATTGTGCCGCCGAACTGCGGATGCGGGTGCAGGATCAGCGCAACCGGGCTGTCGCCGGCAGATTCGTGATGGTAGCGCGCCTCGATCCGACCGACAGGTCCGTTTATGATCAGCTCAGGCATGTGGAAGGGGCCTCGTGACGATGGAAGTTGCCGGGCGCGGAACAGGCCGCCCGGGGCCTTATTTCAGGTTGTGGACGAATGACGCCAAAGGGCCAAAATGATACTTGACTTGCGCGCTAGGGATTTTCATATATCACTTGGATTTAGAACGGTTCGAAAAACCGTTGCCGCCGCGGCTCGCGCATCGGTTCGCGCACGCGGCGCTTCATAGCACGGGCGGGGTGGTCGAGCGCAAGGGTTGCGTTTGGTCGCGTGCGTGGTGTGGCGTTGGAGATGTCGACGTGGAACTGAATACCAAAGGCCGATACGCGGTCATGGCGATGACCGATCTGGCCAAGTATGCGCGCGAGGGCCTCGTCCCCTTGTCGGCTGTTGCCGAACGCCAGCAGATATCGCTCGCCTATCTCGAGCAGCTGTTTTCGAAACTTCGCCGCGCCGGGCTCGTGAGAAGCGAACGCGGGCGCAGCGGCGGCTACCAGCTCGGCCGCGACGCGGCAACGATCACCATCGCGGAGATCATGGAAGCGGTCGAAGAGCCGATGCAGATGACGCGCTGCGCGGAAGGCGGCGCGCCATGTCTCGCCGGCCGGCGCTGCCTGACGCACGGACTGTGGGATGCGCTGGGCGATCACATCTCCGCATTTCTTTCCTCGGTCACCCTGCAGCACGTTCTCGACGGCATTCCGGCTCGCGCTATGACCGGAGTGCCGGGTGACCAGCAACTGGAAATAAACATCGGCTGATGCAGCAGGCGCGCACATACCTCGACTGGAACGCGACGGCGCCGTTGCGCCCGCAGGCGCACGCGGCGATGGTGGCGGCGCTCGATCTGGTCGGCAATCCGTCCTCCGTGCATGCGGAAGGCCGCGCCGCGCGAGCGGTGGTCGAGGCCGCGCGCGAAGAGGTGGCGCGGCTTGCGGGCGCGCATCCGGCCGAGGTCGTTTTCACGAGCGGCGCCAGCGAGGCGAACAACTGGGTCGTGCGCTCGCCATGGTCGCGCATTGCCAGCGCCCGCATCGAGCACGATTCCGTCCTCGCGCCGGCAACGGCAGGCAATGCCGCGTTTGTCGAGATTGCCGTCGACGAGGACGGCACCGTCGATCCGGGTGCGCTCGCCGACGACGCGCTCGGTCCTGATCCGGCGCGGACGCTCGTGACGCTGCAGATGGCGAACAACGAGACGGGCGTCATTCAGCCCGTTGCCGAGCTTGCCGCGCGTGCGGCCGCTCGCGGCTGCCACGTGCATACCGATGCCGTGCAGGCAGCCGGCCGCATGCCGCTGCAGTTCCGGGAGCTGGACGTCGATACGATGGCGCTGTCCGCGCACAAGATCGGCGGGCCGAAAGGCATCGGCGCACTCGTCGTGCGCGACGCCAACCGTCTTGCGCCGCTGATCGCGGGCGGCGGCCAGGAGCGCCGGCGCCGCGCGGGGACAGAGAACGTGGCAGCCATTGCCGGGTTCGGCGCGGCCGCCTCAGCAGCTATGGACGAGCTCGACGGCGTGGGCCGGATTGCCGCCCTGCGCGACCGGCTCGAACACGCCGTGCGCGCGGTGACGCCGCAGGTGGTGGTGGTCGGCGCGTCAGCAGCGCGGCTTCCCAATACCTCGCTCATCGCCATGCCGGGGCTGTCGGCCGAGATGCTCGTGATCAAGCTCGATCTCGCCGGTTTTGCGGTGAGCGCGGGCGCGGCCTGTTCCTCCGGCAAGGTCGGCGCCAGCACCGTGCTGCAGGCCATGGGCCTGCCGGATGCGATCGCGCGCGGTGCGGTGCGCATCAGTCTCGGCGCGGAAACGCGGGACGAGGATATCGAACGGTTCGTGGACGCCTGGCGCAGCATCTGCGCCTCCGGCGCCGGAAAGACAGAAAGCAAGCTGCAGGTGGCGGCCGCGCGCGAGCGCGCCGGCGCCGTCGCGGCGGAAGAAAGGGTTTGAAATGGCAGCGGTTCAGCAGACGATCGACCAGGTCAAGCGGATCGACGTCGATCAGTACAAGTATGGCTTCGAGACCGACATCGAGACGGTGCTGGCGCCGGCCGGCCTCAACGAGGATATCGTCCGCTTCATCTCCGAGAAGAAGGGCGAGCCGGCCTGGATGCTGGAGTGGCGGCTCGAGGCCTATCGGCGCTGGACGACCATGGAGGAGCCGACCTGGGCCAAGGTCCACTATCCCAAGATCGACTTCCAGGACCTGCACTACTACGCGGCGCCGAAGTCGACCGAGGGCCCCAAGAGCCTCGACGAGGTCGATCCGGAGCTGCTGCGCACCTACGAGAAGCTCGGCATCCCGCTCAAGGAGCGCGAGATCCTGGCCGGCGTCAGCTCGCCCAGGGTGGCGGTCGATGCCGTGTTCGACAGCGTCTCGGTGGTGACGACGTTCAAGGCCGAGCTCGCCAAGGCGGGCGTCATCTTCTGCTCCATCTCGGAAGCGCTGCGCGAGCATCCCGACCTGGTGCGCAAGTACCTGGGCTCCGTCGTGCCGCAGTCGGACAACTTCTACGCCGCGCTCAATTCGGCGGTGTTCTCCGACGGCTCCTTCGTGTTCGTGCCCAAGGGCGTGCGCTGCCCGATGGAGCTGTCGACCTATTTCCGCATCAACGAGAAGAAGACCGGGCAGTTCGAGCGCACGCTCATCATCGCCGAGGAAGGCGCCTACGTGTCCTACCTCGAGGGATGCACGGCGCCGATGCGCGACGAGCACCAGCTGCATGCGGCGGTGGTCGAGCTGATCGCGCTCGATGACGCCGAGATCAAGTATTCGACGGTGCAGAACTGGTATCCGGGCGACAAGGACGGCAAGGGCGGAATCTACAACTTCGTCACCAAGCGCGGCGACTGCCGCGGCCGCAATGCCAAGATCAGCTGGACGCAGGTGGAGACGGGCTCGGCCATCACCTGGAAATATCCGAGCTGCATCCTGCGCGGTGACGGGTCGCGCGGCGAGTTCTATTCGATCGCCGTCTCGAACGGGCACCAGCAAGTCGACAGCGGCACCAAGATGGTCCATCTCGGCAAGAACACGTCGAGCCGGATCATCTCGAAGGGCATTGCCGCCGGCTTCTCGCAGAACACGTACCGCGGTCTCGTGTCGGCACACCGCAAGGCCACGAATGCCCGCAATTTCACCAATTGCGACAGCCTGTTGATCGGCGACAAGTGCGGCGCCCACACGGTGCCCTATATCGAGGCGAAGAATTCCTCCTCGCACTTCGAGCATGAGGCCACAACCTCGAAGATCTCGGACGACAAGCTGTTCTATTGCCAGAGCCGCGGCCTGAGCGAGGAGGAAGCGGTGGCGCTGATCGTCAACGGCTTCGTGCGCGACGTGCTGCAGCAGTTGCCGATGGAGTTCATGGCCGAGACGCAGAAGCTGATCGGCATATCGCTTGAGGGCTCGGTCGGCTGACGACCGGGGAAAAAGACGATGCCGCCCGGAGCCAACCCGGGGGTGAAATGAGCGAAACGTCAGGGGGTCCAACTGCCATGCGGCATCGGACCGTTGTGAAGGAGACGGATTATGCGTGATGCGGTCGAACTGGGCGGAAAGATCGTGACGGCGCGCCTGATGCGGGGTCTGGACGAAGGCGAGTGTCGCCGCCGCAATGCCCTCTCGCTGACCCGGCCCGGGCTGGCGCTCAGGCAGGGCGACGAGGTGCAGGTGGTCGAGACGTTCGGAACCGGCGAGGCGTTCCTGGTCGAGTTCCACGGCAAGGCCAAGGCGAAAGCCGACCAGTGCGAATGGATGGGCGTGCTGTATCCGACCGAAATCGAAGTGGTCGGCACCACTGCCGAAAAGCGTTGAGCCGGCGCGGCCGCGCCGGACTATTGGAGACGATGTGAGCAATGCTTGAAATAAAGAACCTGCACGCGCGGATCGCGGAGGACGGCAAGGAAATCCTGAAAGGGGTGAACCTGACCGTCCCCCGCGGCGAAGTGCACGCGATCATGGGCCCGAACGGCTCGGGCAAGTCGACGCTGGCCTATGTGCTGGCCGGGCGCGACGGCTACGAGGTGACCGGCGGCGACATCCTCTGGAACGGCGAATCCATCGTCGAGATGGAGCCGGACGAGCGGGCCGCGAAGGGCGTCTTCCTGGCCTTCCAGTATCCGATGGAAATCCCGGGCGTCGCGACCATGACGTTCCTGCGCACCGCGCTCAACGCGCTGCGCAAGAAGCGGGGCCAGGCGGAGCTGACGACGCCGGAATTCCTGAAGACGGTGCGGGCGCGTGCCCAAGCGCTGGGCGTCAACGACGAGATGCTGAAGCGGCCGCTCAACGTCGGGTTCTCGGGCGGCGAGAAGAAGCGCATGGAAATTCTGCAGATGGCCATGCTCGAGCCGACGCTGTGCGTGCTCGACGAGACCGACTCCGGTCTCGACATCGACGCCATCCGTATCGTTTCGGAGGGCGCCAACGCGCTGCGGAGCAAGGAGCGCGCGATGCTGGTCATCACGCACTACCAGCGCCTCTTGAACTATATCGTCCCGGACAAGGTGCACGTGCTGTCGCACGGCCGCATCCAGAAGACGGGCGGCAAGGAGCTGGCGCTCGAGCTGGAGAAAACAGGCTACGCCGGGTTTGCGGACAAGGCGGCCTGACCCCAGTCGATTAGCGTCCCGCAAGGATCAATGACCGGCGCCCCGGAGGCGCAGACATGAACGTGGCACTCATCAAGACCAAGGCCGAGCAGGCTTTGACGGAGCAGTTCGAGACGGCGCGGGCGACCCTGCCGGGCGGCGAGGCGGTGGCCGAGCTGCGCGCGGCCGCGCTCGGCCGCTTCGCGGCAGCAGGCCTGCCGCACCGGCGCATCGAGGAGTGGAAGTACACTGACCTGCGCTCCTCCATCAAGGACGCGCTGCAGCCGGCCGCACCGGCTGCGGCGGTCGGCGCGAAAGACGTCGACGCCGCACTCGGCGGGCTGGCGGCGATCGACGCCACGCGCGTCGTGTTCGTCAACGGCCGGCACGACGCCGCGCTGTCGACGCGGCAGTCCGACGGGCTGGAGATCGGGTCTCTCGGCGCCGCATTGAAGGAGGCGCCGGCCAAGGTTGCGTCCGCGCTGATGCAGACCGGCGCCGAGCTCGACGCCCTGCCGCTCGTCGCGCTCAATGCCGCCTACGTCACGGACGGCGCGATCTTGCGCATCGCGTCCAAGGCGCGGCTGTCGAAGCCGGTGCTGCTGGTGTTCCTGGACGCGGGCGGCGCGGCGCGGACGACGACGCGCAACGTCATCAGCATCGGCGCCGGGGCGGAAGCGACGGTCGTCGAGGTGCATGCAAAGCTCGCCGGTGCAGCCGACGGGCAGGCCAATACGCTGACGCAGACGGTCGTCGGCGACGCCGCGAACGTCGCGCATTTGAAGGTGACGCGCGCGGGAAACAGCGCGACGCATCTGGCAACCTGGATCACCCGGCTCGGCAAGGACAGCGTCTATCGCGCCTTCCAGGCGACCAGCGGTTCGGGCCTCGTGCGCAACGAGACCTTCGCGACCTTCGACGGCGAGGGCGCCAAGCTCGACATATCGGGCGTGTTCCTCGCGCGCGGCCGCGAGCACATCGACACCACGCTGACGGTCGATCATGCCGTGCCGGGCTGCGAGAGCCGCGAGCTGTTCAAGGGCGTGCTGGCCGACCGCGGACGCGGCATCTTCCAGGGCAAGGTCATCGTGCGCCCCGATGCGCAGAAGACCGACGGCAAGCAGATGGCGCAGGCGCTGATGCTGTCGGAGGACGCCGAGTTCGACAGCAAGCCGGAGCTGGAGATCTATGCCGACGACGTCATCTGCGGCCACGGCTCGACGTCGGCGGAGATCGATGCCGACCTGCTGTTCTACATGCGCGCGCGCGGCATCCCGACCGAGGAGGCGCGTGCGCTGCTGATCGAGAGCTTCGTCGGCGAGGCGCTGGACAAGATCGAGCACGAGGGCCTGCGCAAGGCGCTGATGGCCGAGGCACGGAGCTGGCTGGCGTCATGACGGTGATGGAGCGGCAGGGCCAGGGCGGCTATGACGTGGACGCGATCCGCGCCGATTTCCCCATCCTCTACCGCGAGGTCTACGGCAAGCCGCTCGTCTATCTCGACAACGGCGCGTCGGCGCAGAAGCCGCGCCCGGTGCTCGACGCCATCGAGTACGCCTACAAGATGGAGTACGCGAACGTGCATCGCGGCCTCCACTACCTCTCCAATGCGGCGACATCGAAGTACGAGGAGGCGCGCGAGACGGTGCGCCGGTTCCTCAATGCGCCGACCGTGGAGGAGATCATCTTCACCCGCAATGCGACCGAGGCCATCAATCTCGTGGCGCAGTCGTTCGGCGGACTGGTGATCGAGCCGGGCGATGAAATCGTCCTCTCGATCATGGAGCATCACTCCAACATCGTGCCCTGGCATTTCCATCGCGAGCGGCGCGGCGCGGTGCTCAAGTGGGCGCCGATCGCCGACGACGGCACGTTCCTGCTCGACGAGTTCAAGAAGCTGCTGACGCCGCGCACCAAGATGGTGGCCGTCACGCACATGTCGAACGTGCTGGGCACCATCGTCCCGGTGCGCGAGGTCATCGCCGCCGCGCACGAGCGCGGCATCCCGGTGCTGCTCGACGGCAGCCAGGCGGCCGTGCACATGCCGGTCGACGTGCAGGCGCTCGACTGCGACTTCTACGTCTTCACCGGCCACAAGACCTACGGGCCGACCGGCATCGGCGCGCTCTATGCCAAGCGGGCGCATCTCGACCGCATGCCGCCCTACATGGGCGGCGGCGAGATGATCGAGAGCGTGCACACGGACCGGATCACCTACGGCCAGCCGCCGCACAAGTTCGAGGCGGGAACGCCGCCCATCGTGCAGGCCATCGGCCTCGGCGCGGCGCTGACCTACATGATGCAGGTCGGGCGCGAGAAGATCGTCGAGCACGAGTCGGTGCTGAAGACCTACGCGCACGCGCGGCTCGGCGAGCTCAACTGGCTCAGGATCTACGGCACGGCGAAGAACAAGGGCAGCATCGTCTCCTTCGGCATCGACGGGCTGCACCCGCACGACATCTCGACGATCATCGACCGCTCGGGCGTTGCCGTGCGTGCCGGACACCACTGCGCGCAGCCGCTGATGGAGCGTCTCGGCGTGACCGCGACGTGCCGCGCGTCGTTCGCGATGTACAACACGAAGGCCGAGGTGGATGCGCTGGCCGAAGCGCTCATCAAGGCCCACGACTTCTTCGGGTGAGTGTGATGGAAGCAAAGGTCCCAGGCGAGCGCGACCGGCTGGTCATCGAGAGCGAGGATGCCGCGCGCGGGCTCGCCGCTGCGGCGCCGGCCGCCGGAGCGACGCCGCCACCGACCGTGGCCGACGGCGGGACGCCGGTCGAGGGCTCGACGTTGTCGAAGGAGGAGCTGGAGCAGCTCACGGCCGACATCGTGGCGGCGCTGAAGACGGTCTATGACCCGGAGATCCCCGCCGACATCTACGAGCTGGGCCTGATCTACAAGATCGACATCTCGGACGAGCGCCACGTCACGGTCGACATGACGCTGACGGCGCCGGGGTGTCCGGTGGCCGGCGAGATGCCGATCTGGGTCGAGAATGCGGTGGCCTCTGTGCCCGGCATCCAGGGCGCCACCGTCAACCTGACGTTCGACCCGCCGTGGGATACCTCGCGCATGTCCGACGAGGCGCGGCTCGCCCTCAACATGTTCTGAGGCGCATCTACTCGGCAGCATCCGACAGTTTCGGCGGCAGCGCCGGCACCTCGCAGCCCGTCGCGCAGCAGCGGCCGGGCTGCTTCGACACCTTGCGGCCGTCGGCCAGGATGCCGCGATCCAGCAGCTTGTCGACGATCTCCGCCTTCTCGCCGACGGGATAGTTGCGCCAGATCTCGCGCTTCATGGCCTCGGGGCTGCCGCCGCCGTGCAGCGAGATGAGCGAATACCAGCCGCCCGTATTGGAGGCCGTCAGGTCCTCGATGATGCGCGCCACCTCGAGACGGCTTGCGGCGGGAATGTCAGGCCGGCCGGCGAGCACGGCGCCGAGCGAGGCCGCCGTCTCGGGGTTGTGGTCCTCGTCGGGACCGGGAAGGGCGACGATGAGGCCGCCGGAAACGTAGTGGGCCAGGCGGTGCATGTCGTAGATCTGCGTCGCCATCAGCAGCTTGCCGATGTTGGAGAACACGGTGTCGGGCATCATCGTGCCCGAGCCGTCCTTCATGCCGTAGACGGAGGCCGCGACGCCGCAGGCGAAGAAGCCCTCGACGATCTTGATGAGGTCCACCATCGCGTCGCGCACGTGGCCGTGCTTGTCGGGATCGAGGCCGTTGGCTTCGATCATCAGCGCGCCGGCGCCGATCAGAAGGTCGCCGAAGCCGGCGCGGGCGGCGATGCAGGAGTGGCGGTGGTGGGTGGCATAGGAGGTGGTGAGATAGCCGCCTTCCTCGTGCTGGCCGTCGATGAAGACGCGCTCCCAGGGCACGAACACGTCATCGAAGACGACGACGCCGGTGGATTGCCCGTAACGAGCGGAGAATTTGGCTGCCGCCTCGCCGGGCCGGCCGGCGGGGCGGGCGATGATGGTGACGCCCTCGGCATCGACCGGCACGGCGCAGGCGACGGCGAAGTCTTTCTCGTCGGCCGTCATGGTGCGGCACGGCAGGACGAGAAACTCGTGCACGTAGGGCGCGCTGGTGACGATGGCCTTGGTGCCGCGGATGACGAGCCCGTCCTTGCGGCGCTCGCTGACGTGGACGTAGCTGTCCCTGTTGGCTTGCGCGGCCGGGCGGCGGCTGCGGTCGCCCTTGGCATCCGTCATGGCGATGCCGATGGTGAGGTCGTTGTCCTGCGCGTGGTGCAGCCAGGCGAGGAAGCGCTGGTGCAGGTCGCCGCCGTGGACGGCATCCGCGCGGTGGGTCGCCTGGTAGATGGCATTGAAGCTGTCGTGCGCGAGATAGCGCTGGGCGCAGCCCGATTCGCGACAGATCAGCCGCACTGCTTCGAGCTTGTAGAGCAGGTCCGTCGACGTCTCGTTGGTGTGCAGCATGCGGTTGACGGTCTTGCCGGACGTTGCCTGCCGGGCCGTCATCAGCGCCCTGTGCTCGGGCTTGAGCGCGAAGTCGTAGCTGACGCCGATGGCGGCGATGCCGGGCGCCAGCAGCGGGCTGTCGGCCACGCTCTCGACGCGGGCGCCGTTGACGAACACGCGCGGCCTGGTGCGCCGGAGGCTGTCGCGATACTCCGCGGCCGACATCAGCATGGGCGTCTCCCTGGAACCGTTCCAGCATCAGCTTAGGCGAGTTCGCGAGGTGGTCAATTCGGATCGCGCCGGTCGATCTAGAGGCCGGCGATGCTGGGGCGCAGCTCGTCCCATGGCCGGGCGGCCTCGAAGAGCGCTGCGGCGCGCAGCAGGCGTGCATCCTCGCCGCGGCGGCCGACAAGCTGGATCGCCATCGGCAGGCCGTCGCTGTGCAGGCCGCAGGGCAGCGTCACGGCCGGGTTGCCGGAGATGTTGAAGGGATGCGTATAGGGATACCAGGCCTTGCGCACGGTATCGACCTTGCGGCCCTCGATCTCGATGGGGTCGTAGAGCGCTTCGTCGATGGAGACGGCCGTGCGCGTCAGCGTCGGCATGACGATGATGTCGGCGGTGTCGAACCAGCTTTGGATCCGGCGGTAGATGCGCGTGCGCTCGACGAGCGCGCGGGCGAGCATCTCGGACGTGTGATCCTTGCCGGCTTCCATCTGCGCCAGCAGCGTCGGGCTCATGCGGTCGCGCCACCGGGGCAGCATGTCGCGGAAGCGCGCATTCCACAGTGCGGTGGAGAGGACGAGCCACATCGGCTCGGTCGGCTCCATGTCGTCGGCCATGTCCTCCACGGACGCGCCGAGGTCGGCGAAGACGCGCGCCGCGGCGGACGTGGCGGCCAGGACCTCGCCGTCGATCACCGTGTTGCCGAGGAACGGACGCCAGGCGATGCGCGTGCCCTTGAGCGTGCCGTCGGGGCGGGCTGCCGCGACCAGGGCGTCCGCCGTGCCGGGCCCTGTCATGGCGTGGGAGTGCGGGTCCGAGGGATGCGCTCCCGCCATGGCCGCCAGCATCAGCGCGGTGTCCATCACCGTGCGCGTGGTGGGCGTGATGTAGGACAGGTTGCCGAAGGCCTCGGGCGCCATGTCGTGCGGCACGAGACCCAGCGACTGCTTGAAGCCGACGACGCCGTTGCAGGCCGCGGGGATGCGGGTCGAGCCGCCGGCGCAGGTGGCGATGGCGAGCGGTGCGCCGCCCGCCGCCATGGCGGCGGCCGCACCGCCGGAGGAGCCGCCGGCCGTGCGCTCCGCGCTCCAGGCGTTGCGCGTGCGCCCGAAGAGCGGAGCCTCGGTCCAGCACATGTGGCCGAACTCGGGCGTCGTCGTCTTGCCGACCAGGATGGCGCCGGCTTTCTTCAATCGCGCGATGCAGACGGCATCCTGCTCAGGGACATTGTGCTCGTAGATGTGCGAGGCGAACGTGGTGCGCACGCCCTTGGTGTTGACCAGGTCCTTCACGTGCAGGGGGACGCCGTGCAGGGGGCCGACATCGTCGCCGCGGGCAAGCGCGGCATCGGCCGCTTTCGCATCGCGCAGGGCCTCCTCGGCGCATATGGTGATGAAGCAGTTGAGCGCGGCCTGTGCGCGCTCGGCGCGGGCGAGTGCGGCCCGCGTTACCTCGGTGGCCGACAGCGTTTTCGCCTTGATGCGGGACGCCAGCTCGGCGGCGGAACAATAGGCAAGATCGCTGTCGCTCATCGGCGGCTCCCGGGACGCGTAAGATGTGGCAGGCTAGCAGGGCCTCGTAGCGACCGGAAGGATGCCGTCATGGCCGTGAGCCAGGGATTTGTCGATCTGCTGCAGGAGATCGGAAGAGC
>JBFWWW010000023.1:0-34132 GCA_050245975.1 Hyphomicrobiaceae bacterium
CGATCTTCTGGCCGACGCGGTCCTTGTATTCGTTGAACTGGCGGTCGCGCTCGGCCTCGCGCACCTTCTGCACGATGACCTGCTTGGCGTTCTGCGCGGCGACGCGGCCGAAGTCGAGCGGCGGCAGGGCCTCGGCGATGAAGTCGCCGATCTTGGCCTCCGGGTTGCGGCGCTGGGCGTCGCCGAGCGAGATGTGGGTCGAGTCGTTTTCCACGGTCTCGACGACCTCGAGCACGCGGGAGAGCTTGGTCTCGCCGGTGCGTGGATCGATCTCGCAGCGGATGTCGTTCTCCGCGCCGTAGCGGGACTTGGCCGCCTTCTGGATCGCATCTTCCATGGCCTGGATGACGATCTTGCGGTCAATCACCTTCTCGCGCGCCACCGAATCCGCGATCTGCAGCAATTCCAGCCGGTTCGCGCTGATCCCTGCCTGCGCCATGCTCAAGAGTCCTCCGGTTCAATCTCGTCCGCCGGACCTGTGCCGGCGGCAGCAGCCGCGACCTGTTTCTTGGACCGCCGAAGCGCCTCGCGGATGAGCGCATCGGTCAGGACGAGCCTCGCCTCGGCGATCATATCGACGGGAAATCCGACGATTTGCCGGCCGATCTGGTCGAGCTCGACCTCGATCCTGACCTCGTTGCCGTCCGTGCCTTCGACCGTGCCGCGAAACCGTTTGCGGCCCGAGACAAGTTCCTTCAATTCGATCTTCGCCTCGTAGCCCGCCCAAGCGTCGAAATCCGACAACCGGACGAGCGGACGATCGATTCCCGGCGAGGACACCTCCAGGGTGTACTGGCCCGGCATCGGATCATGCGCATCGAGCAGCGGCGACAGATTGCGCGAGATCAGGGCGCATTCCTCGACGGTGATCGTCCCGTCGGGGCGCTCCGCCATGACCTGGACCGTCGCCCCGCCTGCGCCGCGCCCCGAAACGGTCACGCGAACGAGCCGGAATCCGAGATCCCGAAGCACGGGCTCCGCCAGCGCAGCAAACTGTGCCGCCAAGCCCGTCTCGCATGCGAAACGAGCGTCGGATTGTGCACCTGTCTCCGTGCTCATCCGTTACTCGAAGTACGATGATCGTTCGAAGTACCCATGCATCCAAAACAAAAAGAGCGGACCCTTAGGGCCCACTCTCAGAGTTGAGATGATCATGAGCGTCTGGATAATAAGCGGCCGGCGGGCCTTTGGCAAGACCGACCTGGACCCGTGCGAGGGCCTGTGCGGTGACTTCCGCCGGATTTTCATGCTGCGGCGCACGGCAACCGGCTACCGGCGCCGAAACCTGAGGTAGCAGCAGCGGCGGCCGGCGGCGAGCGCCTTGCTTTCATACCGCGTCTGCGGCCAGTCGGCCGGCCGGTCACGCCAGTCGGCGGGGCGGGCGGCGATCCAGTCGAGGGCCGGCTCGGTTGCGGCAGCAAGCAGGATGGCGCGCGCATAGCCCGGGATGTCGGTGGCGATGCGCAGCTCGGCGCCGGGTTCAAGCACGCGGGCAAACAGCGCGAAGGTGGCGGGCGAGAGCAGACGCCGCTTCTGATGCCGCGCCTTGGGCCACGGATCGGGAAAGAGAACGAACGCGCGCGCGATGGAGCCGGGCGGCAGCCAGCGCAGGACGGTGCGTCCATCGTCGGCGTAAAGGCGGATGTTGGCCAGACCGCGCTGCTCGATCGCGTCCAGCACCTTGACCACGCCGTCCTGGAACGGCTCGCAGCCGATGATGCCGGCGTCCGGGTTCTGCGCGGCCTGCCAGAGGAGATGCTCGCCGCCGCCGAAGCCGATCTCGAGCCAGACCTTGCCGATGCCGGACGCGAAAAGTGCGGCCGGATGCGCCGGCGCCGGTTGCGCCGGATCGATGGCGACGGCGGGATAGCCGGTCGCCAGCAGGCTCTGCTGGCGCGGACTCATCTTGCGCCCGCGCCGGCGGCCGAAGCTGACAAGCTCGGCGCCGGGCTGCCGCCCGTTCCGGATCATGGCCTGCCGGATCATGGCCTGCGCCTCGAAGCTGCCCGCGGCTGCTGCCGGCGGGACGACGCCGCGGCCGTGCTCAGCCGAGCGCCTTCTTGATCGTGTCGGCGAGGTCGGTGCGCTCCCACGAGAAGCCGCCATCCTTGTCGGGCTCGCGGCCGAAGTGGCCGTAGGCCGAGGTGCGCGCGTAGATCGGCTTGTTCAGGTCGAGGTGCTTGCGGATGCCGCGCGGCGACAGATCCATGACCTCGCCCAGCACCGTCTCCAGCTTGTCGGCGTCGACCTTGTTCGGATTCTCGTAGAGGTCGACGTAGATCGACAGCGGCTTGGCGACGCCGATGGCATAGGAGAGCTGGATCGTGCAGCGGTCGGCGAGGCCGCCGGCGACGACGTTCTTGGCGAGGTAGCGCGCGGCATAGGCGGCCGAGCGATCCACCTTCGTCGGGTCCTTGCCGGAGAAGGCGCCGCCGCCGTGCGGGGCCGCGCCGCCGTAGGTGTCGACGATGATCTTGCGGCCCGTCAGGCCGCAGTCGCCGTCGGGACCGCCGATGAAGAACTTGCCGGTGGGATTGATGTGCCAGACCGTGTCCTTGGAGATCCAGCCGCCGGGCAGGGCCTTGCGGACGTAGGGCTCGACCAGCTCGCGCACCTGGGCCGAGCTCATGGACTCGACGAGATGCTGGTGCGAGACGACGATCTGCGTGACGCCGACGGGCTTGCCGTTCTCGTAGCGCACGGTGACCTGGCTCTTGGAGTCGGGGCCGAGCACGGTCTCCTTGCCGGAGTGCCGCGCCTCGGCGATGAGGCGCAGGATCTTGTGGCTGTAGAGAATGGGGGCCGGCATCAGCTCCGGCGTCTCGCGGCAGGCGTAGCCGAACATGATGCCCTGGTCGCCGGCGCCTTCATCCTTGTTGCCGCCGCTGTCGACGCCCTGCGCGATGTCGGCCGACTGCGGATGCAGCACGACGTCGATGTCGGCCTTGTCCCAGCTGAAGCCGTCCTGCTCGTAGCCGATGTCCTTGATCGCCAGCCGCGCGACGTGGGAAACCCAGTCGCGGGTGATGATGTCGGGCCCGCGCGTCTCGCCGGCGATGACGACCTTGTTGGTCGTGGCGAGCGTCTCGCACGCGACGCGGATGTTCCACGGATCGACGCCCGCCTTCGGGCCTTCGCGGAAGAAGAGGTCGACGATCTCGTCGGAGATGCGGTCGCAGACTTTGTCGGGGTGACCTTCCGAGACGGACTCGCTCGTGAACAAATGCGTTTTGCGCGACACGGATTTTTCCCCGAAGTTGAAGAGGATGCCAGTTTGGGCCGGGGTTGTGGCAGTCTTTGAAAGTTGGGTCAAGGCCGCCGGAACGCGCAGGCCGGCGCGCCTGCAATCAAGGGAAACGTCCCAACGGCGCAGGGAGCCGTCAGTCGCCCTTCGGCTCGCCCGCGAGCGAGCGGACGAGGTCGACGACCGCGCGCCGGACCTTGGGGTCGGCGATGCGGACATAGGCGCGGTTGAGCTCTATGCCGTCCCGGCTGTTGAGGAATTCGAGGATGGCGCTTTCGTGTTTGCCGTCGGTCTCGCCCGTCTCGGCTGTTGCGGCCGGCGGCTCGCCGGACGGCGCTTCCTCATAGAAAAATTGCACCGGCACGCCCAGCACCTGGGACAAATCGAACAGCCGGCTGGCACCGATACGGTTGATGCCTTTCTCGTATTTCTGGATCTGCTGGAATGTCAGTCCCAGGCGCTCGCCGAGCTTTTCCTGGCTGAGCCCCAGCAGCATGCGCCGGAAGCGGACCCGGCCCCCGACGTGGACGTCGATGGGGTTCGGTTTGCGCATGGCCTTGTCGTCGCCGTTTTCCACGCCCGAAAAATCTCCCGGTTCACGCATGGCCGTCTCGAAAGTTACCGGTCAGGTCCAGCACAATTCCTAGGTGTAAGTTGAATTCCGGTCAACCAGGGGTAACGCTGGAACCGGCAGGATGCCGTTAACCTTTTGCCTCGGCGCGCGCCGCCGCCAAGACCGCGCAAAGCGCGGCTCCAAGCAGCAAAAACGCGAACGGGACGTCACCCCATCGCGCGTAGGGCGGCGGCGCCAGGGCACCCGGCAGGGGGGTATCGATGGTGCCCGCGACGTCCAGCGGCAGGAGGCGCAGAACCCTGCCGTAGGCGTCGGTGATGCCCGAGATGCCGTTGTTGGCCACCCGCACGAGCGGCAGGCCCTGCTCGACGGCACGCACGCGCGCCTGGTGGAAGTGCTGCCGCGGGCCGGTGGTGTTGCCGAACCAGCCGTCGTTGGTGACGTTGAGCAGCCAGCCCGGCCGCTCTGCGCCTTCGACGATCTCGGTCGGGAAAATCGCCTCGTAGCAGATGAGCGGCGCCGCCGGCGGGAGCCCCGCCACCTTCAGCAGCGGCCGCGGCGAGGGGCCGACGTCAAATCCACCGCGCAGGCGCGTGAGCTGACGCAGGCCGATGGTCTCCAGCACGGGCTGGAACGGCAGATACTCGCCGAACGGGACGAGATGGATCTTGTCGTAGACGGCGGCGGGCTTTGCCTCGTCATCGAATGCGATCAGGCTGTTGAAGACGCGACGGCGCGCGCCGTCCGTCGTCACGCGCAAGGCGCCGCTGATGAGCGCGGTGCCGGGCGGCAGCAGATCGGCAATGGCGGCGAGCGCCTCCGGCGTGTCGAGCGGCAGGAACGGCATCGCCGCCTCCGGCCAGATGATGTGCGTGATGCCGGAGCCGGCAGCGAGCGTCATCGACGTGCTGCCGGCGGAGAGCGCCAGGTGCTTTTCAAAGATGCTGCGCTGGTTGCCGGGCATCCACTTTTCGCGCTGAGGAATGCTGGGCTGAACGAGGCGCAGACGGACGCCGGCCACATCGGGCGGGACGGGTTGCGACAGGCGATGGATGCCGAGGGCGCCGAGCGCGGCGATCGGCACGACGGCCAGCGCCAGCGCGGCTATCGCGCGACCGCGCCGCATCGCCGGCGTCAGCCACAATGCCGCAGGGCCGGCGAACACGACGACGGCCACAAGCGTCAGCGCGTAGACGCCGGCGAGGGCCGCCGATTGCATCAGCACATCCGGTGCGGTGAGCGCGTAGCCGAGCACGTTCCACGGAAAACCCGTGAAGAGATGTCCGCGCAGCCATTCCGCAGCCGACAGCGCGGCGGCAAGGGCGAGGATGCGGCCGAACCCGCCACGCCACAGCGCCGCCGCCGCCGCCGTCGCGGCCGCATAGAAGAGGGCCATGCCGGTCGGCAGCAGCAGCACCGCGAACGGCGCCAGCCAGGCAAACAGCTCCGGCTCCACCAGAAACGCCTCGCCCACCCAGAACAGGCCCGCGAGGAAGTAGCCGAACCCGAACGACCAGCCGCACAAGGCAGCGGCTGCAAATCGGCGCCATCCGCGCACGCCGGCGTCGTCTCGCGGCGGTATCGCTGCGTCGAGCGCGAGAACCAGGGCAGGCAGCGTGAGCCAGAGGATCGGCCAGAAGAAGAACGGCGCCATCGCCAGCGCGGAGAGCGCTCCGGCAACCGCGAGCCCGCCATGCCGCCGCCAGCCGCTCAGCCTTTGCCAGGATTGAACGATCTTGAGGACCATGATGTGCGGATGAAGCGGAGGATGTTTTCGGCGCGGATGCGCGACCGCGCAGCAACCTAGTGCGCTTCCGGCGCCATGAAAACCGGTTTTCGGCAGGCGCTAGGCCGACCGCGCTTCTGGTCCGGGCTTGGCGGGCTGCCGGTGGATCTTGAGTTTCTTCACCCGGCGCGGGTCGGCGTCGAGCACCTCGAACTCGACGCCCGAAGGATGATGGATAAGCTCGCCGCGCACGGGCACGCGGCCGACGAGCGAGAAGACGAGACCGCCCAGCGTGTCGATGTCGGCTTCCTCCTCCGGGCGCAACAGCTTCACTCCGAGCCGCTCTTCCAGCTCGTCGATCGGCGTGCGCGCCGCGGCGATGAGGCCGAGCTTGGGGTCCTCGGTGATGTTTGCCGCCTCGGCTTCGTCGTGCTCGTCCTCGATGTCGCCGACGATCTGCTCCACCAGGTCCTCGATGGTGACCAGTCCGTCGGTGCCGCCGTACTCGTCGACGACGAGCGCCATGTGGTTGCGCGTCGTCTGCATCCGGATGAGCAGGTTCATGGCCGGCATCGACGGCGGGACGTACAGCACCGGCCGGCGCAGCTTGGTGGAGGCGATGGAGCGCGACAGGTCGCCGCCGCCGGTGTCGGTCGCGGTCATATCCGCTCCCAGGACGGCCGCCTGCAGCCAGCCCATCACGTCCTTGACGTGGACCATGCCGCGCAGGTCGTCGAGCGTCTCGTGGAACAGCGGAATGCGCGACACGCCGGCATCATGAAACAGTCTCAGCAGGTCGCGGACGCTGGCGTTCTCGTCGATGGCGACGATGTCGGCGCGCGGCACCATCACGTCGTCGACCCGCAGCGCGCCGAACCGCAGGATGCGCAGCAGCATCTCGCGTTCCTCGGCTGAGAACGCCGCGGTGTCGCCGGCGTCCTTCAGGGCCTCCTCGAGCGTCGTGCGCAGCGTCTGGCTGCCGTGCAGGCCCAGGCGCGCGCGCAAAGCGGCCAGCCAGCCGACGGCCGGCGTATCCGCATCGGATCGTCCGTGATTGCCGTTCGATGTCATGGCGCAATCGGGGGCCGCATGTCAGGTCCTTTCCCCGTCGTCCGGCGCGGCGGCTGGTCCGGGTTCGGCATAAGGATCAGCAATCCCGAGCGTGGCGAGGATTTCCGTCTCCAGCCCTTCCATCACCGCGGCTTCCGCGTCGGTTTCATGGTCGTAGCCGAGAAGATGCAGCAGGCCGTGCAGGACGAGATGGTGCAGATGATGCGACGGCGGAATGGCCTGCGCCGCAGCTTCCCGCGCGACGGTTTCCTGGGCGAGGATGATATCGCCGAGATAGCCGTCGTCGGGATCGCCGGATGGAAACGACAGGACGTTGGTCGGCTTGTCCTGCCCGCGATAAGCAAGATTGAGCGCGCGCACGCGCTCATCGCTGGAGAGCGCGATGGTTGCGTCCTTGAGCGCAGATGCGCGGATGCGCGGATGCGCGGCGAGCGCAGCGGCGATGGCGTCGACAGCGGGATCGATCGGGTCGAACAGGGTCCAGTCGCCGGCTTCGCGAACGATCCCGACCGTCAGCCGTTGCGGAGGTTCGGAATCCGACACGGGCGCATCGGCCGGCGGGGCGGCGGCGGTTTCGCGAGAAGGGCGTGGCAGACTCATGGCGCGGCTTATTTTCGCCCGCCCGCCTTGTCGTAGGCATCGACAATGCGGGCAACGAGGTCGCGGCGGACGACGTCCGCGCTGGAGAAGCGGATCTCGGCAATGCCCTCGACCCGGTGCAGCAGGCGCACGGCCTCCTCCAGCCCCGACGTCTTGCCGGGTGGCAGGTCGATCTGGCTGGGATCACCGGTCACGACCATCTTCGAGCCCTCGCCGAGGCGGGTCAGGAACATTTTCATCTGCATGGTCGTCGTGTTCTGCGCTTCGTCGAGAATGACGAACGCGTGCGTCAGCGTGCGCCCGCGCATGAACGCCAGCGGCGCAATCTCGATGGTGCCGGACACGAGGTCCTTCTCGACCTTTTCGGGCGGCAGCACGTCATAGAGCGCGTCGTAGAGCGGGCGCAGGTAAGGGTCCACCTTCTCGCGCATGTCGCCGGGCAGGAAGCCGAGCCGCTCGCCGGCTTCGACGGCGGGGCGCGACAGGATGATGCGCTCGACGAGGCCGCGCTCGAGACATTGCGCGGCGAATGCAACGGCGAGGTAGGTCTTGCCGGTGCCGGCGGGGCCGACGCCGAAAACGAGATCGACGTCCTCGAGCGCGCGGATGTAGTCGGACTGCATCGGCGTGCGAGCCGTGACGATGCGGCGGCGCGTGCGAACCTGCGCCATGCCGCCGGCGACCGGCGCATCGGACTTCACGTGCCGCACCAGGCCGTCGATGTCGCCCGGACCGATCTGCTCGCCGTTGCGCACCCGCGCGTAAAGGTTTTCCAACACGGCGCGCGCCATCTCGCAGGCCGCCTGCGGCCCCACGAGCGTCACGACGTTGCCGTGAGCATGAGCCTCGATGCCGAGCCGCGCCTCGATCTGCGCGAGATGGGCGTCGTGCTCTCCGAGAAGCTGTGCGAGAAGCCGGTTGTCGTCGAAGGGTACAACCAGTCGCTGCTTGTTTTGCTGGGACTGCGGTCGCTGTGCCGCTCCCACTCCGGTGGCCGCTGAACCGCGGGCGCTGCTCAAATGCCGAGCCTCCTTGTCGAAAGCCTGACCGATCCGGCAGGCCCGATTCGTACCCTAGCATAGGGCATGGGGCATGGCGCGGGCAGGCTGATCACGGCGTTTAGGCACCCTTTACGACGCCAGCGAGGCTGTTGGGTCCGGCAGAGGCGATTTCGACGTTCATGATGCGTCCCAGCAACGAGGACGCCGCTTCCACATGGACCGACTGCAGGTAGGGCGAGCGGCCGATGAGCTGTGTTCCGAGGCGCCCCAGACGGTCGAAAAGGACCGGCAGGACACGGCCGACGCACTTCGTGTTGAACGATGTTTGCTGATGCTTCAGCACGTCCTGGAGCCGGACCAATCGAT
Source organism: Hyphomicrobiaceae bacterium (assembly GCA_050245975.1). Lineage (GTDB taxonomy): Bacteria > Pseudomonadota > Alphaproteobacteria > Rhizobiales > Hyphomicrobiaceae > JBFWWW01. The sequence continues at coordinate 8,583 of JBFWWW010000023.1, forward strand.
CCGTCTTCGTGGCCTCCGGGATCTGGTCGCCGAGCGTCGCGGCCGGGGTGCCGGGGCGCGCGCTGTATTTGAAGGCATAAGCCTGGGAGAAGCCGACGTGCTCGACAAGGCGCAGTGTCGCTTCGAACTCCCCGTCCGTTTCGCCGGGAAAGCCGACGATGAGATCGGTGGAAAGCGCGATGTCGGGACACCGCGCGCGGATGCGACCGACAAGCTCGAGGTACTCTGCCGCGGTGTGCTTCCGGTTCATGGCGGCGAGAATGCGGTCGGCGCCCGATTGTACCGGCAGATGCAGCGCCGGCATCATTTTCGGCTCGTCGGCATGTGCCGCGATGAGGTCGTCGGTCATGTCGCGCGGATGGCTCGTCGTATAGCGCAGGCGCGAGATGCCTTCGATCCGGGCGAGCCCGCGCAGCAGTTGCGCCAGCGACCAGATGCGTCCGTCGGGACCGACGCCGTGATAGGCGTTGACGTTCTGCCCGAGCAGGGTGAGTTCCTGCACGCCACGGGCGGCAAGCGCGCGCGCCTCGGACTCGAGATCGGCCACGGGACGCGAGTATTCCGCGCCGCGCGTGTAGGGGACGACGCAGAAGGTGCAGAACTTGTCGCAGCCCTCCTGGACCGTGAGGAAGGCTGCCGGCGATCGCGCCGGCCCGCGCCCCGGCAGTTGGGTGAACTTGTCTTCGTCAGGGAACGTCGTCTCGATCGCAGAGACGCCGCCCTGCTCGGCGCGCGCAATGAGGTCCGGCAGGCGATGATAGCTCTGCGGTCCGATGACGATATCGACGGCCGGCGCGCGGCGGGCCATCTCGGCGCCCTCGGCCTGCGCCACGCAGCCGGCGACGGTGACGACGGTCGTCTTGCCGGCGGCGGCGCGGGCCGCTTTCACGTCGCGGACGCGGCCGAGCTCGGAATAGACTTTTTCGGCGGCCTTCTCGCGGATGTGGCAGGTGTTGAGCAGGACGAGATCGGCATCGTCGAGATTGTCCGTCTCGCTGTATCCGGACAGGGCCAGCGCTTCCGCGATGCGTTCGGAATCATAGACGTTCATCTGGCAGCCGTACGTCTTTAGGAAGACGCGCTTGGCGGCTGTCGAGTCGGTCGTTTCCGCACGCGGAATGCTCATCGATGCCCCTGGGATGCCCCTGGACCGGGTTTCTGTTGCAATGCAACAATGCAGGTGTATCCGGCGCCACCCCGGTCTGTAAAGACGGCAGCATCGCCATCGGCTGGATGCGTCCGGAGGTCGCTATTTGCGGCTTTTCTTGATGGGCACGCCGTAGAGCTCGAGCCGGTGTCCGACGAGGATGAAACCCAGCTCACGCGCCACCCGCTCCTGGATGCGCTCGATGTCCTCGTTGCTGAACTCCATGACGCGACCGGTTTCGACGTCGATCAGATGATCGTGGTGCGCGCGGGCCGCGGTTTCATAGCGGCCCCGGCCGGCGCCGAAGTCGTGCCGCTCCAGGAAGCCGCGCTCGGAAAAGAGCTTCAGCGTGCGATAGACCGTGGAGAGCGAGATGCGCCGGTCAATGGCGTTGGCGCGCCTGTAGACCTCCTCCACGTCGGGATGGTCCTTCGCCGCCGCCAGCACGCGCGCGATCACCCGGCGCTGGCCGGTCATGCGCAAGCCCTGCTCGGCGCACAGCCGTTCGATGCGGCTCGGCGTGTTTCCTGCGGCGGTCATTGCTCTCCCGTCGGGTCGCCAGTCGCGTGCAAGTCGCGTTATAGGAGAGCGCGCCTCACAACGGAAGGGCGAGGACCAGGGCATCGCGCGCGGGGCCACCCGGCGTGCTGTAGTAGTTGGCCCGACGCCCGGTTTCGCTGAAGCCGCAAGCGCGGTAGAGGCCGATGGCGGGGACGTTGTCCGCGGCCACCTCCAGATAGATCGAAGCAGCGCCCGCCCGCTTGGCGGCGCGGGCAACACCCTCCACGAGCAGGCGGCCGATGCCGGTGCGCTGCGCGTCCGCGCGCACGGCGAGCATCAGGATTTCCGCCTCGTCGGCCATGACCCGGCCGGCGATGAAGGCCAACGGCTCGGGCTGCCCGGCAGTTCGCGCGACGAGCAGCAGGGAGCCGGGATCGTCGGCCATCGCAGCGAAGCTCTCGGTGGTCCACGGCGTGTCGAAAAGCGTTCCGTGCAGGCTGGCGAGCATGGCGGCATCGGCCGGCGTCGCCCAGAGGAGGCTGATAGGTGTTTTCATGGCACGGGCTCGCTGCGCAGGATCGGGGCCGTCGGCGGCTTGACGTCGGGTGCGCGCAGATAGAGCGGCCGCACGGGATCGACGCGGGGCAAAGCCGGCGCGAGAAGCGCAAGCGCCCGGGCGTGCGGCTGCAGACCCGGCAGCATTGCGGTTGCGCGGCTGTTATGGCTTGCCGCAGCAACGACCGCGCTCGCGCCGGTGCCGACCACCACCGTCGGAGCCTCGGCAATCAGCGCTGCTGCGGCTGCCGGAGAAACGACCGCCGGCTCCATCAGGGGTTCGCCGACATTCTCCCCGAAAACCTGCAGGTAGACGTCGCCGCGCCGTGCATCGACGGCAACCGCGATGCGCCGCCCCTCGCGACGGGCACCGAGCAGCAGATCGGCGCGGTGCGCCATCACCGCGAGGCTGGTGGCGGCAACGACCGGCAGACCGGCCGCCAGCGCCATGCCGCGCGCCGCGGCAACGCCGATGCGCATCCCCGTGAAGGTGCCGGGCCCATTCGTGACGGCAATCGCGTCGAGTTCCGGGACGCCGGTGCCCGACATCGACAGCACCTCGGCGATCATGGGCATCAAGCGCTCGGCATGTCCGGTGGCGCGCTCCTCATAGGCTTCATGCAGCAGCCATTCGCCGCGCGCGCTCTTGCGGCGGACGGCGACGGAAACCGCGCCAAAACAGGTATCGAGCGCCAGGACGTTCATGGGCGGCGACGCTAGTGCCGGAACTCGCGCAAGGGAAGCCAAAACGAAAAACCCCGCTCGGGCGGAGCGGGGCTTTCTTGTGTCGAGATCGGACCCGTCACACGGGGCGGACTTCCTGAACCTCGGCGCAGAAGTGCCGCAGCAGGTTCTCGATGCCGTGGCGCAGGGTTGCCGTCGAGCTCGGGCATCCGGCGCAGGCGCCGCGCATGTGCAGCATCACGACACCGTCGCGGAAACCATGGAACACGATGTCGCCGCCGTCATTGGCGACCGCCGGGCGCACACGCGTCTCCAGCAGCTCCTTGATCGTGGCGACCGTCTCCTCGTCCTTCGGATCGTAGTCCTCGCCGGCGGTCGCCTGCGCCGCGTCGCCCATCACCGACTGGCCGGTCATGTAGTGATCCATGATCGCGCCGAGAATGGCGGGCTTCATGTGTCGCCAATCCTCTCCGTCGGTCTTGGTCACGGAGATGAAGTCGGACCCGAAGAACACGCCCTTGACGCCGGCGATGTCGAAGAGCCGCTGCGCCAGAGGGGATGCCTCGGCCTCTTCCTTCGAGCGGAAGTCGGCGGTGCCCTCGCCGAGCACCGAACGGCCGGGAATGAACTTGAGCGTCGCCGGGTTGGGCGTCGGCTCGGTCTGGATGAACATGGTCCGTCTCCTGCGTCTGGTGTCGGCGCCAGCACCGGCGCGCGGAAATTTGGAATCACTCTAATAGATGGGGAGCTGCCGGTCAAAATCCCAGTAGCGCGCTGGGGTTTTCCTGGCCAGCCGACGGCTCGCCGCAGGGCGGCCCCCGCCGGTCGGCCCAAGGAAGGGTCAGGCCAGCGCCTGGATGTCCTCGAGCGTCAGGTCGCCGGGCACGATGGTGATGGGGATCGGGAAGTTGCCCGCGGACGACCCCGCCAGCAGCGCCGAGACCAAGGGCCCCGGCCCTTTCGCGTCCACTGCCGCGCCAAGGGCGAGCACGGCAATGTCCTCGTCCTCGTTGATCTGGGCGATGATCTGCTCGACATGGCTGCCTTCGCGGATCACGTCCTCCGTGACGACGGCCTCGAACCCGGCGGAATTGAGCTTGCGGCGGAAGAGGCGGAACAGGGCCTTCGCCTTGTTGGTCGCCTCCTCGAGCTGAACCTGTCGCACGCCGCCCCAGAGCTGGTTGTCGGGCTCGATCACGTAGAGGAGGCAGATCTTTCCACTCGTGTGGGTCATGCGCGCGGCTGCGTAGAACAGCGCGCTCTCGACCTCGGGTGTCTCGTCGACAATGACCATGAACTTGCGTCCATGGCCTTGCTCGAATACTCGCCTTTTCTTGGCCATGCGATCATGCTGCCACGTGTTGAGGCGGCCAACAATAGCCGTCGATGATGAGTTTGGGCGCCTCTAGTGGCGCTGAATGAAGCCGACGATGCCGCGGACCTTGTCCATGATGGGTGCTGCGATCGCCTGCGCACGCTGCGCACCATCGGCGAGAATGCGATCGATCTCGGCCGGATCGGCGAGCAGCCGGTTCATCTCGGCATTGACCGGTCCGATGCGCGCCACCGCGACTTCGGCGAGTGCCTTCTTGAAGGCGGAGAACTGCGCGCCGGCGAACTCGGCAAGCACCTTGGCCTTGGTCGTGTCGGCGAGCGCGGCATAGATGCCGACGAGGTTGTCGGCTTCGGGCCGCGGCTCGAGGTCAGCCTCGTTGTCCGGCAGCGGCTCCGGGTCGGTCTTGGCCTTCTGGATCTTGCGCGCGATGGCGTCGGCGTCGTCCGTCATGTTGATGCGGGCGAGATCCGACGCATCGGACTTCGACATCTTCTTCTTGCCGTCGCGCAGGCTCATGACGCGGGTCGCAGGCCCCATGATGACGGGCTCGCACAGCGGAAAGAACTGGCCGTCCTCGAAGCCGGCCGAGCGGATGCTGTCGGCATAGTCGTTGTTGAACTTCTGCGCGATGTCGCGCGCAAGCTCCAGATGCTGCTTCTGGTCCTCGCCCACGGGCACATGGGTCGCGCGATAGACAAGGATGTCGGCGGCCATCAGGTTCGGATAGGCGTAGAGACCGACCGAGGCGTTCTCGCGATCCTTGCCGGCCTTCTCCTTGAACTGCGTCATGCGGTTCAGCCAGCCAAGGCGTGCGACGCAGTTGAAGACCCATGCCAGTTCGGCGTGCTCGTGCACCTGGCTCTGGTTGAACAGGATGCTCTTCTTCGGATCGAGACCCGAGGCGATGTAGGCGGCGGTCACGGCGCGCGTCGCGTCCTTGAGCTCGGTCGGATCCTGCCACATCGTGATCGCATGCATGTCCACGACGCAGTAGATGCACTCATGGCTCTTCTGCATCTCGACCCAGCGCACCATGGCGCCGAGATAATTGCCGAGATGCAGGTTGCCGGTCGGCTGCATGCCTGAGAAGACGCGGGGCGTCGGCTTTTGCGGAATGCTCATCGGGGTCTCTCGTTGAAGCCGGCCGCGTTATGGCGCGGCACGTTGGCGAGTGCAAGGGTCCGTTGCCGGCCGGCCGCGCAGATCAGGCGGCGGGGGGCGCGCGGCGCCGGGCGACGAGCGTACGCAATTGTCGCATATCGACCGCGCCGAGCAGCAGCGCGGCAAGGGCGTAAACCAAGAGTCCAATCGTGATGAGCACCGCGAGGGTGGCCATGCGCACCAGCGCCGGCGATGCCGCGGCAAGCCACGGCTGGAGCTGCGCAGCGGCGATCCAGAGCGCAAAGCCCATCAGGGCGCTCGCCAGCACGATGCGCGGCAGGGCACGCCGCAAACGTTCGTCCGCGTTGAAATGTCCGCGACGCGACAGCGTGGCGCACAGGAGCCCGGCGTTGAGCCAGCCGCCGAGCGTCGTGGCGACGGCAATGCCGAGATGCGGCATCAGGCCGAGGCGGGCGAAGAGGAAGAACAGCGCGATCGAGCCGAGCGTGTTGGCCGCCAGGCTGATCGTGGCGTATCGCATCGGCGTCGCGGTGTCCTCGCGCGCGAAATAGGCGGGCGAAAAGACCTTGATGAGCACGAAGGAGGGCAGGCCGAGCGCGAAGATGGCGAGCGCGTAGGCGGTGGCCGGCGTGTCGGCCGGCGTGAAGGCGCCGCGCTCGAAGAGCACCTGCACGATCGGCGTCGGGATCACGGCGAGCGCGACGGAGGCCGGCACGGTCAGGAGCATCGCGAACTCGAGCGAGCGGTTCTGGCTATCCATCACCGCGACATCGTTGCCGGCGCGCAGGTGACGCGAAACATCCGGCAGAAGCACGACGCCGATGGCGATGCCGACGATGGCGAGCGGCAGCTCATAGATGCGATCGGCGTAATAGAGATGCGATACCGCGCCGTTCTGCATGGACGCGATGACGGTGCCGATGACGATGTTGAGCTGCGTCACGCCGCCTGCCACCACGCCCGGGATGCCGAGCCGTACGAGGCGGCGCATGCCCTCCGTCATGCGCGGGCGGCGCAACCTGAGATGAAAGCCGTTGCGGCGCGCGCCATCGAAAAGGAGCCAGAGCTGCAGGATGCCGGCGACGAACACGCCCCATGCCTGCACCACGCCCGCAGCGGGCTCGTTGCGCAGGCCGAGCGCGATGGCGAACAGGGTCGCCGCCATCATCGTGATGTTGAGGACGATGGATGTCGCCGAGCTTTCGACGAACCTGCCGAACGAATTGAGCACGCCCGACAGCAATGCCACCAGCGACATGCACAGCAGGTAGGGCATCGTGATGCGCGTCAGCAGCACGGCGAGATCGTATTTCGCCGGATCGGCACTGAACCCCGGCGCCAGGCCGTACATGAGGAGCGGCATGGCCAGTTCGGCAACGATGATCAGCGCCGCTAGCACGAAGACGAGGCCGGCCATCGCTTCCTCGGCAAAAACGCGCGCCGCCTCGCGGCCTTCACCCTCGAGCTGCTTGGCAAACAGCGGCACGAATGCGGAGTTGAAAGCGCCTTCGGCGAACAGGCGGCGGAACAGGTTGGGAAAGCGGAAGGCGACGAAGAATGCGTCGGCGACGGCGCCGCTGCCGAGCGTCGCCGCGATCAGGATGTCGCGCACGAAGCCGAAAATCCGGCTCACGAGCGTCAGGCCGCCGACGGTGACGAAGGAGCGGTAAAGCGTCATGGGGTGGGATGGGTAGCCGAGCCGGCCCGGCAGGGCAAGCCGCGGCACTGCGGACGCCTGTGTGTATGCATGACTTCAGTTGGATGCGGGAGGCGCGAAAGCGGGCAGGCCAATGCGCCCGAAACCCGGCAGCTTGAGGGCGGGGTGGCGGATGTCGAGCCCGGCGACGAGACCGAGGACGTTGACCTCGATGCCCTCCACCCAGCCGATCGAGACGCCGAGCAGCCCGCCGGCCGAAACCCTGATGCCGGTGCGGCTGGGCGTGAGGCCGATGAAATCACCTGCGACGGGCCAGTCCTTGCCGATGGCGGTCGGCGGCAGGGCGATCGCAGCTTCGGGAATGCGCGCGAGCACATAGGCGACGAAGCTGTTCGAGTTGGGGCCCGGCCATGCCGAGTAGCGGCCGGGCTGGTTGTAGGGATAGCTCGCGACCGCCGCGCGGATTTTCGGGATCAGGGCTTCGGCGGCTGCGCCGTCGACCGACCCGACCAGTTCGGGCATGTGGCCGTACCAGCGGCCGTCAGCCGCCCAGCCATTGGTGCGCACAGGCTGGCCCCACGCCACCTTGTCGTAGCGCGTATAGGCATCCGCGCCCCGGCCTTTCACCACGATCCAGCAGTGCTTGGCGAAAACGCCGCGCCAGCGGCCGACGCGTGCCGCGTAGATCCGCACCATCGCGCCGGCGTGCTGTGCCGGTGGCGGCAACAGGTGTGCGCTCGACCAGTCGGCGCGGTTCCAGGCGGGCGCCGGATCGCGCCACAGCCACCAGGCCGCATGCAGCCCGAGCGGCAAGAGGAACACCAGTATGAATGCGAGGGCCATCCGACGGAGCGCCTTTGCAACCCGCGATCTCTCTGCAACAGGGCTTGCAATGTCCATTCCGGTCATTACGGACGCGCTTGAGGTTTCCGTCGGGGCATCAGGAGGGCGCTGCCGTGCCCTGCGCCTCCGACAGCACAGCCTTCAGCCGCCGGCGAATGCTGTCCTGCCGCTGCTGCGAGGCGATCTTCTTGTTCGTCAGATCGGTGACGTAGAACACGTCGACCGCCTTCTCGCCGAAGGTGGTGATATGCGCCGAGGTGATGTCGAGATTGAGGTCGGACAGGGTGCTCGTCAGATCGTAGAGCAGGCCCGGCCGGTCCCGTCCCTCGACCTCGATCACCGTGAACTGGTCGGACAGTGAGTTGTCGATGGCTGCTTGCGGCGCGACCTTGAAGACATCGGACCGGCCCTTGATCTCCCGCTTCTTGGCGATGAGGTCGTCCAGCCAGACTTCGCCGAGCAGCAGGCGTCCTATGGTCTCGCCGATGCGGGTGGCGCGCCGCTGCTCGTCGTCGTCACGCTCGAACTCGCGCTGCAGAAGGAAGGTATCGAGCGCCAGCCCGTCGCGCGTCGTGGCGACGTAGGCACCGACGATGTTGGCGCCGGCGGCAGCGCAGGCGCCGGCGAACAGCGCCAGCAGTCGCGGATGGTTCGGGGCGACGACCGAAAGCTCGGTCACGGCGGTGAAGGCATGCGTCGAGAAGTCCGTCCCGAACTTCTTTCCGGCATCCTCGACCGACTTCAGCAGGCGCGCATGGTCGGCCTGCTTGCGGGTCTCGGTCTTGAGCCAGTAGTCCGGGTACTGGCGCTCGACGAAGTGCGCGACTTCGGCATCCGTCCAGTCGGGGAGCGCGTCGCGCAGGGATGTCTGCGCTGCCGCGATCCGGTCCTTGGCGACGGACGGGCGACGCTCGCCGGCCAGCAGCGATTCGGTCTCGTAGTAGAGCGTGCGGAGAAGCTGGCCCTTCCACCCGTTCCAGGTGCCTGGGCCCACGGCGCGGATGTCGGCGACCGTCAGCAGCAACAGCAGCTTGAGGCGCTCCGGCGTCTGCACGATGTCGGCGAAATCACGGATCGTCTTCGGATCGGCAAGGTCGCGGCTCTGCGCCATGGTGCTCATGGTCAGGTGCTGCTCGATCAGCCACGCGACGAGGTCTGTCTCCTCAGCGGAAAGCCCGAGGCGCGGGCACAGGCGGCGGGCGACCGCCGCGCCGGCGATGGAATGGTCCTCGCCGCGTCCTTTGGCGATGTCGTGCAGGAAGGCCGCGACATAGAGGGCGCGGCGGTTCTGGATGGTGCCGATGATCTCGGTGGACAGCGGGAGAGCGTCGACAGCGCGGCCGTGCTCGATTTCAGAAACCGCGCCCACGGTGCGGATCAGGTGCTCGTCGACGGTGTAGTGATGATACATGTTGAACTGCATCATCGAGACGACGCGGCCGAAATCCGGGATGAAGCGGCCCAGAACGCCGGCCTCGTTCATGCGCCGCAAGGTTGCCTCTGGATTGGTGCGCGCGGTCAGCATCTCCAGGAAGATGCGGTTGGCGTCCCTGTCCGCCCTGAGCTTCTCGTCGATGAGGCGGCCCGAGCTGCGCAGGAGGCGGACGGCTTCGGGATGGAAAAAGGCGCCGGTGCGCTCCGCCTGGGCAAAGAAGCGGATCAGATTGACGGGATCGCGCTTGAAGACGTCGCGGTCGGCAACGTTGAGGCGGCCGTTGTCGATGCGGAAATCGGTCGTTTGACGGATGCGGCGGCGCGTGCGCCAGGAGAGCGGATTGAACAGACGCGCGATACCGGGCGACGCCTTGAGCTGCTGGATCTCCAGTGCCGAGCAGAGGATCGTCGTCAGGTCGCCGACGTCCTTGGCGACGAGAAAGTAGTGCTTCATGAAGCGCTCGACGCCGCTCAGGCCGCGGCGGTCGTTGTAGCCGAGCCGCTGCGCCATGACGGGCTGCAGGTCGAATGTCAGCCGTTCTTCCGGCCGGCCGGTGTAAAAGTGGAGATGGCAGCGCACGGTCCAGAGGAAATCCTGGCAGATGCGGAACGTGTGGATTTCGGCGTGCGAGAACACGGTCGATTCTGCGGTGCCGGTGGCCGGACTGGTGCCGTGCAGGTACTTGGCGATCCAGTGCAGCGTGTGCAGGTCGCGCAGGCCGCCCTTGCCGTCCTTGATGTTGGGCTCGACCCTGTAGCGGGACTCGCCTGAGCGGCGATGCCGTTCGTCGCGCTCCGCGAGCTTCGCCTCGATGAACTGTGGCGCGGTGCCGCGGATCACGTCGGACTGAAAGCGCCGTTCGAGCTCGGCGAACAGCGCGCCGTCGCCGTGGATCAGGCGACTGTCGAGCAGGGCCGTGCGGATCGTCATGTCCGCTTCCGACAGGCGCACGCACTGGTCGACCGTGCGCGTGGCATGCCCGACCTTGAAGCCGAGGTCCCACAGGATGTAGAGCACGTGCTCGACGACGCTCTCGCCCCAGGGCGTCTGCTTGTAGGGCAGCAGGAACAGCAGATCGATGTCCGAGCCCGGCGCCAGCAGGCCGCGGCCGTATCCGCCTGTCGCCACCACCGCCATGCGTTCGGCATCCGACGGGTTGAGCGCCCGGTAGACATGCGCGACGGTGTAGTCGTAGACGAGGCGGATCAGTTCGTCCTGGAACAGCGCCAGTCCTTCGGCGCACGTCCTGCCACGCCCGTCCGCCTCGAGCTGCCGCCGCGCATCGGCGAATGCATCGCGGACAAGCTCTTTCAGCCGGGCGACAATTTCGGGTCGGACGGCCGCGGCGTCGCCGCCGCGGGCCTGCCAGAGGCTCGTCAGCTCCTGCCGCAAGGCCTGCGGCTGGAAATAGGGTGCCGCTGCGGAAATCTTCGTGTCCATGCGCCCGTTTCAATACGTCCGGCGACCGGTGCGGCGCAATGATATCATGCGTTGTCGGGGTCCTGCTCTTTTGCCGACAGCTCTTTCAGGCGATAGATGGCCTCGAGTGCCTCTTTTGGCGTCAGCCGGTCGGGGTCGATGCCGGAGAGCGCATCCAGCACGGGCGAGGGCTGTGGCGCGGGCGCCGGCACCGCTTCTGCGGCTCGGAACAGCGGCAGCTCATCGACAAGATCGCCGCGGTCGGGCCGGCTTTGGGATTTCTCCAGAAGTGCGAGCACCTTGCCGGCACGGGTGGTGACGGACTTCGGGAGTCCCGCAAGCTTGGCCACCTGAATTCCGTAGGATCGATCCGCCGCGCCCGGCTTGACCTTGTGCAGAAACACAATCTCGTCGCGCCATTCCTTGACGTCCATGGTCACGTTGGCAATGCGGCCGAGACGGCCGGCCAGCGCGGTCAGCTCATGATAGTGCGTGGCGAACAGCGCGCGGCAGCGGCTCGTCTCGTGCAGGTACTCGACCGTTGCCCAGGCGATCGACAGGCCGTCGAAGGTGGCGGTGCCGCGGCCGATCTCATCCACGATCACCAGCGAGCGCTCGGTGGCCTGATTGAGGATGGCGGCCGTCTCGACCATCTCGACCATGAATGTGGAGCGGCCGCGGGCGAGATCGTCGGAAGCGCCGACGCGCGAGAAAAGGCGATCGACAACGCCGATCCGAGCCGACTGCGCCGGAACGAATGAGCCCATCTGTGCCAGCACGGCGATGAGCGCGTTCTGGCGCAGGAATGTCGATTTGCCGGCCATGTTCGGGCCGGTGACGAGCCAGATGCGGATGTCGCTCGCCTCGTCGAAACCGGTTGGCGTTTCGATGGGCGGAGTACCCAGGACACAGTCGTTGTCGATGAACGGTCCGGCGCGGGCCGCGTGCAAAGCCTGCTCGACGACGGGATGGCGACCGCCGCGAATATCGAAGGCGAGCCCATCGTCCAGCTCGGGCCTGACATAGCGCTCGACGGCCGCGACCTCGGCGAGGCCCGCAACGCAGTCGAGGTCCGCCAATGCGGCGGCCATGGCGGCGAGCGGCTGCTCGGCGGCTGCAACGGCGCCGGCAAGCTCGGCAAACACATCCTGCTCGATGGCCAGTGCCCGTTCCGATGCGGTGGCGATACGCGACTCGGTCTCGACCAGCTCTTCGGTGGTGAAGCGGACGGCAGTGGCCATGGTCTGGCGGTGCCGGAACGTGTCCGACAACGGCGGCGAGAGCAGCGGCTTGGCTGTTCCCGCCGTCACCTCGATATAGAAACCGAGAATATTGTTGTGGCGGATCTTGAGCGACTTGATCCCGGTCTGCGCGAGGTAGCGGCCTTCGAGATCCGCCATGATCTTGCGGCTGTCGTCGGCCAGCGCGCGCGCCTCGTCGAGATCGGAGCGGAAGCCGGCGCGGACGAAATCTCCGGCACGACGCAGGATCGGCGGATCATCGACGAGTGCTGCGGCAAGAGTGTCGTGCAGGCTTTGAGGCACGTTCGAGAGGCCGAGGACGATGGGCGCCAGCTCGCCCGCAAGGCCGATGGCGCCGCTGGCGTCCGTCAAAAGCCTTGCTGCTGCGTGCGCTGCGCCGATGCCATTGCGGATCGCGGCGAGGTCGGCCGGGCCGCCACGCTGGAGCGCGAGGCGGGAGACGGCGCGTGCGACATCCGGTGCCCCGCGCAGGCAGCGGCGGACGTCCTCGCGTGCGACCTCGCGCTCGAGGAGGAAGCCGACCGCGTCGAGGCGCGCCGATATGGCGGCAACGTCGCGCAGCGGGCTCGAGATGCGGGCCGCCAGCTCGCGCGAGCCGGGACCCGTCACCGTCCGGTCGATCGCGGCCAGCAGGCTCGACTGCCTGTCTCCCGACGTCGTTCGCAGAAGTTCAAGGCTGGCGCGGCTTGCAGCATCGATGACCATCAATCCTGCCGGGCCGGAGCGGCGCGGCGGCCGCAGCATCGGGCGACGGCCGATCTGTGTCAGGTCGACGTACTTCAGCAGCGCGCCGACCGCGGCCAGCTCCGGTCGCGAGAAGGCCCCGAAGGCGGCGAGATCGGCGACGCCAAGCTGTTCTTTCAGGTGGCGCTCGCCGGACAGCCGGTCGAACGTCGCCGCCGGCACCGGCGTGATGGCTGCTCCTGCGGCCTTGATCCATCCTGTGACGGTTGCGTCGGCGAGGGTGGCGTCCGATGCGATGACTTCGCTGGGCGCCAGCCGTATGAGCTCGCCGGGCAGGTCGGCGGCCGGCACCTCGGCGATCTCGAATTCTCCGGTCGAGATGTCGACCGCGGCCAATACCGCGAGCGACGTGGCGACCGACAGCGCGGCAAGATAGTTGCGCGCCTTGGCGTCGAGCAGGCTGTCCTCGGTCAGCGTTCCCGGTGTCACGAGGCGCACGACATCGCGGCGGACGACGGCCTTGGAGCCGCGCTTGCGCGCCTCGGCAGGGTCCTCGAGCTGCTCGCAGACGGCGACGCGGAAACCCTGCCTGATCAGGCGCTGGAGATATTCGTCGGCGCGATGGATCGGCACGCCGCACATCGGGATGTCCTGTCCGAGGTGCTTGCCGCGCTTGGTCAGCACGATGCCGAGAGCCTGGCTGGCCGCGACCGCGTCCTCGAAGAACAGCTCGTAGAAGTCGCCCATCCGGTACCAGAGCAGGCAGTCCGGATTTGCAGCCTTGATCTCGAGAAACTGCGCCATGGACGGCGTGACGCCGGCCGGCGGCGCGGGCGAGCGATCGTCAGCCGGAGCCGGCTCTTCGGCTTCGGCCGGCTTGTCGCGGTCGGCCTGTCCCTTGCCTGCCCGGCGCGTCATTGCGGGTCCCGTGTTGCCAATGGCGTGTTGTGCGGCTCGGGCAGCCCCCGTATCCTGCCAAGTTCTCAAGGGAAGCGGCCTGAGAAGCCGTGCAGAACCCAACAGTTCGGAGCGCCCATGTCGACCAAGTTTCCAGGCGCGCGTTTCACGGCGCAGGAGGCTCTTCAATTCCACAGCCAGGGCAAGCCTGGCAAGCTGGAGATCACGCCGACCAAGCCGCTGGCGACGCAACGCGACCTGTCGCTTGCCTATTCGCCCGGTGTGGCCGTTCCAGTGCAGGCCATCGCGCAGGACCCCCGGCGGGCTTACGACCTGACCAACAAGGGCAATCTCGTTGCCGTTGTCTCAAACGGCACCGCCATCCTCGGTCTCGGCAACCTCGGCGCGCAGGCGGCAAAACCCGTCATGGAAGGCAAAGGTGCCCTGTTCAAGCGCTTCGCCGACATCGACGCCATCGACCTGCTGGTCGACACCGAGGATGCGGAAGCCGTCATCAACTGCGTGCGCTATCTCGGCCCCAGCTTCGGCGGCATCAATCTGGAAGACATCAAGGCGCCGGACTGCTTCATCATCGAGCAGAAGCTCAAGGAGTTGCTAGACATCCCGGTCTTCCATGACGACCAGCACGGCACGGCGATCATCGCCGCGGCCGGGCTCATCAACGCGTTGGAGCTGACGGGACGTACGCTCGACAACTTCAAGCTCGTCGTCAACGGCGCGGGCGCCGCCGGCATCGCCTGCCTCGAGCTCCTCACCGCAATGGGGATGCCGCGCGCCAACGTCACCTTCTGCGATACCAAGGGGGTCATCTACCAGGGCCGCAAGGACGGGATGAACCAGTGGAAGTCGGCCTACGCCGCCAAAACCAAGGCGCGCAGCCTGGCCGATGCCCTCAAGGGCGCCGACGCCTTCTTCGGTCTTTCCGCAGCCGGCGCGGTGACGCAGGACATGGTGCGGACCATGGCGGACAAGCCCATCATCTTCGCCATGGCGAACCCGGATCCCGAGATCACGCCGGAGGACGTCATCGCCGTTCGCCCGGACGCCATTGTCGCCACCGGCCGGTCCGACTATCCCAACCAGATCAACAACGTTCTGGGCTTTCCCTTCATTTTCCGCGGCGCACTCGACGTGCAGGCCTCGACCATCAACGACGCGATGAAGATCGCGGCGGCGAAGGCTCTGGCCAACCTCGCGCGCGAGGACGTGCCCGATCAGGTGGCGGCCGCCTTCCACGGGCGGCAGGTGCGCTATGGACCGGGCTACATCATTCCCGCGCCATTCGATCCGCGCCTGATGAGCCATGTTCCCGCAGCCGTTGCGCGCGCCGCCATGGAGACCGGTGTCGCCCGTCGTCCGATCGTGGACATGGACGGCTATGTCGCCCAGCTTTCGGGGCGTCTCGATCCGGTCGCCGGCTGGCTGCAGAGCATTTTCGCGCAGGTCCGCGCGGCACCGAAGCGCATTGTCTTCGCCGAGGGCGAGCAGCCGCAGATCGCACGCGCGGCAAACGCATTCTCCAACGCCGGCCTCGGGCGGCCGGTGCTCATCGGCCGCGAGGCACCGATCCACGACGCGTTCGAGCTTGCCGGCATCGAGCTCAGCGATGCCATCGAACTGCACGACACGAGCCTCGACAGCCGCCGAGACGAGTACGCCGAATTCCTGTTCGCGCGCCTGCAGAGGCGCGGCTATCTGCTGCGTGACTGCCAACGCCTCGTCAACAACGACCGCAATGTCTTCGCCGCCTGCATGGTGGCGCTGGGGCATGCCGACGGCATGGTCACCGGCGTCACGCGCAACTGGTCGACGGCCTATGAGAACATCCGCAGCGTGCTCGATGCGCGCTCGGGCCACACCGTGATCGGCGTCTCGCTGGTGCTCATCCGCGGTCGCGCGGTGCTTGTCGCCGATGCGAGCGTCAACGACATGCCGGACGGACCGAAGCTGGCCGACATCGCCGAGGAGGCGGTTCGCGTTGCGCGCCGTCTCGGCATCGAGCCGCGTGTCGCGATGCTCGCCTATTCGACGTTCGGCCATCCGCGGGGAGAGAGGTCCGACCGGGTTCGCGAGGCGGTCAGGATTCTCGATGAGCGGGGCGTCGACTTCGAGTACGACGGCGACATGGCGGCCGATGTGGCGCTCAATCGCGAAGCGATGCGTCTCTACCCGTTCTGCCGCCTTTCGGACACCGCCAACGTGCTGGTGATGCCGGCGTTCCACTCGGCATCCATCTCCACCAAGATGTTGAAGGAGCTGGGCGGCGCGACTTTGATCGGGCCGATGCTGGTCGGGCTGACGCACTCGGTGCAGATCTGTCCGCTGGGATCGAAGGACACCGAGGTTCTCAATCTCGCCGCGCTGGCCGCCTACGACATCAACGGGTGAGGGTACGTGGCGGTACGTTCCACGTCAGGCCGAAGCCGCGCGCTTGCTCTCGTCGGGGCCGCACCAGCGGGTGATGAGGTGGCGTAGCTCGTCGCGCGCGAAGGGCTTGGCGAGATAGTCATCCATGCCGGCCTCCAGACACCGGCGCCGGTCCTCGTCGAAAGCGTTGGCTGTCAGGGCGATGATGGGCGGCGGTTTGCCTCGGCCGGCGGTCTGGAACATCAGCCTGATGCGCCGCGTCGCTTCGATGCCGTCGAGCACCGGCATGTGCACGTCCATCAGGATCATGTCGTAGCCGGGGCTGGCGCCGTCGAGAAACGCTCTCATGGCGTCCACCGCGCACAGGCCGTTGACGGCAAGATGCGGCTCGCAGCCCTCACGCTCGAGCATGCGGCGCGCGAGGAGCGCGTTGATGTCGTTGTCCTCGACCAGCAGCACGCGGTGCGGTGAGCCTTGCGGCGGAGCCGCCGCGGCCGGTGCGGTGGAGCCGTAGCCCGGGTGCTGGATGCCTGGAGCGGAGGGACCCGCCAGGCGGGCGAGAAACGCCTGCGGCCGGACCGGACGCACCAGGTATGACTCAAAGCCCGCGGGTCGCAGGCGCTCGAAATCGGCGCGTCCGCCCGTGTCGATCACGACGAGGCCGCTCACGCCGGCCTGGGGGGCTGCGGCACGGGCCGCCTCGAGGAGCGATCTGGCGGCAGACGCATCAACGCCGGCACCGACGACCACCGCCGTGAAGGGCAGTCCTTCCCGCGCCGCGCTGCGGATCAGAGCCGGGGCCTTGCCGATGCCCGCATCCTCGGAGGGGATACCTTTGCCTTCGAGGACGAGCTGGAGCGCGCGCCGTTGCAGCGGTGGATTGTCGACGAACAGAACGTGTTGATCGGCCAATCCGTGCGGCGTCGCGTCGTGGCTGCCGCCCAGATCGGTCGCCACGCCGAGGCGCAGGCGCGCCGTGAATGTCGATCCTTGTCCCGGCTCGCTGACGACGCGAATGTCGCCGGCCATCGCCTTGGCGAGCCGCTGCGAGATGGCGAGCCCCAGGCCGGTGCCGCCCTGGCGCCTGTGCATCGTGCTGCCGGCCTGCTCGAACTCGCCGAAAAGCGACGCAAGCGCCGAGAGCGGGATGCCGATGCCGGTGTCCTTGACCGACACGGCGATGCGCATGGTGTCGTCCCTGCGCGTATGTGGCCGCTCTTCCGGCCCCGCGCTGACAGTGACCAGGACGCCGCCCTTGTCCGTGAATTTTATGGCATTGCCGACGAGGTTGATGACGATCTGGCGCACGCGCATCTCGTCGCCGAGGAACAGGCGCGGGAGGCGCGGGTCCACGGCCCAGGCGATCTCGATGCGCTTTTCGGCAGCCTTCGGCGCCAGCAGCTCGATGACGCTCTGGATGCAGTCCTCGAGGGCGAACGGTGCCGCGCTGAGCGACAGCTTGCCGGCTTCGATCTTGGAGAAGTCGAGAATCTCGTCGATCAGCGCCAGCAGAGTGCGGGCCGAACGGTCGATGGCGCGCGCGTATGTCGTCTGCTCGGCCGACAGGGGCATGTCGAGCAGGAGGTCCGTCATGCCGAGAATGCCGTTCATGGGCGTGCGGATCTCGTGGCTCATGGCCGCGAGAAAGCGCGACTTGGCGCGATTGGCTCCTTCCGCCTGGTTGTGGGCCTCCTGCAGGGCTTGCTCGGCCTGCTTCTGCTCGGTTATGTCGCGGCCGTGACTTTGCGTCTCGACCACGCCGCCCTGGGCGGACACGACCGTGTGCTCTTCCCACGCAAACCAGCGCGGGCCGATTGCGGTCTTGATGAGCTGCGTGTAGCGCTGTTGCCGCTCGGTCGATCCGACCGTCAACGGCTCCACCGCGTCGCCTTCGAGCACGTCGACACGGAACGGCTTGCCGAGCGCTTGCTGGCGTTCGAGCCCGAAGACACGGCAGAAGGCGCGATTGACGAACGTCAGGTTTCCGCGCTCATCGCGGCGGATGATGACGTCCGCCTGGTTGTCGAGCAGATCGCGATAGCGGGCTTCGTTCTCGCGGATCTCCCACTGGATATCCTTGAGCTCCTCGAGACCGCGCTGCAGTCGATCGCCGATGGACAGGAAGCGCGAGAACTCCGCTGCCGGGTCGCGCAGGTCCGAACGGTCCGCACGGCGCAGCCGTGCCGCCGGCCTGCGCAGTCGCGCACGCAGCCTCCGGGCCCAGGCGCCCAGGCGCCCGACCGGCTCTTTGCTCTCCGTCACGCTCACTCTAACTGCTTGTGTTGACGCCGTGTTTTGGTGACAGAAAAGCACGCGAGAATTTATAAAAAGTTGGCGGATTGCGCGCGGTTAAGCATGATCGGAGCGAACAGGCGGGCCTGAGTGCCTGGAGCGTATCGAAGCAGGTCGATTGGCAATGGAAAGGTAACTGGAATGGGTCCTTTGCGCGGATTGAGGATTGTCGAGATGGCGGGCATCGGGCCTGCACCGTTCTGCGCCATGCTGCTGGCGGACATGGGTGCGGAGGTCATCCGTGTCGATCGGCGTGAGGCCATCGACCTCGGTGTGCCCAGGCACGATCCGAAATTCGATCTCCTCCTGCGCGGGCGCCGGTCGCTTGCCGTCGATCTCAAGTCGGAGCGCGGATGCGCTGTCGTGCGGAAACTCGCGGCCAGGGCCGATGCAGTGATCGAAGGCTTCCGCCCCGGAGTGATGGAGCGGCTGGGGCTTGGTCCCGAGGTGCTGCAGAAAGACAACCCGAAGCTCGTGTTCGGGCGCATGACCGGCTGGGGCCAGGACGGGCCGATGGCGCCGCGCGCCGGACACGACATCAACTACATCGCCTTGTCGGGCGTTTTGCACGCCATCGGGCGTGCCGGCGGGCCGCCCGTTCCGCCCCTGAACCTGGTCGGCGACTTCGGCGGCGGCGCGATGTTCCTCGCGTTCGGCGTCGTCTGCGCGATGTTGGAGGCGCAGCGCTCAGGCAAGGGACAAGTGGTGGACGCGTCGATGGTCGACGGCGCGGCCTACCTTTTGACCGCGATGTACGGGCTGTTCGCCCAAGGCATCTGGCGCGATGAGCGCGGCACCAACATCCTCGACACGGGTGCGCCCTGGTATGACGTGTATGAGACCAAGGACGGCAAATGGCTCTCCGTCGGCGCGATCGAGAAGCGCTTCTACGACGAGTTCATTGCCAAGCTCGGGCTCGACGCCGCTGCGCTGCCTTTGCAGCACGATCGCAACCGCTGGCCGCAGCTGCGCCGGATCTTCGAGGAAACAATCCGCGGCAGGACACGCGCGGAATGGGAGACGGTCTTCGCTGGCAGCGATGCTTGCGTTGCCCCGGTGCTCGGCCTCGGAGAAGTTGCCGACAACGCGCACAATGCGGCGCGGTCCACCTTCATACGGCAGGACGGGGTGCTGCAACCCGCGCCGGCGCCTCGCTTCAGCCGCACGGCTGCAAGTCCGGGCGCGCCGCCGGCGCCACGAGGCCGCGACAGCGCCGAGGTTCTCGCGGACTGGGGTTTGCCGGCGGACGAGATCGCTGCTCTGTCGCGTGACGGCGTGATCGGCGCCGCGTCGCGTTGAGGCGCGCTCGGCCGCTCGCGTCTTGCCTGCGCCGGATCGGCATGCATAGTTGCGCGCTGTCGGCCGGCGGGCCTCGCACGTAGGACAGATTGCGTCCCGGTAGCTCAGCAGGATAGAGCAACGGTTTCCTAAACCGTAGGTCAGGGGTTCGAATCCCTTCCGGGACGCCACCCTCTCCGGAGGCAATTGATTTATCGCGATATTTGGCTCGTTTGTCCCACCGCGTTTTGAGTGTCATCCGCCGGTCGGAACGAGAGCCAGCTGCTGCGCGGTGCAACGGCTCTGGGCGACACACTGAGGCCTGTCAGGAGAGGCGACATGTGGCCGTCAGCTTTCCGGACAGGGTCGAGAAGCCGAGAGCTGCCGACCCGCCGACAACATGGGATTTCGGGCCCTGGCATGCTCTTTGGAAGATATGCTGCCCGATGAGAAGATAGCGCCGCACCATGGGCCCGACCGAAAAGATGCGATCCTGGCTATCCTCTGCGCGCGGCCAGTTGTTCGGCCTGTGGCTGCTCCTTGCTCTCTCGGCGACGGCAACCGCGTTCCTGTTCTGGCAGTTCTACTCGCAGACGGCCGCGCGCCAGGTTGCCGAAGGCCACGAGGTCGCCGCAAGAGCCTGCCGCGCGATCGCAGATCGCTACAGCTTCTATACCACTGGATGGACGGCGAAATCGCCGGACATTGAGCCCGGCGCACTGCGCGCCGATCTGACCTCGGTCGCCGCGAGCGCGCTTGCAAGATTTCCAGGCGTTGAGGGCGGTGTCTGGAGGCGGAACGACGGCGTGCTCGCCTATGCGTTTCCGACCTACGAGGGCAGCGGCCCCAAAACCGACATACCAACCGCCGAACTGCCTGCCATCCAGCGTGTGAACGAGGACGTACTTGCAACGGATCTGCCGGCAGACCGCATGCAGCAGGGACGATCGCAAACACTCATCATCCACGCCTGCCCGCTGTCCGGTCCCTTGGCCGACCTTACGGGCTGGACCATGACCCGTGTCTATACCTGGGCCGGACCTGCCTATGATCGGCTCAGATTGGGCCTGGCACTGACCGCCTTCACCGTTGTCACATCGACCCTGCTGCTGGCGGCTGTTCTGCTCGGCTGGACCCGGCGCGTCACGCGCTTGCAGCAAAGTCTGGGGGCGCAGGATGCGCTCGATCTGCCGAAGATGCCGTCGACGGGAGATATTGATCTCGACAGGCTGGTCAACGCGCTCAACGCGACCGGAGAGCGTTTGCAGGAGGCGCGGCGACAGGCCGGCGCCGCGGAGCGGCTTGCTGCCGTCGGCCGACTGTCGGCCGGCCTCGCTCACGAGACCCGCAATCCACTCGCGGCCATGCGGCTCAAAGCCGAGAACGCACTTGCAAGTGATGATCCCGCCCGGGCCCGCGCGTCGCTGCAAAGCACCCTTGAGCAGATCACACGCCTGGAGAAGCTGCTTCGCGACCTTCTCGCAACGACGCATCGCAAAGCCCTGAACGCGACCGAAATCGATCTCAACGCACTCCTGCGGCACCGCGCCGACGCGCATCGGGAACTGGCCGGTCGCAAGGGGGTTACTCTCGAGATTCCCGTCGCCTCCGTCCTCGCCGGGTGCGACGAAGCCGAAATCGCGCGCGCCGTCGACAACCTGTTGCTCAACGCCATCGAGGCAAGCCCGCCAGACGGCAAGATCACGTTGTCGGCGCGATACGCGGAAAGGTCCGCCGTCATTCGGATCCAGGATCAAGGCCCGGGCGTCGACGAGGCCGTGGCGCCGCGGTTGTTCGAGCCGTTCGTAACCGGCCGCGCAGAGGGCACAGGTCTCGGGCTCGCGATCGTGAGCGAGATCGCCCGTGCCCATAATGGGGAAGCCAGATACAAGCGATTGGAGAACGGGTCCGCCTTCGAGATCGAGCTGCCATGTCCACCATCCTGATCGTCGATGACGACGCTGCCATGCGCGACGGTCTTGTCGAGACGATCACCGATCTCGGGCATCATGCCGTTGCCAAGGAGAGCGGCCAGGCCGCTCTGGATTTCTTGCGGACGAAGCCGGTCGACGGGGTGCTCCTGGATCTGCGCATGCCGGGTCTCGATGGTATCGAGGTCTTGAAGCGCATCCAGACCTATCCCGATCCGCCGCCCGTGGTCGTGCTCACGGCCTTCGCCACGGCCGCCAACACCATCGAGGCCATGCGGCTCGGCGCGTTCGATCACCTGACCAAGCCGATCGGCCGCCAGGATATCGCCGACCTGCTCGCGCGCATGCTGCCGAAAGAGATCAAGCCGGCCAATAAGCACGCGCGCCCGAGCGCCGACATCATCGTCGGCGACAGCGCCGCGATGCGCTCCGTCCAGAAATCCATCGGCATGCTCGCCGACAAGGACACGACCGTGCTGATCCTCGGCGAGACGGGCGTGGGCAAGGAGGTGGTGGCGCGCGCGCTGCACACGCACGGGCGGCGGGCACAGGGCGCCTTCGTTGCCGTCAACTGTGCGGCGATCCCCGCCGATCTCCTCGAAAGCGAGCTCTTCGGTCATGTCCGCGGCTCCTTCACCGGTGCGGTCGCCGATCGCAAAGGCGCGTTCCGCGACGCGGAGAAGGGCACGCTGTTTCTCGACGAGATCGGCGACATGCCGCTCGCCATGCAGGCCAAGATCCTGCGCGTCCTCGAGGAGCGCGTCGTAACGCCGGTCGGCGGCAAGCCGGTGCCGGTCGACGTGCGCGTACTGGCCGCCACCCACCACGACCTGGCAACGCTGGTCGCGGAGAAACGTTTTCGCGAGGATCTCTTCTACCGCCTCAGCGTCGTTCCTATCGTGGTGCCGCCGTTGCGCGAGCGCCGCGACGACATCCGGCCGCTTGCGGAGCATTTCCTGCGCCTCGCCGGAGCGCCCGCGAAGGTGCTGTCGAGCGAAGCGGCCGAACGCTTGCGCCGTTACGACTGGCCCGGCAACGTGCGTCAGCTCAAGAACGTGATGGAACGTTGCCAGGCGCTGGTGCGCAGCGCCGTCGTTGCTGCGGACGATCTGGAGCTTCCCGCAACCGTAGCGCCAACGCCTCCCGCACCCGCCGATCCGACCGACCTGACCGACGCCGTCGCAGGGCTCGAGAAACGCATGATCGAGGCCGCGCTCATCGAGGCAGGCGGCAATCGCGCCGAGGCTGCGCGCCGCCTCGGCATCAACCGGCAGCTGCTCTACACCAAGATGAAGCGCTTCGGCCTGAGCGACACCGAGGTGTCCAAATCGCCGACGCCAGATGTCGGAAGCGATGACGCCTGATCGTTGCGATCATCAGGCGGCTGATTGAAAATACGTGTGAACGCGGGAAGGGACGACGCATGAGCACCGGGCAAATCAAAGATATCGCCAACATCCGGAAGCTCGGGCACATCGAATTCCTCACGACGGATCTCGAGCGGGCCCGCGACTTCTATGTCGATCTGGTCGGGCTGCACGAGACCGCCCGCGACGGCAGCCGCATCTACCTGCGCTGCACCGAGGACAAGCAGCACCACACTTTCGTGCTCCGCAAGGCCAAGTCGGCCGGCGTCGGCCCCATTGGTTTTGTGGTGGCCGAAGACAGTGACCTCGATCGCATGAAGACGCGGTTCGAAAGCCTCGGCTTGCCGACACGTTGGGCCGGCAACGACATGCTCGGCCAGGGTCGCACACTGCGCGTCCAGGATCCCTTCGGATTTGTCGTCGACTACTATGCCGAGATGGACCAGGTGACGTGGCTGGTGCAACAGCACCACCTGCACAAGGGCGCATCCCCGACACGCGTCGATCACGTCAACGTCCTGACACCGGACGCCCAGACCGCATACGAATGGTATACCGGAGAGCTCGGCTTTGGCTGCGCCGAACTCACCGAGTCCGATCCGCCGGCAAAGCGCGTCTGGGCAAGCTGGCTCTTTCGTAAATCGACGGTACACGACATCGCCGTCATGACCGGAGCAGGCCCTGCCGCGCATCATGTCGGCTTCTCGCTGCCTGATCCGCTGGCGATCATCCGCGCCTGCGACGTCCTCGCCGGTGCCGGCTATGCCGACAACCTGGAGCGTGGACCGGCGCGACACGGCATCTCCAATGCGCTGTTCGTTTACTTCCGCGACCCGGACGGCAACCGCTTCGAGCTGTACACCGGCGACTACCTCACCGGGAACACGAATGCGGAACCGATCCGCTGGAACCTCAACAACCCCGCGCGGCAGACACTCTGGGGCGCTCCTCCTCCGCGTCGCTGGTTCGATGAGGCGATGGCCGTCGAGAGCTTCGACGGGACAGCGCTGCAGACAACCAAACCCCCGCTGCTGTCACCCGTGCCGGCTTACGTTCTCGATTGAAGCGCCGGCAAAGTGCAAGCAACAACGTTTTGGCAACGTCCGCCACGCCACAGGAGAGCGGTATGAAAGAGCCTCTTGCCAACGATGCGTTGAACGACAACCTGCGCAAAGCCCAGCACTTCCTGGCGCGCTTCAAGAGCGCGCCTGTTGCGCACCGCATCGACGGCGAGGAGGTAGTCGGCAGCACAACCTTCGAGACCATCGATCCATCGGATAACACCGTGCTCTGCCGGGTATCCTCCGGTGGGGTGGCCGAAATCGATCGCGCCGCTCGCGCTTCGGAAAAGGCCTTCCAGACCTGGAGAACGGTGCCTGGCGAAACGCGGCGCAAACTGCTCCATGCCATTGCCGACCGCATCGAGGCGCGCGCCGAGGAGATCGCCCTGGTCGAGAGCACCGACAGCGGGCAGCCGATCCGCTACATGTCGAAGGCAGCGCTGCGCGGAGCGGAGAATTTCCGCTTCTATGCCGACAAGGCTCCCGAGGTTGCCGACGGCCTGTCGCTACCGACCGACACGCATCTCAACTACACCATCCGTCAGCCCATCGGTCCGGTTGGCGTGATCACGCCCTGGAACACGCCGTTCATGCTGTCGACCTGGAAAATAGCGCCGGCGCTGGCGGCAGGCTGCACCGTCGTGCACAAGCCGGCCGAATGGAGCCCACTCTCGGCCGTGATCCTGTCGGACATCATGAGCGAAGTGTTCGAAGGCGCCGGTCTCCCGAAAGGTATCGTCAACCTGGTTCACGGCTTTGGCGAAAGTGCGGGCAAGGCCCTTACTCAGCATCCCTCGATCAAAGCTATCGCCTTTGTCGGCGAGTCTGTCACCGGCAGTCACATCATGGCGCAGGGAGCGGCGACGCTGAAGCGGGTCCATTTCGAGCTCGGCGGCAAGAATCCCGTGATCGTGTTCGACGATGCCGACCTCGATCGTGCCCGCGACGCCGTGTTGTTCATGATCTACAGCCTTAACGGCCAGCGCTGCACGTCGTCGAGCCGCGCGCTCGTACATCGCTCGATTTACGCCAGCTTTGTCGCGGACCTGAAAGAGCGCGTCGACAAGATCAGGGTTGGACATCCTCTCGATCCGGCAACCGAGATCGGCCCGCTGATCCATCCGCACCATGTGGAGAAGGTCCTGAGCTTTACCGAGCATGCCCGGGCCGATGGTGCCGAGATCGCCACCGGCGGCACGCGCGCGCGCAACGGTCAGGGCAATTTTGTCGCTCCGACGCTTTTCACCCACGCCAAGACCACGATGCGCATCGCCCAGGAGGAGATCTTCGGGCCGGTTCTGACGGTGATCCCCTTCGAGGACGAGGAGGACGCGTTGCGTATCGCCAACGACGTTCGCTATGGGCTCGCCGCCTATATCTGGACCGGAGATGTGGGGCGCGCGCACCGCGTGGCGCAGGGCGTCGAAGCCGGCATGGTCTGGGTGAACTCGGAAAACGTGCGCCATCTGCCGACGCCATTCGGCGGCACCAAGGCCAGCGGCGTCGGCCGGGATGGCGGCGACTACGCCTTCGAGATCTATATGGAGCAGAAAAATATTGCCATCGGGCTTGACCGGCACCGTGTCCCGAAGATCGGGACGTGAACACCAGGCGGAGACCACGGCCGCTCAGGGATGCCTCTACCGGCCTGCAGGACCCTGCGGATCGTTGTGCGCGACCGTTCGGCTGTA
>JBFWWW010000024.1:0-5904 GCA_050245975.1 Hyphomicrobiaceae bacterium
AAGGGCCTGGCCAAGATCGTCGCCACCGAATGGGTCGAGATCCAGCCGGTGGATGTCGCAAGCCCGATGAAGAAGATCATCGACGCCAAGGCCGACGTCATCATGGGCACGGCCAACACCACGCTGGCGGCCGCGGCGCTGCGGGCCGAGCAGCTTCACGGCGTCAACATCCCGACGATTGCCTCGCCCTGGCACACCATCTGGCCGCTGGCCCAGGCCATGAAGAGCTACGCGCCCTGGGAAGGCCACATGGTCGTCACCGGCATCGCGCCGACGACGGACAAGTCCGGCAAGGCCTGGGAATTCTACCAGGTGCTGAGCAAGCAGTACGGCCTGCCGGCCGAGTGGAATCCTCTCAACGTGCTCGGCATCAGCCAGGGTATCGTCGCGGTGCGCGCGATCGAGCACACGGCAAAGCGTGTCGGCGCCGACAAGATCACCGGCGAAGCTGTCTACGAGACGCTGGTGACGCACAAGTTCACGGACGACGAGCTGATGGGCCTGCTCGCCGGCGTGTCGTTCACGAAGCAGGCGCCGTTCCTGCTGTCCGGGAAGGTCAAGATCGAGACCGTCAAGGACGGAAAGTACGTGCTGGCGACGCCGCAGTGGCTGCCCGTGCCGGAAGACCTGACGAAATGGTGAGCTGACAATCGACGGACAGCGGGAGCCGGCGGTCGAAGGATCGCCGGCTTTCCTGTTCTAGACCGTGTCGCCGGCCCGGCCGGGTCCGGCTCGCGTGGCGAGCCGCGCTCCCGCATCGAAATCGATCGTCGTCGCGTTCAGGTATTCGTTCTCGATGATGTGGCGGGCGAGACGGCCGAATTCCTCCGGACGGCCCATGCGGTGCGGGTAGAGCACCATGTCGTCGAGGATGGCCTGCGCCACGGCCGGTATTCCGGCAGCCATCCCTGTGTCGAACAGTCCCGGCGAGACCGTCACGACGCGGATGGCGTGCGGTGCGAGATCTCGCGCCACCGGCAGCGTGAGGCCGACGACGCCGGCCTTGCTGGCGCTGTAGGCGGCCTGCCCGACCTGCCCTTGGGAGGCGGCAGCCGAGGCGACATTGATGATCACACCACGTTCCCCGGTTGCAGAATCCGGATCGTTGCGGCTCATGGCGAGGGCCGCAAAGCGGATCACGTTGAATGTGCCGGTCAGGTTGATGGCAATGACGCGGTTCCAGTCGTCGAGCGGATAAGGCCGCCCCTTGGACACTGTCTTGGCCGCGCTGCTGACGCCCGCGCAGTTCACGGCGGCATGAATTGCTCCAAACCTGCCGAGCGCAGCGTTGATGCCGGTCTCGACGGATGCGGCATTCGCAACGTCGACGGCTTGAAAAAGAACATCCGGCCCGGCCGCCTTCTCGACCGCCGCGGCGCTCCGTCCGTTGATGTCGAAGGCCGCGATGTGTGCGCCCGCCGCAGCCAGAACCTGACACGTGCCGAGGCCCAGACCCGAGCCCGCACCCGTGACGACGACCGTTTTCCCCTTCAAGTTCATGGCATCTCCGGACAGTTTTCCGAGGCCTGCAACGCCCCTAACCGGTCTAGCCGATGCGTTCACGCATTCAAAGCGCACATGTCGCGGGCTTGCGACGCCACGGGAGGATGAGCGGCGATGCCCTTTGGTGTCTCCGCCACACCGGTGCTTTGCCAGGGAACGCGCTTTCCCTTAAATATCATATTATGATATAAGTCGTTATATATTGACATAAACAAGCATGCGCCCTATCGAAGTTCTGCAGGAATTTCGGAGGCGGCGCTGTGACTATCGGGCCTCTCGCTGGCATCAAGGTGCTCGATGCGACGCAGGGTGTCGCCGGGCCGCATGCGGGTATGCTCCTGGCCCAGAACGGCGCCGACGTCGTCAAGCTGGAGCCGCTCGACGGCGATTGGGGCCGCACGCTCGGCAAGCGCTATGGCGATCTCTCCGCGCAAGCCATCGTCTTCAACCGCGGCAAGAAGTCGATTGCCGTCGATCTGAAGGCTGACGAAGGCCGCAAGATCGCGCAGAAGCTCGCCGTGAGCGCTGACATCGTGCTCGAGAGCTATCGTCCCGGCGTGATGAAGAAGCTGGGGCTCGGTTACGAAGACATTCGCACGCGGCGCCCGGACATCATCTATCTCTCGATTACCGGGTTCGGCCAGAACGGGCCCTATTCAGGACTGCCCGTGACCGATTCGGTGATCCAGGCATTCTCCGGCTGGATGACGCTGCATCGGGACGATGCGGGCACGCCGATGCGCAGCGGCATCATAGCCATCGACGTGATGACCGGGCTTTATGCCTACCAGGCCATTGCCTCTGCCCTCATAGGGCGGCTCAGGGGCGGCGGCGGCGCCTACATCGACTGCTCTATGCTGCAGTCGGCGGCCGCGTTCCAGGCGGCCAAGTCGCTGGAATATTTCCTGGAGGATGGAAAGCCCGAGGTCTCCTACGTTCCCGTGGGGGTGATGCCGACCGCGGATGGCTACATCAACATCTCGGCCATGCGGGATGCGCACTACGCCGCCCTGTGCAAGGTGCTCGGCAGGCCCGATCTGGCGGTGCATCCGAAATACGACACGCGCGACAAGCGGCGCGCGCACAAGGACGAAGTTATGGCGCTCCTGCGACAGGAGTTCGCCAAACGCGAGACGGCGCATTGGCAGCGCGAGCTCACGGCGGCCGGCGTGATGAACGCGGTTATCAATACCTACGGGGAATTTCTCGCCGATCCGCATGTAAAGGAGATCGGCACCATGAGCTATGTCGATCACGGTGCGCTGGGGACGGCGCCTGCCGCCAACATTCCCGGCGTCCCGGCTTTCGGGTCGGATGCGCGTGGCGCCTGTCCGTCGGTCGGCCAGCATACGCGCGAGGTTCTGGCGTCAAATGGTTATGACAACACCGGCATCGCCGCCCTGGTTGCGGCCGGCGTCGTCAAGCAGGCCTGACGGCCACAAGTCTCATCTCATCACTGCAGAAAACGGAGCACTTCATGTCCAGTACCGCCGACGTAGCGCAGAGCGAAAAGGAAGTACGCGCGGTGATCGAGCGCTATCTCGACGCCGTTCGCTCCTGGAAGCCGGACGTCTTCCGCTCGACCTTCCACCCCGCGGCCAACATCGCGCACTATTATGTCAAGGGTGACGAGGTGAAGACGATCTCGCTCGACGAGTTCGTCGAGACCATCGGCTCGCTGCACAAGAAATACGACAACGCCGAGGAGCAGGCGAAGGAGATCGACGTCTGGATCGTCGATCACATCGCCAGCGTCCGCGTGCCGTTCCGGTTCGTCATGGGGCCGAGGGCGATGGAAGGGCAGGACCTGTTCAACCTCGCCAAGGTTGGCGGCGAGTGGAAGATCATCCACAAGTCCTACTATCTCTGAGCTTATCCCGACGCTTGCAGAGGGCTGGCCATGCCGCACTCACATCTGCCGCGCGCTCTCTATCGGCTCGGCGAGCACGCGCCGCAGGTGCATGAAAGCGTCTGGATCGCGCCGACGGCCGCCATCATCGGTCGTGTCGAGATCGGCGCGGGGTCGGGCGTGTGGTTCGGTTGCGTTCTGCGGGGCGATGCCAACTACATCCGCATCGGGGAGCGGACCAACATCCAGGACGGAACGATCGTTCACGTCGATCCGGGCGACAACTATACGGTCATCGGCGATGACGTCACCGTCGGGCACGCGTGCATCATCCACGGGTGCCGGCTGGAGGATAAAGCGTTCGTCGGCATGGGCTCGACGGTGCTCAACCGCTGCGTCATCGAGGGCGGCGGCATGCTCGGAGCCGGATCGCTGCTGACGGCGGGCAAGCGGATAAAGACGGGCGAGCTCTGGGCGGGTGTCCCCGCCGTTTTCCGTCGCGCGCTGACGGACGCCGAGCGCGAGGACTTCGCGAAGGGTACGGCGTCTTATGTCAACAACGCACGCCGGTTCCTCGCCGAGCTGCAACCCGTCCCGTGACGCGAGGCGCCGCCGATGATGGATATGCTGCAGGCGGTGCTGGATGAGCGGGTGGCACCGCTGGTGCGCGGCATGAACTTGCGGCTGGTTTCAGCCGCGCCGGATGCCGTGGTCGTGGCGCTGCCGGTCGTCCCGCATGTCGTGCATGCCGCCGGATACCTGTGCGGGCAGGCGATCATGGCGGCCATGGACACCGTGATGGTGCTCGCCGTCATGGCGCATGCCGGGGAACGCCGGGCGATGGCGACCGTGCAGCTCCAGACCAGCTTCCTCCGCGGCGTACCGCAGGATGCCGGCGAGGCCATCCTCACCGGACGCATCCTGCGCGCGACGAAGTCGCTCGCGTTCGGAGAGGTCCATCTGCTTCTGCCGGATGGCAAGGTCGCTGCGCATGCGACGACAACGTGCGCGCTGCTCTAGAAAGCTGCAGATTGCCCTCGCCTTATATTCCATAATATGATATGTATTTATACATATTGACATACTAGTGTCCGATGATTCTTACTTAAGAAGGTGGGAGCTTCACGTGCAGAAGAAAAAATCCAGTCCGGCCCGTCGTGGGGCCACGGCACCTGGCGGCAGCCAGAGCATCCTGCGCGCCATGAGCGTCCTGAGGTTCGTTGCGTCCGGCCGTGAGGAGGGGCGCCGGCTCTCCGAAGTGGCGCAGGCGCTCAACCTCAACGTCGCGACGGCGCACCGTCTGCTCGGCACGCTCGTTTATCTCGGCTTCCTCGTCCATCGCTCCGCGAACAAGTCTTATCGCGTCGGGCCGGAGCTGATCTCGCTCGCGGCGATCGCGCATGCGCAATTTGCGTTCCGCGAGCTTTTTCACGGGCCGATGAGGCAGATCGCCGAGGCGACCGGCGATACCGTCCTTCTGCAGGTCCGGTCCGGCGACGAGACGGTCTGCATCTCGCGGGCCTCCGGCTCGATGGTGTTTGCGACCGTCGTGATGGACGTCGGCAAGCGCCTGCCCCTGGGCATCGGCGCGTCCGGCCTCGCGATGCTCGCGTACATGGATGAAGACGAATGCGAGGAGGTCCTCGAGCGCTGCCGTCCGGCCTACGAGGATCTCGGACTTTCGGTCGAGACGATCAGGGCGTCGGTGCGCAAATCGCGTGCTCTGGGCTACGGCTTCCAGGAGGGCCAGCTCACGCGCGAGGTGGCGGGTATCGGCGTGCTGCTGCTGGACGCCAGCGGCATCGCCGCGGCGGTCAGCGTGATCGGCCTCAGGCAGAGGTTCGATCCTGCCCGGCGCAAGCATGTCGTCGAGGCCATCCGGGCGGCCTGCGCGGACATCCAGGGATTGACGCTGTTTCCGCCGGTCGATGAGCGGCCGGCCCGGAAGGTTGCGAAAGGTGCCGCGCGCCGTGGTTTGCGCGCGGTCAATACGGAAAGGTAGTGCCGCGGGGGCGAGCCGGGCTCGTTTGGCGGCGATAGAGGAGGAGAGTAGGAATGCGTTGCCGCTTGAAATCGACCCTGGCCCTGCTGGCAGCCCTCGCGTCCGCGATGCTGCTGCCGTCCGTCGTACGCGCCGCCGATCCGGCATATCCGAGCCGCCCGATCGAAGTCGTCGTTCCATTTCCCCCCGGTGGCACATCGGATCTGTCCGTCCGCTTCCTGGCCGACAAGTGGGGCGAGTTCCTGGGCCAGCCCGTCGTCGTCGTGAACAAGCCGGGAGCGGCCTCCGCCCTCGGCGCCAAGCTCGTCGCAAGCGCGAAGCCCGACGGCTATACGCTGCTCCTGGGATCGGAATCGCCGCTGCTGGTGGTGCGCATCCTGCAGAAGAACGTGGACTACGATCTCGACAGCTTCACGTTTCTGCATTCCTACGGCAAGGGCGCGGTGTTCTTCACGGTGCGCCCCGATTCCAAGTGGAAGACGCTCGCCGACTTTATCGCCGAGGCCAAGAAGAGGCCCGGCGAGCTGACCTATGCGACGCACGGCGTCGG
>JBFWWW010000024.1:6004-33973 GCA_050245975.1 Hyphomicrobiaceae bacterium
ATTCCTACGGCAAGGGCGCGGTGTTCTTCACGGTGCGCCCCGATTCCAAGTGGAAGACGCTCGCCGACTTTATCGCCGAGGCCAAGAAGAGGCCCGGCGAGCTGACCTATGCGACGCACGGCGTCGGCTCGCTGAGCCATTTCATCGCCGAGGTCCTGTGGCGCGAGGCCGGCATCAAGGTCACGCATGTCCCTTACAAGTCGGGACCGGAGGCGAACGCCGCCGTTCTGGGCGGCCATGTCGATCTCGCCGTTCCGCCGTCGTTCGGCGCGCTCGCCAAAAAGGGCGATATCCGCGTGCTGGCCACGTCGTCCGACACGCGCGTGCCGTTTGCGCCCGACGTGCCCACGCTCAAGGAGCAGGGCTTCAAGGCGCAGCTCAACTATTACTCGATCCTGCTTGGGCCGAAGGGGCTGCCGGAGGATGTGCAGGCGAAACTCATCGATGCGCACAAGAAGGCCTACGCAAAATACAGCAAGGAGATCGACGAAGGTCTGCTTCGCCTCGAGCTCATGCCGGTCAGCCTGTCCGGACCTGAAATCCGTAAGCTGACGCAGGAGCGGGAGGTGTGGATGAACGACATCGCCAAGGAAATCGGCCTCAAGAAATAGGTCGGGCGACAGCAATCTGCATTGCCGGTTGCGCATTGGGGCGCGGGTCGCGGGCATCGAGGCTCGCACCTGCGCCCTTTTCGTTCGGCAATTCATATTCCATAATATGATAGTTATTTTTATGTATTGACATGATCCGTCATGCTCGGCCACCCTGCGTTCGGCTGGGCGAGTTCATCTGCCTCGCACGGAGAAGGGCTCAGCCGACGGGCTTATTGATCGGGGAGACCAAGCGATGCCGTCGTGCTTTCGCGTCCTGCGCCTTGCAGCACTTGTCGTTTGCGGTTTGCCGGCGCTCGCTGGCCTGGCTTACGCGGATACCTTTCCCTCGCGGCCGATCGAAGTCATTGTGCCGTTCCCGCCCGGCGGCACCTCGGATTTGTCGGTGCGCTTTCTCGCGGACAAGTGGAAGGAATTCCTCGGCCAGCCTGTCGTCGTTCTGAACAAGCCGGGCGCGGCCTCTGCGGTCGGCGCCAAGCTCGTCGCCGCGGCGAAGCCGGACGGCTACACGCTCCTGGTCGCATCGGAGACGAGCCTTCTGAGCGTGCCGAACATGCAGCCGGACGCCGGATACACGCACGAGAGCTTCACGTATCTCTTTGCCTACGGAAAGGGCTCGATCGCCTTGTCGGCGCGCGCGGATGCGCCCTGGAAGACGCTGCCCGAGTTCATCGCCGCGGCCAAGGCCAAGCCGAAGACCTTGACCTATGCTTCCTACGGCACGGGCACGATGGGTCATTTCACGGCCGAGCTGCTCTGGAAGGAACTGGGCGTCGAGATCACGCACATCCCCTACAAGTCGAGCCCCGAAGCCAATGCCGCGCTGCTGGGCGGGCACACCGACCTGTCCTCGACATCGACCATCGGCGCGATCGCCAAGAACAAGGATGCGCGCATTCTGGCGACGTCGGCCGACGAGCGGCCGGCCTATGCGCCGGACATCCCGACCCTGCGCGACCTGGGCTACAAGACCGCCCTCTCGTACATGAACATCATCGTCGGTCCGAAAGGCATGCCGAGCGATGTGGTGCAGAAGATCGTCGATGCGCACGCGAAGGCTTACGCGAAGTACAAGGCCGAGATCGACGAAGGCCTGACCCGCATGGAGCAGACGCCGGTCAACATTCCGGGGGCCGAAGTGGCCAGGATCATCGCCGAACGCAACGGCTGGTACCGCGATCTCGCCCCGCAGATGGGAATGAAGAAATGACCGACGAGGCGGACGAGATCGAAGGGAAGGCCGCACGGCAGCCTCAGGACGCGTGCAGCGGCGTCCTCATCCTGGCGGCGGGTCTCGGTGCCACAGCCCTCTGCTTCGAACTCCCGATCGGCACTGTTGCGCATCCCGCCGCCGGCACGTTCCCGCTCCTGCTCAGCCTCGTGCTGACATTTCTCGGCGCGGTGCTGACGCTGCAGCAGATCAGGGCCGGGTTCAACTGGAGTGTCGTGTCGACCCTGGGGCGCGAATACGGATGGCAGCTCGGCGTCTTCATCGCGCTCTCCGCCATCTATCTGGTCGGCTTCGATGCCGCAGGCTTCCTCCCGTCGACAGCGTTCTTTCTTGCCGCGCTGCTCTGGTACTTCCAGGGCGTGCCGCTCTGGAAGAGCGTTCTCTACGCACTGGTGGTGTCGGCCATTTCGTACGCACTCTTCAACGACGTGTTTCAGCTGCGGCTGCCGGACGGCCCCATTCGGTTCTGGTGATCTGCCATGGGCGGCATTGAGACGATCCTGGGATACGCGGCCGGCGCCCTGTCGATGTCCGGCCTCTTCTACTGCTTTCTCGGCGTCCTGACGGGAACGGTCGTCGGCGTCCTGCCCGGATTGGGTCCGGTCGCGGCGATCTCACTGCTGCTGCCGATGACGTTCGGAATGACGCCGTCGGACGCCATCATCATGCTGGCGGGCATCTACTACGGCTCGCAGTACGGCGGCTCGACCACCGCCATCCTGGTGCGCATTCCCGGCGAGGCGGCCTCCGTCGTCACCTGCATCGACGGTTACAAGATGGCCCTCAAGGGGCGCGCCGGCGCCGCCCTCGGCATATCGGCCTTCGGCTCCTTCATCGGCGGAACGGTTGCCGTCATCGGGCTGATGATCGCCGCCCCGGTGCTGTCGAAGGTGGCGCTGGCATTCGGGCCGCCGGAATATTTCTCACTCCTGCTGCTCGGCATCCTTCTCGTCACGAGCCTCAGCACCGATCCGCCGTTGAAGGCCGGCATCATGGCGACGCTGGGACTGATGGCCGGCACCATCGGCGTCGATCTCATTTCCGGAGAGAACCGTTTCACGATGGGCGCCCTGTCGCTGGCCGACGGCATCAGCCTCTCGGTCGCCGCCATCGGCATGTTCGGGATCGGCGAACTGCTCGACAACCTGACCGACAAGTCGCGCGGTCCGACCGTCATCAACCAGAAGATCAGCAACTTGCTGCCCAACCGCGAGGACTGGCGGCGCTCCGCGAGACCGATGGCGCGCGGGACGATCATCGGCTTCCTGCTCGGCATCCTGCCCGGCGCCGGCGCCGTGGTTTCCTCGCTCGTTTCCTACGCAGTCGAGAAAAAGCGGGCGCGCAACCCGCAGGAGTTCGGCGAAGGCGCCATCGAAGGCGTCGCCGGCCCCGAGACCGCCAACAACGCGGCGACAGCCGGCGCGTTCGTTCCGCTTCTCAGCCTCGGCCTGCCGGCCAACGCGGTGATGGCCGTCCTGCTCGGCGCGCTGCAGATCCACGGCGTGCAGCCGGGTCCGACATTCATCAGCGACAATCCAAGCCTCTTCTGGTCGATCATCGCCAGCATGTACATCGGCAACGTCATGCTGCTGATCCTCAATCTGCCGCTCATCGGCATCTGGGTGCAGATGCTGCGGCTGTCCTACGCCATGCTGTTCCCGATCATCCTCGTGTGCTGCATCGTGGGCGCGTACACGGTGTCGAACAACACGGCCGACATCGCGATCATGAGCGTGCTCGGCGTGCTCGGCTTCGTCCTGCGCAAGCTCGAGTACGACGTCGCGCCTTTCATCTTCGGCCTCGTTCTCAGCCCGCTAATGGAGAATGCCTTCCGGCAATCGCTCCTCATGTCGCGCGGCTCGCTGCTCATCTTCTTCGAGCGTCCCATCACGCTCGTGCTGATGATCGTCGTCGCCGTGCTGCTGATCTACCCGCTCTGGCTCCAGTTTGCCCGCAGGGGCAGCGTGGCCAAGCAGGGCATCTGACGGTTCCGGAATGTGTCCGGATCGGGCTTGCGCTCCTGCAGGCCCGGCACGGTTCGGTTTGTCACGCCTGGAGAAGATTATGGGAATGACCATTGGCATCGATATCGGCGGCACCTTCACGGATGTGGTGGCGCTCGACGGCGATGGCCGCGTCTCCTCGTTCACCAAGGTGCCGTCCACGCCCCAGGACCCGGGCGTCGCGGTGGTCAGCGGCGTGGAGAAAATCCTGGAAATGTCCGGCCGCGGCGTGGGCGACCTGGAGCGCGTCGTGCACAGCTCGACGGTATCCCTCAACGCCATTCTGGAGCGCAAGGGCGCCAGGCTCGGCGTTCTCTGCACGGAAGGGTTCGGCGATCTCCTCATCATCGGCCGCCAGAAGCGGACCGACATGTACGACCTGTTCCTCGAGCCGGAGACACCGCTTTTTCTCTGCCCGCGCGAGAGGATTCTCGGCATACCCGAACGCCTCGATGCCGACGGAAAGGTCGTGACGCCGCTCGACGAAGGCGCTGTCCTGGCGGCCGCGGCAAGGCTCGTCGAGCAGGAGACGGTGCAGGCGATCGCCGTCTGCTATCTCTTTTCCTATCTCAATCCCGCGCACGAGGTTGCAACGCGCGACCTGATCCAGCGGGCCTATCCCAACGTCAAGGTTTCGATCTCGAGCGAGGTCGATCCGCAGATGCGCGAATACGAGCGCCTGGTGATGACGGCCTTCGACGCGTATCTCAAGCCCGTCGCGGAGAATTACCTGAAGAACCTCGCCGGCAACCTCGCCCGCAAGTCGACAACGGCCAAGCTGCAGATCATGCAGAGCCGCGGCGGCATCATGGGATGGCGGCAGGCGGCGGCACGTCCGATCACGACCGCGCTGTCGGGTCCCGCCGCCGGCGTCATCGGCGGCACGCACTGCGGCCGCGGCGCCGGCGTGGACAATCTCATCACGGTCGATATCGGCGGCACGAGCTGCGACATTGCTCTGATTACGAGCGGCAAGCCGCTGATCGCGATGGAAGGCAAGCTCGACCGCTATCCGCTGCGCCAGCAGATGATCGACGTGAGCTGCATAGGTGCGGGCGGCGGCAGCATCGCGTGGATCGACGAGGGCGGCGGCCTGCGCGTCGGTCCGCAAAGTGCGGGCGCCTTCCCTGGACCTGCCTGCTACAACCGTGGCGGGACCGAGCCGACCATCACCGATGCCAGCATCGTCCTGGGCTACCTCAACCCGGCCGAATTCGGATGCGGCGCGCTCACCCTGTCGCCTTCGCTCGCCAACGAGGCGCTGGGACGCGTCGCCGGGCGTATCGGACTTGAAGTCCCCGCGCTCGCCCTCGGCATGCATCGCATCCTGAATGC
Organism: Hyphomicrobiaceae bacterium; assembly: GCA_050245975.1. Taxonomy (GTDB): domain Bacteria; phylum Pseudomonadota; class Alphaproteobacteria; order Rhizobiales; family Hyphomicrobiaceae; genus JBFWWW01. Next base: position 11,185 of record JBFWWW010000024.1, read on the forward strand.
GATGATGGCGGATGCCATCCGGCTGGCATCCGTCAATCGCGGCTTCGATCCGCGCAAGTTCAGCCTGCTCGGCCTTGGCGGCGGCGGCCCGGTCCATGCAGCGGCGCTCGCGCGCAGCCTGAGCTGCGAGCAAGCCATCGTACCGCCGCTGCCCGGCGTGCTGTGTGCAAACGGGCTGCTTGCCGCCGATATCGAGCACGAGCAGTCGCGCACCTACCTGCGCGACGCGGGTCTCGTCGATCCGAAGGAAATGGCGGCGCGCTTCGAGGACCTGTTCGCGATCTGCCGCGAGCGCATGAAAGCCGACGGGATCGATCCGGCCACCACCCGCACGACACGGCTTCTCGATGCGCGTTACGCCAGCCAGTCCTACGACCTTCAGATCGAGGTCCCGGCCGGGCCCATCACCCCTGCGACGGTCGACGAGCTGGTGCGCCGGTTCCACGAGGAGCACGAGCGCATCTACGGCCATGCCCAGCCCAAGCAGAAGGTCCGGTTCGTCACGCTGCGCGCCGTGCTGGCGTATCGCCTCGCCGATCCGGCGTTCAGCGCCGAGGAGACCACCGGCAGCGTCGCCGCCGCGCAAAGGGGTGAGCGCAAGGCGCTGTTCGATCTCGACCGGGGGTACGAGTCGACGCCCGTCTACGACCGGCGGAAGCTGCCGGTCGGCGGCGTGATCAATGGCCCCGCGATCATCGAGCAGCCGGATACGACGACGGTGATCTATCCGGGCCAGCGTGCACGCGTCGATGCGTGCGGGAATCTCCTGATCTCCGCCGCGTAGCCGGCGTCCCGCGCCCACAGAACGAGATACAACGGAACGCACATGAGTACCCGACAGGCTCTCGACCTCATCTCTCTCGAAGTCATCCGCAACAGGCTGACCGTCATTGCCGACGAGATGGAGGTGACGCTGCTGCGCAGCTCCTTCTCCGCCATCATGAAGGAGGCGCTCGACGGTTCTGCCGCCATCTTCGATGCGGACGGCAACACGATCTCGCAGGCCTCGGCGATCCCCATCCACCTCGGCAGCCTGATCTATGCCGTGCGCAAGGTCATAGAGCTGTTCGGCGAGGACATGGTCGAGGGCGATATCTTCATTCTCAACGATCCCTACCAGGGCGGCACGCATCTGCCGGACATCAACATCATCTGCCCGGTGTTCCACGAGGGGCGGCGCATCGCGTTCACCGCCAGCATCGCCCACAAGCAGGATATCGGCGGCAAAACCCCGGGCAGCACCCCGCCGGACGCGACGGAAATCTTCGCCGAAGGCCTGGTCGTGCCGCCGCTCAAGCTCTACCGCGCCGGGGAGCGCAATGACGACATCCTGGCCATCATCGCCAGCAATGTCCGCCTGCCGGAGGGCGTGATCGGCGATATCGAGGCGCAGGTGGCCTGCAGCCTGATCGGCCGCCGCCGCCTGCTCGAGCTGGTTGCCGAGTTCGGCGGCGACCGGCTCATCGCGGCTTTCGCGGAGCTGCAGGACCATGCGGAGCGGATGACGCGCGATGCGTTGTCGAAGGCCGCTCCGGGTCCGTTCAAGTTTGTCGACTATCTCGACGACAACGGCATCGATCCGCACCAGCGCGTGAAACTCGCGGTGAGCATGACCTTCGACAAGGGTTCGGTCGTCGTCGATTTCACGGGCTCCGATCCGCAGGCGAAAGGCGCGCTCAACTGCGTGCCGTCGTCCACGCTCGCGGCGGTGTACTACTCCATCCGCGCGGTCTGCGTTCCCAACGCGCCGGCGAATGAAGGCGTGCATCGGGTGATCCACACGATCATGCCCGAGGGGACCATTGTGAATGCCGTGTTCCCGGCACCTGTCGCCGCGCGCACCATCACGGTGCGGCGGCTCATCAGCGTGCTGATGGGGGCGCTGGCGCAGGCCTTCCCGGGGCGCGTGCCCGCCGCGTGCGACGGCCAGTCCAACTACGTCTATGTCGGCGGCTTCGATCCGCAGCGCAACCAGCGCTATGTCGCCATGCTGGGCGTGCCGACCTCGGGCGGCATGGGAGCGCGCTCCAACAAGGATGGGATCGATGTCATCTCGTCGGACGCTTCGAACATCGTGCGCTATCCGGTGGAGGCCTTCGAGTCCGACACGCCGTTCCGCGTGAAGTACCTGACGCTCTGGACCGACTCGGGCGGCGCGGGCCGCTACAGGGGCGGGCTCGGCTATCACGCCGAGATCGAGCTGCTGCGCGGCGAGGCGACGATGACGCACCGGCGCGACCGGCATGATTTTGCGCCCTGGGGCCTGGAAGGCGGCAGCGCGTCGCCGTGCTGCAAGACGATCCTGTACCGGCGCGGCAAGGCCGGGGTGGCGATGACGTCGAAGTTCATCACGCAGATCCAGGCCGGCGACCGCATCGAAATCTTCACGACCGGCGGCGGTGGATATGGCGACCCGCTGCTGCGGCCGGCACAGGATGTGGTCGCGGACGTGCGCAGCGGCAGGGTGTCGCTGGAGAAGGCGCGCAGCGATTACGGCGTCGAGATCGCCGACGGCAAGGTGCTGGAGGTGGAAACCGAGCGGCTGCGCGCGCGCCTGCTGGCGCAGCGCGGCAAGGCGAACTGGCTGTTCGACCGCGGCGAGGCCTATGCAGAGCGGCTCAACGAGCCGCGGCATGGGATGGCCGTCGATCGCGCCACGGCGCTGGAGCCGGCGGAGTAGGCGCAGGGGGCTGGCCATGGGTGCGCCGCGGCAAAGCGATACCGATGTCGGCACTGCAGCAGCGCTGCGTGACCGTTACGCCATCGTCGGCATCGGCGAGACCGGATATTCGCGCGCATCCGGCATGACGACGCGCGCCCTGGCGGTGCACGCGATCCGTGCGGCCATGAATGACGCCGGCTTCGAGCCGGCCGATGTCGATGGCCTGCTGTCGCATGCGATGGGAGATTCGACGTCGTCGCATCTGGTCGCCGGCAACCTCGGCCTGCGTCTCAATTTCTATGCCGACACGGTCGGCGGCGGCGCGTCCGTCGAGGCCCTGATCGGGATGGCCATCGGCGTCATCGAGGTCGGGATGTGCCGGACAGTTGCGATCTACCGCGCCATGAACGGCTATACGCAGACGCGCACGGGCGGGACCGGGCAGAAGGGCAATGCCGCGGTTCTCGGCGACGACATCCATACGCGGGCGCAGGGTTGGTCTTCGCCGGCGCAGATCTTCGCGCCGAGCTTCCTGCGCCATATGTACGAATACGGCACGCGGGCCGAGGATGTGGCGATGGTGCGGGTTGCCCACAGCCACCACGCGGCGCGAAACCCGAAGGCGCTCTATCCGAAGCCGGTCACCGTGGAGGATGTGCTCGCGAGCCGGCTCATCGCCACGCCGATCCGACTGCTCGACTGCTGCGTCGAGACCGACAGCGGAACCTGCATCATCGTCACGAATGCGCGGCGGGCGCGCGACTGCCGCAAGCCGCCCGTGCTCGTCCGCGCGGCAGCGGGCCGTGTCTGCAAACCGCGCAGCGACATGCACTACCAGGCGGGCGATGCCGCAAGGACGGCAGGCGCCTATGCGGCGCCACGGCTGTGGGCCGCGGCAGGGCTCGACCCGGCGGATGTGTCCCTCACCGCGGCCTATGACGCCTTCACGTTCACGTCGCTGCTTCTTCTCGAAGACTACGGCTTCTGCCGGAAGGGCGAAGGCGGTGCCTATGTTGCGAGCGGCGCGATCAGGTTGGGCGGGGCGCGCCCGAACAACACGTCCGGCGGGTTGCTGTGCGAGGGCTATGCGAACGGCATGAACCTCGTGATCGAGAACGTGCGCCAGTTGCGCGACGACGCCGACGACAATTGCCCGATCGGGCCCGATGGCCGGCGGCAGCATACCTATGACCATGGTCCGGGCGGCGGCTGCCGGCAGGTTCGCGGCGCCGCTGTCGCGGCCAATCTCGCCTGGGGCAATCCCGGCATGGGATCGGCACTCGTTCTGGTTCGGGGCTAGGAGGCGGTATGGCGATCGAAGTCGCATACCTCGGCATCACCCTCTGCCTCGACGATGCGGACGAGCCCAATCGCGCTTTCTTCCGGCATTGCCGCGACGGCACACTTCATCTGCAGGCGTGCGCGGCCTGCCGGCGCGTACACTACCCGCCGTCGCCGGCCTGTCCGTTCTGCGGCGGCATCGCGCAGAGCTGGACGGCTGTCGGCGCGAGCGGATCGGTCTACAGCTTCACCGAAGTCCATCATGCGACCAATGCGGCCTACAAGCCGTATGTGCCGTACATGGTGGCCATCGTCGAACTCGATGCGCAGCGCGGTGAACCGGCACCGACAGATGCAATCCGCATCCCGGCGCCCGTGGTGCTGCCTGACGGTTCGTTCGCACCGCCTGCCGTGCTGTCCGGCATCGGCATCAACAGCCGCATGCGGATGGTGTTCCGCACCGTCAGCGAGGACATCGCTTTGCCCGCGTGGACGCCGGACGAGACTTCGCCGCCCGAGGCCGGCATCTGGCGTCCGGCCTGAGGTGTCGGACCCTCGAAACGAACCTCAGTCGAGCGTGCGGCGGAAGCGGCGGACGGCGATCGTCATGGCCACCAGCATGAGCGCCAGCAAGGCGGCCGCTTCGTACCGCAGGTCGTAGACGTCCGACGCCTTCAGCATGATGCCGCGCGTGATGCGCATGTAGTGCGTGAGCGGGAGACATTCGCCGATCGCCTGCGCCCAGGTGGGCATGCCGGCAAACGGGAACATGAAGCCCGAAAGCAGGATGTTCGGCAGAAAGAACATGAACGACATCTGGATCGCCTGCAGCTGGTTCTGGGCGATCGTGGAGAACGTGTAGCCGATCGAAAGGTTGGTCGCGATGAAGAGGATGCTGAGCCCGGCGAGCAGCGTCGTGCTTCCGGCAATGGGCACCTCGAAAACAACCGCGCCGAACACCAGGATCAGCGCCGCCTGGACAAAGCCGATCACGATGTAGGGCATGATCTTGCCCATCATGATCTCGACGGGCTCGATGGGCATGGCGAGAAGGCTCTCCATGGTCCCGCGCTCGATTTCGCGCGTCACGGACAGCGCGGTGAAGACCAGCATGGTCATCGTCAGGATGACGCCGAGCAGACCGGGCACGATGTTGAGGCTGGTGACGCCGGCGGGATTGTACCGGCGGTGCTGGACGATCTCGAAGGGTGCAACGGACTGCGTCGCCTGCGGGAGGCCGCGATCGCGTGCCAGGGCGGTGGCGACTATCCCCTCCAGTGCCGCGAGCGCGGTGCCGGCCGCCACCGGGTCGCTGGCGTCCGCAGCGACCAGCAATGCCGGCCGGTCGCCCCGGCGCACCCCACGCTCGAACCCGGTCGGGATTTCGACGCCGAACAGGACGCGGCCGGACCGCATCAGCTCGTCCATCTCGCGCTCGGAGTGAACGACCTGGACGATCTCGAAATAGGTGGTGTTGCGCAGCGCCGCCAGGATCGAGCGGTTGATGTCGCTGTTCTCGAACGCCAGCACGGCGGTCGGCAGGTGCCGCGGCATAGTGTTGATCGCAAATCCGAACAGCGTGAGCTGAATGATCGGGATGAAGATCATGGTGGCGAAGGTCAGCCGGTCGCGACGGAGCTGCAGGAATTCCTTGATGAAGACGGCGATCGTGCGGGAAACCACCCCGCTCCGTTCCAGGTGCCACAGCCAACTGAACGAAGGTCGCCAGATCATTGGAAATTGTCCTGTGAGCGGCCCATGAGATCGATGAAGACGTCTTCCAGTGTGGGCGACGACAGTTGCCAATCAAGCGTCTTGTCCTGGCTCAACTCTGCGACCGTGGCGTCAAGCCGGGCTGCGTCGCGGCCGGCCACGTGCAGATTGGTCCCGAACGGAGCGACCATGTCGACACTCGGCATCCCGTCGAGCCGTTCGGCGAGCCGGTTGAGGTTCGGGCCGCTGACGGTGTACGTCCTGAGCCCCGATGCGGCGATCACCTCGGGAATCGAGCCCTGCGCCAGCAGCTCGCCGTAGGCGATATACGCGATCTCGTGGCAGCGCTCGGCTTCGTCCATGTAGTGGGTCGAGACGAGCACGGTGATGCCGTCTGCGGCCAGCTTGTGGATCTCGGCCCAGAACTCGCGGCGGGCCTTCGGATCGACGCCCGCGGTCGGCTCGTCCAGCAGCAGCAGCTCGGGCTGGGGGAGAATGCAGGCGCCCAATGCGAGACGCTGTTTCCAGCCGCCCGACAGCGTGCCGGCGAGCTGGTCCTCGCGTCCCTCGAGTCCGAGGCGGGCGATGGCCTGCCGGACTGCCGTTCCCACATGCTCGAGCTGATAGACGCGGGCGACAAACTCGAGGTTCTCGCGGATCGAAAGATCCTGGTACAGGCTGAACCGCTGCGTCATGTAGCCGATCCGGCGCTTGAGCTTCTCGCGCTCCGTCAGGATGTCGTAGCCGAGGCAGGTTCCCCGTCCCGCATCCGGGGTGAGAAGGCCGCAGATCAGCCGCAGCGTCGTCGTCTTGCCCGAGCCGTTCGGGCCGAGAAAGCCGTAGATCTGTCCGCGCCTCACCCTGAGCGAGAGATCGCGCACGACGACCTTGTCGCCGAAGGACTTCGTCAGGCCCTCGACCTCGATTGCGTAGGCGCCGTAGGGACGGTGCTCGCGGGAGCTGATCTGCTGGTCCAGGGAGGCGGTGTCGACGGCCGGCATGGTTCGCCTCGCGCTACTGTCTGGCGATGGGCGAGACGGAGGCCGGCTGTCCGACCCTGAGCTCGCCCGGCTGGTCCGGGATGGCCTCGACGCGGAACACGAGCCGCGCGCGTTCCTCCAGGCTGTAGATCACGGGCGGAGAAAATTCGGCCTGCGCCGAGATGAAACTGATGCGCGCCGTCAAGCTGGCCGGGCAGCCGTCGCAGGAGACGCGCACCTGATCGTCGATATGCATCCCGGGCAGGATGGCCTGCGGCACGAAGAAGCGGACCTTGATGTTCTGCGGCGGCATGAGCGACACGATGGGGCGACCGGCCTCGACCATCTCGCCTTTCCTGAAATAGACCTCCTGCACGATGCCTGTCGCGGGGCTCAGGCGCTGCCGGCGATCGAGCTTCGTTTTTGCGGAGCTCAGCCGGGCTTCCGCCGTGCGCAGCGTCGCCTGCGCGGCATCGAGGGTCTTTTGCGTCCCTATGTTGCTCTTTGCGAGCACGCTGGCGCGATCGTAATCCTGTTTGGCATTGGCGAGGGCCGCCTCGGCCTCGTTGACGGCGGCGCGCTGCAGGTCGTCGTCGAGCGCGAACAGCGGTTGCCCGGCAGCGACCGACGTGCCTTCACGCACGAACAGGGTCTCGACGCGGCCGGGCTCGTCCGGGCTCACGAACACGAAGTCCGCTTCCACCCATCCCTGGAAGCTGTCGGGCAGGCCGGCTTTCCTGAAATGGAAATAAACCAGGATGGCTGCGACCAGCACGAGGACGGCGACCGCCAGCAGGATCAAGCGGGATTTCATGGCCGGCGGCTCCGTGTCTTGCCGATGAGCATGTCGCGATAGGCATCGAGGAAGCCCGGGACATCGAGCGGATGCGTGCGGGCGAAGAGCGCGTCCCAGATCACGATGAACAGGAGAGGGGCGGCTGCGAGCTGCGGAAAGCGGGCAAGGGCGTCGGAATCGAGCTTGCGCCGGGCGGCGGCGCGCTCGGCCAATCCGGAAATCAGGGGCAGAACCCGTCCGACGACGTTGCGATAGTAGAATTCGGCGATGCGCGGAAAGCGCGGACCATCAGCAATCACAAGTCGCAGAAGAAGCTTGCGGCTGGTGCCGAGCACCTCCCGCTCGAAGACGGCGAACAGCATGTCGAGCATCTGGTCGATGGGCAGATCGGGCTTGCCCGAAAGGGCGTCCAAATGCTGCAGGACCGGCGATATCGCGCCGAGGATGACCTCTTCGAAAAGGGTCTCCTTGTCGGTGAAGTAGAGATAGATCGTGCCCTTTGCGATACCTGCCCGCTCGGCGATTTTATCGAGCCGTGCCGCCTGGTATCCGAATTCGGAGAATTCCAGCAGCGCGGCGTCCAGAATGGCGTGCCTGCGCGCAGCCGATCCGGCTTTCCGGCTTCGGTCCGTCGCCGCGGCCGGCCGGCCGGGAGAGCGCGCCGGTGCTGCCTTTTCTTTCGTCTTGCGGCGACGGGGCGCCGGAGTGCGCATGCGTACCTCTTCAATGACTGACCGGTCAGTCATAGATCGGGGCGCGCCCGAAAGACAAGCTTAAAATCCTTATCGCGGCCGTTGGCGCAGGACGTCAAAGGGGCCGGAAATGGCAGGGGATCGGCGGCGGCAGCAGGGTCAGCGGAGCCGGGCGATCTGCACAGGCGGCGTCATAGATCGACGGAGAAGTCGAGGCGCACGAGATCGCCGCGAAAGAACAGGTGGCCGAAATAGACGATCGTGCCCGAGCTGTTGCGCACGATGCGGCGCAATTCGGCGACCGGCGCCGACTCATGGAGGCTCAGCTTCTCGGCCAGCTCGATATCCGCCTCGCCGATGGTGAAGGTCTGCTGAATGTGGCCCAGGTCGGCGTGGCGCACGGCGAGCCGCTCCAGAATCGGGCGGTCGCTGTGGCCTTCCTTTTCGAGCGCGCGGTAAAGCGTGCGCTCGACGAGGATGTCGGTCATCGCCACGGGGTAGGGAAAGTCCTTGTGGTGGTGGAGGTGGATGACCCGATGATAGGCATCGCCCGGCTTGCCCTCGTCCGGCGCTACGGGCAACGGACGATCCCACGGCGTGCTGCCGATGCTCGTCACGGTGACCGCAGTCGAGTGCGTCTCCAGCTCGGCAAGGTTCAGCGCCAGCGTGAACCAGCGCCCGTCCAGTGGCTGGCGGATGATCGAGCTGCCGCGGCGGTCTCGATGCCGCGCGATCAGGCCTTCGTCCGCGAGCAGGTCGAGGGCATGGCGGACGGTGATGCGGCCGACGCCGAATTCCTTGACCAGCGCATCGAGCGCCGGCAGCCGGTCTCCGGTCTGCCACTCCCCGCGCGAGATCCGGCGGCGCAGGATGGCCGCGAGCCGCCGGTACATGGCGATGCCCGTGCGCCCGCTGCCTGTCGCCGCGCCCTGACGTGGTGCGGTCCGGCGTTTCTTGACGACGGCCGGCGCGGTGCGTCGCTTTGTCGATCGCGTCATCGTGCGTCAACCTCGGCCCGGGCAAATGCGTCCTCGCGCAGAAGATTGTCGCCAAGGCCCGCCCCGCGGGGAAGTGCCAAACGGCCGTCGTGCACGACGGGGGCGTCGTTGAGAAGCATGTCGAAGAGCGGGTTGGATTTGGAATCCATCTCCAGCCACGACATGCCGTCGATGGCCGCGCTGAGATGGGCGCTGGCATAGAGCCCGACAGGCCCGCCGTACATATGCAGGCAGGCACGTTTGCCTGCAGCGAGGATATCGCGGCAGATCTCCCGGCCTTCGCTGATGCCGCCGGTCTTCGTGATGTCGGGCTGGACGACATCCGGGCCGATCTCGTCCAGAACGCGGCGGAAGCCGGCCTTGCGATAGGTGTTCTCTCCCAGGGCCACGGGAGGCCGGCCGGGTTCGTCGCGCCAGGCGACATAGCTGTCCCAGTCGTCGGCCAGAAACGGCTCCTCGAGCCAGTCGAGCGAGAGCCGTGCCAACTCGGGAGCGAGCGTCCGCAGCCGGGACAGCGAGAACGACTGCGTCGCGTCCGCCATCAAGGTGCGATTTCCGGCAATTTCCCGCGCTTCGAGGAGGCCTTTGCGCACGACGTTCGCATCGTTCGGGATGCGGAACTTGAAGCGGGTGTGTCCTCTGGCGGCCATGTCCTCGATGGCGGCCGGACGGTCGATCGGGAGATTGGTCGCGTAGACTTCGACGCTACGCGGAGCCGCTCCTCCGCGCAGGTGATCGGCGAGCGGCTGGCCGGCGCGTCGCGCGACGAGATCCCACATGGCGATGTCCGCGCCGCAAAGCGCCTGCTGGAAGGGACCGACGGCGCCGAGCTGGTTGGCGAGCGAGCGCATCCTTTCGGCGGCACGCCAGTAGAGGGCGGCCGGATCGTCGAGCTCCTGGCCGACGAGAAAGGGGCGCAGCACATTGAGGAGAATGTCGACGCGGTCGCGGCAGCCCCACGGCGGGAAGTTGCCCCACGCCTCGCCGATGCCCCAGCAGCCGTCGCGCGTCTCGATGCGCACCAGAATGTTGTGCCGCGTCGTGACCGTGCCGAAGGGCGCCACGATCGGCGTGGCCAGAGGAGCCGCGACGAGGGCGACGCGCAGCCTCGCAATGGTCGATGCGCTCATTTGACGGCTCCGGCGGTTCTACCGGGCGAGATGTGGCCCTGGATCGGCAGGAACAGGAGGAAGACCGGCAACGTGGTGACGACGGAGGCGGCCATCACGGCGCCCCAGTCGACATTGTCGTCGCCGAAGAACTGATAGAGGCCGAGCGGCAGTGTCTTCATGTCGGTCTGGGTGAGGAAGGCGAGCGCGAACAAGTATTCGGTCCAGCATAGAAGGAACGCGTAGGTTGCCGTCGCGATGAAGCCCGGCAGCATCACGGGGCAGACGATGAGCCACAGGACCTGCCAGCGCGACGCGCCGTCCATGATGGCGGCTTCGTCGAGGCTTTTGGGAACGGTCACGAGGTAGCCGACCAGCATGTAGACGGAGAAGGGGATCGTGAAGGCGGTGTAGGTCAGTATCATGCCGACGTAGCTGTTGATGAGATGCATGGTCGCGAACGCGACGAACAGCGGGTTGATGAGGACGATCCACGGGAACACCTGGCCGAACAGGATGCCCATGAACGTCAGCCGCTTCAGGGGAAAGTCGAAGCGCGAGAAGGCATAGGCGGTCATGATCGACAGTATCGTCGAGGCGACCGTGGCGGCGACGCAGATGACCAGGCTGTTGATGATGAAGCGCCCGAAGCCGGACTGGAAAATCTTGACGTAGTTCTCGAGCGTGAAGGTGGAGACTTGCGACAGCAGGCCGCCGCCGGGTTTGAAGGAGCCGATCAGGACGTAGATCGTCGGGTAGATGAGAACGAACAGGGTGACGAGCGCGAGCAGGGCGGACACGGCGATGCCGATGGGCCCCGGGTCGCGCGCTGAGCGCCGCATTCCCGATGTCGCGCTCACAGGCTTTCCTCCAGCTGCCGGCGGGCGATGACCCGCAGATAGACGGCGCCGAAGACCGCCATCACGAGGGCCATGATCATGCCGATTGCCGAGCTGTAGCCGAGCCGGAAGTCGATGAACGCCTTGATGTAGATCTCCGTCGCGAGAACGTTGGTGAAGGTCCCGGGGCCGGCCCCGGTCGCCAGCCACACGTAGACGAAGTTGTTGAACGACCAGAACACGGACATCAGCCCGAGCACCAGCAGCGAGGGCATCAGAAACGGCAGCGTGATGTAGCGGAACTGCTGCCAGCGCGTGGCGCCGTCGAGCTCGGCGGCCTCGTGCAATTCCTCGGGGATCGTCTGCAGGCTGGAGATCAGCGACAGCGCGATCAGCGGCACGGTGTTCCACACCATGATGGCGACGATCGCCGGCCAGACGGTGCGCATGTCGGCAAAGAATGCGATCGGCTGGTCGATGATGTTGAGGGTCATCAGCGCTTGGTTCACGGCCCCGTGCGGGTCGAGCAGCCAGCGCCAGATCACGACCGCAACGATGGGCGGCGTCGCCCAGGGTATGAGCAGGGCGAAGCGGGAGAGCGTGCCGAGGCGGACACGCTTCAGCGCCCGGGAGTCGATCAGCACGGCGATGCCGAGGCCGAGCAGCAGGCGGACGACAACGGATGTCGCCGTCAGCCAGACGAGCGTGTTGAACAGGATGTGGCTCAGGTCGCCGACGCGGGCCAGCTCGCGGTAGTTGTCGAGCCCCACCCATTTGCCGCCCTGGCGCATGCCGAGCAGCGACAGATCGGTGAAGCTCAGGCTCAGGTTCTTGACGACAGGATAGCCGTAGAACAGAACGAGCAGGCTCAGCGTCGGCAGCAGCATGGCCGCGATGAAAAGCCTGTTGCGCATGCCTGCCAGCCGACCCTTTCCCAGCTCCCGAGACCGTCAGCCCTTGGAGGGCATCAGCTTGCGGACTTCCTGCAGGAGGTCCTTGGCCGCATCATCCGGCGAGCGCTGACCCGACAGAGCCGTTCCGATGGCGCGACCGGCGAGATTCCACAGCGTCCCGATCGGCACTGGCCCGCTCGCGTAGGCGCCCCAGGATTGAGCATACTCGAGCTGCTCGGCAAAGCCCTTCATCTCGGGACCGAAATCCACCTTCTTCAACAGCGAGCGCTGGGCCGGGAACTGCGTGCGGTAGTATTTCGCGAAGACCTCTTCCGAGGCCATGTACTTCACGAATTTCCACGCCGCATCCGCATGCTTGGTGTTGGCGTTGATGACGAGCATGCGGCCGCCGATGTTGGAGCTGCGCGTCACGGTCCCCTTGGGAAACGGGCCGGACACGAAGGGAGGCGCCTTGCCGGGGTTGGCCTTCGCATAGGCTTCCAGCACCTGCTTGAACGTGTTGGGCGGCATCGTCCCGATGGCCTGGTTGCCGGTGGCGAGCGCCTGCAGGATCGACGGGTCGTGCGCATCGCTGGCGGCAAGGTTCGACTTCGGATTGTCGCCGCCGTCGAGGAAGCTCTTGAGGTACTTCATGCAGTCCGCGATGTCGGACTCTCCCAGCCCGATGTCGTAGGTCCCGTCGGGCTTCTTGACGATCAGGGCCTTGCCGTTCGACCACCAGTATGAGGTGGCGATGAACCAGCTGGCGCCGGATGCGGAGCTGCCGGCGGGGAAGCCGAAGCCGGCCTTGCCGGTCTTCTTGTAGATCGTCTCGCTCGCCTGCCGCAGCTCGGCCCATGTCTGCGGCAGTTTCTCGATGCCGGCCTGCTTGAGAAGGTCGCTGCGGTAGACCATCGCCCAGGTGTCCGTGGTCCACGGCAGCCCGACGATCTTGCCCGCGCTCGATTTCGCCAGGTCCTGGGCGACGAAATCCTCAAAGCCGTTCGGCAGCGGACTGCTCTTGATCAGGCCGTCGATCGGCATGATCGCGCCCGCATCGCCCATTTCCTTCACCCAGACCTGCGCCGAATGGACGACGTCGGGACCCTGGCCGACAGCGGCCTCTCTCAGGAACTGATTGCGCGCGTCACGCCAGCCGATGCGCTGCAGCTCGACCTTGATGTCGGGATTGTCCTTCTGGAACTCGTCGATCGCGCCCCGCACCTCGGCTTCGCTGTCGTTGAAGCGGAATGTGATGGTGACCGGGTCCGCCGCCATCGCGCTTCCCGCAAAGGTCACGCCGGCGAAAACCAGCGCGAGCGCCGTTCGAATGCTCCTCGACATGATGTCCTCCCAAGTTGCGTTTTTCGAGTTCGCCCTGAGCGGCAGTCCGGTGTCGATGGCCCGAAGAAGGCGCCGGGGTGCCGCTTGTTTTGAACAGAACCATATGTAATCCTGTTCCTGCTGTCAAAGGACGCCGCATGCGTGTCCTGCCGCGGCTGGGTGAAAAAGGAGGGCACGTGCGCCGCCGCATCGACGCGCATCATCATCTGTGGGAGCTGGGCCGGTTTCCCTATGCCTGGCTGGCGCCGGATTCGCCGCCGCGCCCGTTCGGCGACCACACGGCGCTGAAGCGCGACTACCGGCTCGCCGACTACCGCAAGGACGTCGAGGGCGCGAACGTGGTGGGCTCGGTGTTCGTCGAGGCCAACGCGGGCGCGAACGGGGCCGACGAGATCCGCTGGGTCGATGCCGTGGCGGGCGATGGTGCATGGCCGCGCGCGAGCGTCGGCAGCCTCGATCTGCGCCGCTCCGATGCCGACGCCGTTCTGGCCGACATGCAGCAGTCCCCCCGCATGCGCGGCATTCGCATGTCGTTGTGCTGGGATCGCGAACGCCCGCAGTGGCGGTTCATCGATGCGGCCGATGTCATGCAGTCGCCCGCGTTTCTCGCCGGGCTCTCCGCACTCACGCGACGGGGCCTGATATTCGATGTGTTGGTCGTGCCCCGCCAGCTCCGCCATCTCGCGATGCTTGCACGGGAGCATCCGGAGCAGGTTTTTGTTCTGAACCACCTGGGTACGCCGTGGTTCGAGACGGCCGCCGACCGCGAGCACTGGCATCGCGGCATGAGGGACTGTGCGGCGTGCCCGAACATCACCGTCAAGATCTCAGGGCTCTGGCCGCTGGATCGCGGCTGGCGGCCGGCCGTGATACGGGACCCGGTGCGGTACGTCATCGACCTCTTCGGCCCCGCGCGGTGCATGTGGGCCAGCAATCTTCCCGTCGAGAAGCTCATGTGCCCGGTGAGAGACCAGGTCGCCAACCTGGAGGAGGTCCTCCACGATCTGGCCGAGGTCGAGCGTGACAGGATATTCTTCGAGACCGCGACGCGGGTCTATCGGCTCGACCCCGAACGAGCAGAGAACGAGCAGAGCGGGAGGTGAGCATGGGCGGGACGCAGGTGGCGACGTCTGAAAGCGCGCTTCGGGTCGCCCGGATGTTTTCGATGGCCGGCCGCAAGGCGCTTGTGACGGGCGGCAGCGTCAGCATCGGGCATGAGATCGCGCTGGCCTTTGCCGACGCCGGCGCCGATGTCGCGGTGCATTTCGCGCGGGAGGCGGATGCCGCGTTCGGCAAGCCGCAGGCCGCGGAGGAAACCGTCGCGGCGATTGCCGGACGCGGGCGCAAGGGGATCGCGATCGAGGCGGATTTCGCCCGGGCCGGCGAGGCCACCCGCTGCGTCGAGGATGCGCGCCGTGCGCTCGGCGGATGCGACGTGCTGGTGATTTGCGCGTCAATCCAGTACCGGACGCCGTTCGAGGACATCACCGACGAGCAGATCGAGCGGCAGGTCCGCATCAACTTCAAGGCGACGCTGGAGCTACTGAAGGCCGCACTGCCGGATATGAAGCGGCACGGGTTCGGGCGCATCCTGGCCATCGGCAGCATCAATCAGACCGCGCCGGAAAGCGTGCTGGCCGTCTATGCGGCGCTGAAAAGCGCCCAGCACAACCTCGTCATAAACCTGGCGCGCGAATACGCGCCGCACGGCATCACCATCAACAACCTTTCGCCGGGGCTGATCGCGACGGAGCGCAACCGTTTCCGGCGCGAGGACCCTGATGCCTGGGCGGCAATCGAGGCGGGGTGCTGCCCGATGCGGCGCGCCGGCCGGCCGTCCGAGATCGCGCCCGCAGCGCTTCTGCTGTGCTCGGACGCGGGGAGCTACATCACCGGCGCCGATGTCCAGGTGACGGGCGGCCGCCATCTGGCGTGGTGAGACGGCGGCTGCGTTTGCGGGTCTGGTCGGCTAGCGCTGCCAGCGCGTCACCGTGCGGTCGACCAGAAGCAGGCCGTAGCTGCTGACGAAGCCGATGACGCCGAGCAGGATCAGGCCGGCATAGAGGTCGGCGGCATGGAACGACCGCGCCGCCAGCAGGATCGCGCTGCCGAGGCCCTCCTGGCCCGACAGCATTTCCCCGATCACGGCCAAAATCAGCGCCACCGTGAGCGACAGGCGCATGCCGGCGAGGATGTCGGGAACCGCGTTGGGCAGGCCGATCTTGAGGATGAACTGCAGGCGCGACAGATGCAGCACGCGCGCGACGTCGTTGAGACGCGGCTCGACATTGGCGAACCCCTGGACCGTGGCCAGCAGTGTCGGCCACACCGAGCCGTAGACGATGACACCCAGCACCATCGCCGGCCCGAGCCCCACCAGCGAGATGGCGACCGGTATGATGGCGGAGGCCGGCAGCGCGCGTGCAAAGGCGAGGGTCGGCCGCAGGTAGGCGCGCGCCGCCGCGGAGATGCCGATCAGGCTTCCGAGCGCGATGGCGACGAGGCTGGCAAGCAGCCAGCCGTTCAGCATGCGCAGCACCGTCGCGGTGAGCTGGCCGACGAAGTCGCCGCGCGTCAGGCCGTGGATCAGCGCATCCAGCGTCGCGGCAGGCGAGGACAGGAAGGCCTTGGAGACAAACCCGCCGGTGGTGACGCCGTGCCAGAGGGCTATCAGGACGGCAAGGCCGGTCGCGCCGAGGATCATCGATCGTATGCCGTGCGCGATCCTCATGCGGCGATGCTCGTGTCCACCTGGCCGCGATGCGCGAAGAGCCGCCGCTCGAGCGACAGCAGCAGGGCGTTGACGCTCCAGCCGATGAGCCCGACCCAGAACAGAACCGCGAACATGCGCTCCGGCCGCAGCGTTTCCTGCGCGATCATCAGGTCGTAGCCGAGGCCCTGCGGGTTGCTGACGATCTCCGCCGTCACGGCGACGACGAGGGCGAGCCCCACGGCAAGCCGGAAGGCCGTCATCAGGCGCGGGGCGGCCGCCGGCAGGACGATCTTCCAGGCGATTTCGAGCGGGCCCATGCGCAGGAGCCGCGCCACCTCGATCAGACGCGGCTCGATCTGGGCGACGGCGCTCTGCGTCAGGATCAGCGAGGGCCAGAAGGTCGCGAACGCGATCACCGCGATCTCCATGCGGTGGCCGAAGCCGAAGATCAGCAGCGACAGCGGAAGAAGCGCCACAGACGGAATGGGGCGAAGCATTTCGACGGCGGCCAGCGTCAGCTCGTTCAGCGTCCTGGAGGCCCCGAGCGCCATTCCGGCGAGCAGGCCAAAGCCGCCGCCGATCGCGAGGCCGGCGAGAGTGCTGCCGAGTGTCTGTGCCGTGCCGACGATCAACGACCCGTCGGTCAGCGCAGTCCAGAGAGCGGCTACGGCGCGGGAGGGCGGCGCAAGGCTGTCGCTTGGCCCCCGGGCACGGAACACGAGCTCCGCCAGGGCCAGCAGGATGACCGGAACGACGATGCCGCGCCAGCGCGTCACGCGTGGATCTCCTCCATCACCGAGAACAGCTCGCGCCGCAGGCGCAGAAACTCGGGGTGCTCGCGGGTCGTGAGCTGGTTGCGCGGCCGCGGCAGGGAAATCTCGACGGTGCGTGCCATGCGGCCGGGATTGGAGTAGAGCGCGATCACCCGGTCGCCGAGATAGAGCGCCTCCTCCAGATCGTGCGTGACGAAGAGAACGGTCGCCTTGCGCTCGGCGGCGATGCGCAGGACCTCGTCCTGCAGGGATTGCCGCGTCATGGCGTCGAGGGCGCCGAAGGGCTCGTCCATCAGCAGAACGCTCGGGTCCTGCGCGAGGCTGCGCGCGATCTGCAGGCGCTGCTGCATGCCGCCGGAGAGCTGCGCCGGATATTTGTCGGCATGATCGGAGAGCCCGACCTTTGCCAGCAGCGGGCCGATGCGTGCGGCGCGCTCGCCGGCGGGGATGTCGATGGCCTCCAGCGCGAGGCTCACGTTGCCGGTTGCCGTCCGCCAGGGCAGTAGCGCGCGACCGTAGTCCTGGAAGACGAAGGCGACGTCGCGCGAGGGACCCGACACCGCCCGGCCGTCGAGACGCACCTGTCCGCGCGTCGGCGTCGCGAGGCCGGCGAGCAGGCGCAGCAGGGTGGTCTTGCCGCAGCCCGACGCGCCGATCACGCACACGAATTCGCCGCGCTCGACCGCGAACGAGATGGACTCGACGATGGGCCGCCCCCCGAGTTCGAGGCCGACGGCCTCGAACTCCAATGCGGTCGTTGGCATGTCTGGCACTACCGGGCGATCGTTTTCTTCACGTCGAGCGCGGAGCGCAGCATGTCCTGCTTCTTCATGATGTCGATCCAGGCCCCCATGCCGGCCTCCGTCACCTCGGCGTTCCAGCGGCCGAGCAGCATGTTGGCGATCACCTCCGGCGGCATCTTGATGAACTTGGCCGTCGCCGCGCGGACGGCGGCGTGGTCCTTGTTGGCGATGGCGGTCCCTTCGGCGATCGCCTCGCGGAACGCCTTGGCGGCGGCCGGGTTGGCGTCCACCCACTTGCGCGTCGCGGAATAGACGATGATCGGCAGATCGGTCTTGAGGTTGTCGGTGAACGACGTGACCTTCTTGCCGATATTGGCCTGGACGATGCGCCCCATCACCGGCTCGCCGGTGACCACGGCATCGACATTGCCGCCCTTGAGGACGTCGGCCATCTGCGGGAAGCCGACCTCGACGAAGGTGACCTTCTTGTAGTCGACACCGTTGTCGATGAGCCAGTTGCGGAACAGCACGTGCAGGAAGGCGCCGAGGCCCGGCGCGCCGACCTTCTTGCCGACGAAGTCGGCGGGCTTGGCGACCGCGACATCGGCCTTGACCACGGCGCCGAACGATTTCTGGTCCTTGTCGGTGACGCCCGAACCGGCGACGGCAACCTGATCGAGGCCGCCATCGACGGCCTGCAGCAGCACCGACACCGTCGTGCCGCCGAACGTGATGGAGCCCGACTCGACGGCCGCCGGCAGCTGCGAGTTGAGCGGCACCAGCTTGAACTCGACATCGAGGCCGCGCTTCTTGAACAGGCCCTGGTCCATGGCGATGAAGCCGGGCGCGAAGTCGACGGTCGCCGTGTAGCCGACAATGATCTTGGGTGACTGGGCAAACGCCGGTGCGGCAATGGCCGATCCGGCGATTGCGGCGGCGATGGCGGCCGCGCGCGCAAAGGTTCTGAGGTTCATCCTGGTCGTTCTCCCTATGTTGATCTTGTGGTCGAGCGTTGATCGCTAGCGCCGTTTCGACGTGTCCCTTTCCAGTTTCTTTCGTTTACCGCCGGCCAGCTCGCCGATCAGGACATCGGCGGTGAGCCCGATATGCGCCTTGAGCGCGCGCGCAGCTTCCAGCCTGTTGCGCCCCAGGACGGCGTCCATGAGAATCCGGTGCTCGGCGAGGACGACGTCGTTTGCGAACGCATACCGGCGCAGAAGAAGGCGATAGCGCGTTGCCTGCAGGTAGAGCCGGTCGCAAAAGGCCTTCACCTCGGCGAGAGGGCAGGCGGCGATCAGGGCGCGGTGAAAGCGCTGATGGCGCATCTCGAATTCCTGCACGTCGGGCTTGGCCCGGCCGCGCGTGCGCGCGAACATGCGCTCGAGCAGATGAAAGCTGGTGGTGATCTCGTCCTCCCAGGCGGCATCGCCGTGGGCGATGGCGAGCTTCACCGCCTCGACCTCGACGAGCTGCCGCGACCGGGTGATGTCGGCCAGATGCGCGGCGCTGAGGGGCGGGACGCGAAATCCGCGCTGGCTGTACTGGTTCACGAGCCCTTGCGCGGAGAGCTGCGCCAGCGCCTCCCGCATCGGGCTCGAACCGATGCCGTAGCGCTCCTTGAGCACCCGGATCTTCAGCTTGCTGTCGGGTTTCAGCGAGCCGAGGACGATATCGCGCTGCAGGAGGCGCAGCGCTTCCTCCGACGATGTCGCCTCGCTGCGCTCGCCGGCCTGCGCCGTCATGTCGTGATGGGCTCCCATGACCGCAGTCTAGGAGCGGGATTTCCGCCGCGCAAACAATTTTATCGACAAAATCGGATTTGCGGACAAACATGGAGGAAACGAGAAAAGGACAGGAGGAAACGATGGCACGCCGCATCATCGATATCTCCGTGCCGCTGCAGGCCGACATCGCATCCGATCCGCCGGGCAACGAGCCGAAGATCACCTACATCGACCACAAGCAGAGCGCGCCGATGGTGTGCGGCTACTTCCCCGGCCTTGCGCCCGCCGACCTGCCGGACGGGGAGGGATGGGCCGTGGAGCGGGTCGAGATCTCCACCCACAACGGCACGCATCTCGATGCGCCCTACCATTTCGCGTCGACGATGGACGGCGGCAAGCGATCCCTGCGCATCGACGAGGTGCCGCTCGAGTGGTGCTTCCAGCCCGGCGTGAAGCTGGATTTCCGCCATTTTCCGGACGGCTATGTCGCGACCGCCGCCGATGTCGAGGCGGAGCTGAAGCGCATCGGCCATACGCTGAAGCCGCTCGACATCGTCGTCGTCAACACGGCGGCGGGCAAACGCTATGGCGCGCCCGACTACGTGCCGACCGGCTGCGGCATGGGACGGGAAGCGACGCTCTATCTCACGTCACGCGGCGTGCGCGTCACCGGCACCGATGCCTGGTCCTGGGACGCACCGTTCGTGCACACGGCGAAGAAGTTCGCCGAGACGCACAACGCCGGGCTGATCTGGGAGGGGCACAAGTCGGGCCGCGAGATCGGCTACTGCCACATCGAGAAGCTGCACAATCTGGAATCGCTTCCCCCGCACGGCTTCATGGTCGCCTGCTTCCCCGTGAAGATCAAAGCAGCGTCGGCGGGCTGGACGCGCGCCGTCGCCATCATCGAGGAGTGATCCATGAAGCTCGCCACCTTCCTGCGCAAGGACGGCCGCCCCGCCGTCGGAGCTGTCGACGCCGATGGGCAACGCCTTCTCGATCTTGCCGCGGCAACACCCGATCCGGCGTTTGCGTCAATGCTGGCGCTGATCGATGCCGGGGCCGAGGGGATGGCGAAGGCGCGCGCGGCTGCCGCGCGCTGGCCGGACGCGGCATCCCTTCCGCTTGCGGGCACCCGCCTGCTGGCACCGGTCCCGCGGCCGCGGCAGGTGCGGGACTGCCTGACATTCGAGCTGCATCTGCGCAATGCGTTCGCCCAGGCGGAGAAACGCACCGGCATCAAGCGCGAGATTCCCGAGGTGTGGTTCAGGCAGCCGATCTACTACAAGTCGAACCGCTTCAGCGTCGTCGGCACCGAGACCGACGTGGTGTGGCCCAGGTACTCGAAGTGGATGGACTACGAGCTGGAGCTCGCCTGCATCCTCGGCAAAGGCGGCAAGGACATCGCGCCCGAAAAGGCGATGGATCACGTCTTCGGCTTCACGATCTTCAACGACTTCTCGGCGCGCGATGCGCAGATGGCGGAGATGGCGGCGCAGCTCGGACCGGCCAAGGGCAAAGACTTCGACAACGGCAACGTGCTCGGTCCGTGGATCGTCACGCCGGACGAGATCGGCGACGTCTACAATCTGCGCATGGACGCGCGCGTGAACGGCGAGCGGTGGGGCGGCGGCAACTCGGGGTCCATGCATCACAAGTGGCCGGCGATCCTTGCGCATATCTCGGCGTCCGAGACGCTGCATGCCGGCGAGGTGATCGGGTCCGGCACGGTGGGCACGGGCTGCGGGCTCGAGATCGGCCGCCAGCTCGAGGACGGGGACGTCGTCGAGCTCGAGATCGAGAAGATCGGCGTCCTGCGCAACCGGGTCCGGCGCGCCTGACGCCGCGCCGGTCCCTTGGTCATGCAAGGCGGCCCGCGGCCGGGCGGAGACGGCCGATTCCGCTGAATTTTCGTCCCATCGGCGCATTGACGCGGCGGTCGCCGCGGCGCAAGTTTAACGGCTGCCGGGCGGCCGATGCGCCCGATAAAGAATGTTTTTGGGAAGGAAACGCAGACATGAGACTTGGGGCTTGGACCGGCCTTTCGCTGGCCGTGGGATTGTTCGCGCTGTCCGGCACTGCGGCGTTCGCGCAGGCGTGCCCGAACCGCGGTGAGTTGGATGAGGCCTACTGCGACGCCGATCGCGATCTCGTTGCCGACGTGCCGGCCAAGACGCGCGATCCGAGCGTTCTGGTCTTCGCCTACAGCCCGGTCGAGGACCCGGCGGTCTACGAGAATGCCTTCAAACCCTTCACCGAGTATCTCGCCAAGTGCACCGGCAAGCGCGTGGTCTACTATCCCGTGCAGTCGAACTCGGCCGAGATCGAGGCGATGCGCTCGGGCCGCCTGCACGTCGCGGGCTTCTCCACCGGCCCGGTCGGCTTCGCCGTCAACATGGCCGGCGCCATTCCGTTCGCCGCCAAGGGCACGGAAAAGGGCGTCGAGGGCTACAACCTCGTCGTCGTCGTGAAGAAGGACAGCCCGTTCCAGAAGCTGAGCGACCTCAAGGGCAAGCGCGTCGCCCATACGGCACCGTCGTCGAACTCCGGCAACCTGGCGCCGATCGCGCTCTTCCCGGCCCAGGGCCTCACTCCCAACACGGACTACAAGCCGCTCTGGTCGGGCGGACACGACAAGTCCGTGCTCGGCGTCGGCACGGGCGACTACGATGCGGCCGCCGTCGCCTCCGACGTCTTCGAGCGCATGGGCGCGCGCGGCACGATCAAGGTCGACGATTTCCGCATCATCTATCGCAGCGAGAAGTTTCCGACATCGGGCTTCGCCTACGCGCACGACCTGAAGCCGGAGCTGGCGCAGAAGCTGACCAAGTGCTTCTACGACTTCCGCTTCCCGCCGGCCATGCAGAAGGACTTCGAGGGCGACGACCGCTTCTTCCCGATCACCTACAAGAAGGACTGGGCGGTGATCCGCGAGGTCGCCGAGAAGTCGGGCACGCCCTACAACAAGGCGGCCTACGAGAAGGAGCAGGCGCGCGAGGCGGCGAAGGCCGCGAAGAAGAAGTAATGGACGTCGTGGCGCCTTCGGCGAGCGCGACCGCAAAGGGGGATTCCGTTCCGGAGTCCCCCGAACGCGGGCAGCTCGTCATACGGGGATTGAGCAAGGAGTACCGGCGCGGCCAGCCGGTGCTGAAGGACATCAACCTCGTCATTCCCGCGCGCGGTCTCACGGCCATTATCGGCCCCTCGGGGACCGGCAAGAGCACGCTCATCCGCTGCATCAACCGTCTCGTTCCCCCGACCTCGGGGGAGATCATTCTCGACGGGCAGGATATCGCCCGGCTGTCGGGGAGCGCGCTGCGTGCGGCACGCCGGCGCATCGGCATGGTGTTCCAGGAATACAACCTGGTCGAGCGCCTGACGGTGATGGAGAACGTGCTGTGCGGCCGGCTCGGCTACGTCCCGGTGTGGCGCATCTGGCTGCGCAAGTTTCCGTCCGAGGACATCAGGCAGGCGTTCCGGCTTCTTGACGCCGTCGGTCTTGCGGGCTTCGAGAACCGACGCGCCGACG
>JBFWWW010000025.1:0-32922 GCA_050245975.1 Hyphomicrobiaceae bacterium
CCCTACTTCTGCCCCGGCTGCCCACACAACTCCTCGACCGTGGTACCAGAAGGCGCCCACGCCTACGCCGGCATCGGCTGCCACTACATGGCGCAGTGGATGGACCGCAACACCGATGGCTGGACCCACATGGGCGGCGAGGGCGCCAACTGGATCGGCGAGGCGCCGTTCTCCAAGCGCCGCCACGTGTTCCAGAATCTCGGCGACGGCACCTACATCCACTCCGGCTCGCTGGCCATCCGCGCCTCGCTGGCCGCCGGTGTCAACGTCACCTACAAGATCCTCTACAACGACGCGGTCGCCATGACCGGCGGCCAGGCGCTCGACGGCGGCTTCACCGTGCCGATGATCGTCAACCAGGTGCTGTCCGAAGGCGTCAAGCGCGTCGAGATCGTCACCGACGAGCCGCATAAATATCCGGTCGACTCCGGCATTCCGCCGACCGTCGGCATCCATCATCGCCGCGACCTGATGCGCGTGCAGAAGGAGCTGTCGGAAATCGACGGCGTTACGGTCCTCGTCTACGACCAGACCTGCGCAGCCGAGAAACGGCGCCGGCGCAAGCGCGGCAAGTTCCCCGATCCCGACAAGCGGGTGTTCATCAATCCCGAGGTGTGCGAGGGCTGCGGCGATTGCAGCAAGAAGTCGAACTGCGTCGCCGTCATCCCGCTGGAGACCGATCTCGGCACAAAACGCGCCATCGATCAGTCTGCCTGCAACAAGGATTTCTCCTGTCTCAACGGCTTCTGCCCGAGCTTTGTCACCGTGAACGGTGCGCGCGTGCGCAAGGCACGCGGCATCGCCAACGACAGCAGCATCGCCACGATGCTGGGCGCGTTGCCGGAGCCGAAGCTGCCGAGCGTTGCCGAGCCCTATACCATGCTCGTCACCGGCGTCGGCGGCACCGGCGTCGTCACGATTTCAGCCGTGCTCGGCCAGGCGGCGCACATCGAGAACAAGGGCTTCGGCGCCATCGACATGACGGGTCTCGCGCAGAAGGGCGGCGCGGTTGCCTGCCACATGCGCGTCGCCCGCACGCCCGAGCAGATCCACGCCATCCGCGCCGGCGTGTCGAGTGCCGACCTCATCCTCGGCTGCGATCTCGTGGTGACGGCGTCCAACAAGGTGCTGGAGACGATCCGGCCCGATCACACCGCGGTGATCTATTCGACGCACGAGATGATGGTTGCGAGCTTTACCCGCAACCCCGATCTCAAGATTCCCGGCGGCGCCTTGCAGCGTGCGATTGAAGAGCGGGTTCGCAGGGGCACCGCTCGCGGCATCGACGCGCAGCAGTATGCCGTGACGCTGTTCGGCGATTCGATCGCGTCGAACATGTTCATGCTCGGCTATGCCTACCAGCTCGGCTTTGTGCCGATCGGCGCCGAAGCCATCGAGCAGGCGATCGAGCTCAACGGCCAGGCGGTCGACATGAACCGCAAGGCCTTCCGGTTCGGTCGTCTTGCCGCCCATGACCGGGCCGCTCTCGAACGCATCGTCGAACCTGCGCACAAGCCGGCTGCCAAGCCCAAGACGTTCGACGAGATGGTTGCCGACCGGATCGGCCGCCTGACCGCCTACCAGAATGCGGCGCTCGGCGAACGCTACCGCACGCGCCTCTCCCGCATTGTCGCGCTGGAACGCGACCGGGCGGGCGGCCGCACGGGTCTCGCTGATGCCGTCGCTCGCAGCTATTACAAACTGCTGGCCTACAAGGACGAGTACGAGGTTGCGCGGCTCTTCGCCGATACGAAGTTCGACGAGGCGCTGGGCGAGCAGTTCGAGAGTCACGGCAGGCTCGAATTCCACCTCGCGCCGCCGCTTCTGGCACGCCGCGACAAAACGACGGGCGAGCCCATCAAGATGCGCTTCGGCGCCTGGATGCGCCCCGTGTTCCGCGTGCTGGCGAAAGGCAAGGGGCTGCGCGGCACGGCCTGGGATATCTTCGGCTATACGGCGGAGCGCAAGCTTGAGCGTCAGATGATCGTCGATTTCGAGCGCGTGCTCGATGAGATCGGCGAGCGGCTGTCGCCGCAGACGCATCAGACGGCCGTCGCGCTGGCGATGCTGCCGCTGGAGATACGCGGCTTCGGCCATGTGAAGCTGCGCAACTACCGGCTGGTCAAGCAACGCGAGGCGGCATTGCTGGCGGAACTGCGCAACCCGACACCCGCGCCGGTCCTCAAAGCGGCAGAGTAGATCGCCGAACAGCGACGCTGCGTTTCCTTTTCATGGTCCTGGTTGGGACGCATTCCCCGCGGGTCGGAACCGGCTGTTGGCCGTCGCGTTTGCAACATGACACGTCACGGGCCTCCCTTCCCGGTCGGTCGTGACGACTTGGACCATGGCGGGCGCTCCTGCGGCGTGGGAGCCGCAGGCGGTGTCAGCCGATTTTCCCGATCCGGGCCATGCGGCCCTTCAACTCAGCAAGGATCAAGCAATGCCTGCAATTGACCGAATGTCCGATTCCATGTCGGCTTCCATGTCGGCGCGACGGACCCGCAGCGCACTGAGAATTTCCGGTGTTCCGCTGGCTGCTCTCGCCATCGCTTCCATTGTGGCAGTTCCGGCAGCGTCGGCCCTTCCCAATGCTCCGGCCGTATCCGCGACTGTCGAGAAGTCTGCACTGGTACAGCCGGCCAGGTACTATGGGCACCGCTGGCACCGACACGGGCCTGGTATCGGGCTTGGCATTGTCGGTGGCCTGGTCGCCGGCGCACTCATAGCCGACTCCGTCCGCGAGGGGAGCGCGTCAGAAGATGACATGGAACTGTGTGCCAGCACCTTCCGGTCCTTTGACCCGGACACCGGCACCTACGTCACCTATGGTGGCGAAGTTCGCGTGTGCCCCTATCTGCGCTGACCGGTTGCGCGCGACTCAAACAGGGGCGACGGCAGTGCCGTCGCCCTTTTTCTCGGTACCTGGACCGGGTCGTCAAATTTGCATGTCGTGCGTGCGCTGCAGCCTCCGCGACCCGTGCTCAACGGTCCCGAAGTGGACTTTGTTCGATGTCTCCCGTCCTTCGACCAGCGTGATGCGCACGTTGCCATAGTCGTCCTTCGACATCATCACGGCTTTGATATCTCCGCTGTCGATCAGGGCGAGCGCCAGATCTTCGATTGCGCTTTCCAATTCCGTGCGGGCATTTGACATGAGAATGCTCTCGTTCCGGCTGCTGGCTGCAGATGGGATATTGGACTGAAACTTTGTGCACGCGATGGCCATGGCGCGGCCTTTCAAAGTGCGAGGGCACACGGACAAACGAGCGCGGGCCGCGCTTTGAGCACGGCCCGCACCGGGGGAAGGATCCCCTGGCTTTCCTTAGTGGCGTGAGCGTGAATTACTTCTTCGCGCCTTCGGTCACTTCCGGAAGCTTGGCGACATCGTCCGACGTCATGCTCACCTGCACGAGGCGCTCGGACTGAGTGAACTTCCCGGCGGGGATGGCGACCGTCTTGGCGCCGATGCCCAGGAAGCCGCCGCTGGTGATGTGAATGGCATCGACCTGTCCGGTGGCGGACGTCTTGACCGCGACTACCTTGCCGATGCTCTTGCCGTCAGAACCCGTCACTGGAAGACCGACGAGGCGCTTCGACGGTTCGGTCGGGCTGGCGGCCTGCGTGCCTGGACTGTTCATATCCGTTGCAGGCGGCGTAGTGGGTGACGCAGGAGCCGTCGGCGACGCGGCGGGAGGCGTCTGCGACGGCGAGGTCTGCGGCGTGCTTTGCGCGCTCGCCGCGGTGGCGGCAGCAATCGCAAGCGCCGACGCAAAGCCAGCCGTACGTGCGAATTTGATCATGCTCATGTTTGTCTCCTTCATCTCATCCGGCGGACGCATCCGCCGCCCGTGTTTGCCACGGGGGAACAACGTCCGAAGGCGCGTAGGGTTTCAATCTCACGTTGGCGTGAGGCCGCGCCCGAAAGCGGCCATCTGCCCGCCATTTTCGCGCTGCGATTCCGCCTCGTCGGGGAACCGCGGATGTTGATAAGGTTCCCGCGGCGGGTCGATTCTGGAACCGCTCACCGACGGGGAAACACTCGATGTTCGGATATCGCTCGCGCGTCGATCGCGATCTCACGCGCTGGCAGGGTGCGGGCTACGTCACGCCGGAAGGCGCTGCTGCAATTCGTGCCGATGTTGCACAACGGACATCGGGTGTTGCTCTGGCGCCTGCGCTTGCCGTGCTGGGTGCGCTGCTGCTCGGCTTCGCGGCCATGAGCTTCGTCGCGGCAAACTGGGAGCAGATGTCACGCCTCGTTCGCCTGCTCATGCTGCTGTCGGCGTTGTGGATAAGCTATGCGGGCGCCGCGGCGCTCTTTGCGCGCAACCTCGACGGCTTTGCGCATGCGGCCGTCCTGCTGGGGATCGCCGTCTATGGCGCCGCGATCATGCTGATCGCGCAGATGTTCCACATGGAAGGCAATCCGCCCGATGCGGTGCTGCTGTGGGGCCTCGGCGCGCTGGCGGCGGGCCTGCTCCTGCGCTCCAATCCCGCGCTTGCTGCCGCGCTCGTTCTCTTCTGCGTCTGGAGCAATTGGGAAACGTGGCTCGCCGCCCGGGTGCACTGGGCTTTCCTGCCGGCATGGGCCGCAGTTGCGGCCGGCGTCGCCATGACGCGCTGGCGTGCGGGGCTCCATCTTCTCTCGCTGGCGCTTGCCGGCTGGATCGTATCGCTGGGCTATTGGCTCGCTGGCGGACACAAGCACGACATCGTCGCGGCCATCGGCCTGCTTCTTTGTGTCATCAGCATCACCGGCGGCACCGCGATCGACCGGGTGCGACGGGTCTCGGGGGCCATGCTGGGCTATGGCATGGCGATTGCCTATGCCGGCCTGTTTGCAATGCAGTTCATCGACCGCGTCAGTAACGGACGGCTCCTGCTGCTGGGCGCAGTCACTCTCGCGCTTCTCGTTGCAGCATTGGCCTGGGCCTGGAAGACCGAGAACCGGGCCGCGCTCTGGCTCGCCTACATCGGGTTCGCGATCGAAGTCTTCTCTCTCTACGTCAAGAAGCTCGGCACGCTGATGAGCACCTCGCTGTTCTTCCTGGTCGCCGGCCTGCTTGTCGTCGCCTTTGCAGCTGTCGCCTATCGTCTGCACGGGCGTGCCTCTCACACCGTTGGAGCCGCGCCATGATGCTGCCGCGCAGACACCTCCTTCTCGGGCTTTTCGCGGTTGGCCTGATGCAGACCGCCGTCCTCGGGTGGATGGTCTATGACCGCATCCGGCTTCTGACGCACGGGCGCGAGGTCGTGCTGCCGATCGTGCCGGTCGACCCGCGCGACCTCTTTCGTGGCGAGTACGTCCGCCTCGGCTACGACATCTCGAGGTTGAAAACGTCGCTGCTCGTTGGCCCGGCGCCCAAGCCTAACGCGGCGTTCTACGTCACGCTCGAGCGCGGCGAAGGCGGGGCATGGCTTCCCGTCCAGATTTCGGCGGCCCAGCCTGCGGAGGCGGCGGAGAACCGGATCGTCCTCAAGGGGCGGACCCGCTACGCGCGCGCCTTCTCCGGCGCCGAAACGGCCTTCGTCCGCTACGGCATCGAGAGCTATTTCGTTCCGGAGGGCAAGGGGCGCCAACTGGAGACGCTCGCGCGCGACAAGAAGCTTGCGGCGATCCTCGCGGTGGACCGTGCCGGCAACGCAGCAATCAAGGGCCTGATGATCGACGGCGCCCCGGTCTATTCCGAGCCGCTGCTCTGAGCGTTGATGCTTGACGCGGGGCAGACCCCGGCACACGCTTGCCGCAACGACAAGCGTGATGGAGGCAACGCCGATGCAGGTCCTGTCGCTCGATCATGTCAACGTGCGCACCGCCAACCTGGCCGCGATGACGGACTGGTACGAGAACGTGCTGGGAATGCCCGCAGGCAAGCGGCCTCCGTTTCCGTTTCCGGGCGCCTGGCTCTACTGCGGCGACAAGCCGGTGGTGCATCTGGTCGGCGTGGACAGTCAGCCGGAGACGGCGGGGCTGCAACTTGAGCATTTCGCGCTGTCGGCGCACGGCCTGAAGGATTTCGTCGCTCGGCTGAAGACGTCCGGCGTGCGCTATCGGGCCGCAAAGCTGCCGGGCGATGGCACCGTCCAGATCAATGTCTGGGACCCGGACGGCAACCACATCCATATCGATTTCCCGCCCGAAGAGGGCAGGGACGTCGAGCTCTGAGCCGACAAAAGGCCCTCTCCCGGCCGGCTTAGCGCGGCGCGACCGGCCCCATCAGGTGGTCCGGCAGCCAGGTCGCGATATCCGGGAACATGCACAGCAGCACGATCTGCAGGATCATGCAGCCGACATACGGCAGCGTGCCCCACATCACGCGCGTCACCGGCACGTCCGGAGCGATGGAGTTGACGATGTAGATGTTGAGGCCCACCGGCGGATGGATGAGGCCGATCTCCATGTTGATGGTGATGACGACGCCGAACCAGACGGGATCGAAACCCGCAGCCGTGATGATGGGCAGCAGGATCGGCGCGGTCATCAGGATGATGGCCGCCGGCGGGATGAAGAAGCCGCACACCAGCAAAAACAGGTTGATCAGCCCCATCAGCACCCAGCGGTTCACGTGCATCTCGGCAATGGCTTGCGCGAGGGTCTGGGTCAGGTAGAGCGACGTCAGCATGTAGCCGAACAGAACGGCGGCGGCGATGATCATGAGGATCATCACGGACTCGCGCGTCGTGTCGCGCAGGATCTGCCACCATGCCGAGGGATTCCACATGCGATAGATGATGACGGCGAGCACGACGCACAGCGCAGCCCCGACGCCGGCGGCTTCCGACGGCGTGGCGACGCCGCCATAGAGCACATACATCACGCCGGCGATGATGAGCAGGAACGGCATGATCTTCGGAATTGACGCGAACTTCTCCTTCCATGAGTACCGGAAGTCGGGCGCGTGCGCGCGGAAGCCTCGCTTCCAGATGATGAAGAGCGTCCACAGGATGAACAGTCCCGTCAGCATGAGGCCGGGGATCACGCCGGCGAGGAACAGCCTGCCGATCGATGTCTCGGTCGCGATGCCGTAGAGAATGAAGGTGATCGAGGGCGGGATGAGGATGCCGAGCGTTCCGCCCGCGCAGATGGAGCCCGTCGCCACGTCGTCGGGATAGCCGCGGCGGCGCATCTCGGGAATGCCCATCTTGCCGATGGCCGCGCAGCAGGCTGGCGACGATCCGGTGAGGGCTGCGAAGATGGCGCAGGCGCCGAGGTTTGAGATCACGAGCCCACCCGGCACGCGGTAAAGCCAGCGGTCGAGCGCCTCATAGAGATCCTTGCCGGCCGGCGACGAACCGATCGCGGCACCCATCATGACGAACATCGGGATCGACACGAGCGTGAAGTCGTTGAGCCCGCTGTAGAACGTCTCGGCCGCCACGCGCAGGGCGTCGACACCCTGGAAGATCACCAGGAACGACACGGCGATGGCACCGAGCGCGAAGGCGACGGGAGCGCCGGACAGCAGCACGACGAGCGTGACGATGAGGACGATGCTACCCTGGATGGCGGGGCTCATGGCGTCTCCTCGACCTTCAGGCCGAACGGCGGCTCGCGGCCGGTGATGAGCTCAATGAGCTCGGCGATGTACTGGAGGGTGAGGATTCCCAGCCCGATCGGCATGGCGGCGTAAGGTATCCACAGGCGCGCCCGCCACATGGTGTCGGACACCCAGCGGTTCTCCCAGGCCTCATGCCAGAAATTGTAGGTGAGAACGGTCATGACGGCGCAGAACGCCAAAGCCATCAGCATCGAGGCGAGAGCCAGAATGTAACGCCCGCGCTGGCCGAGGTAGTGGGGCAGCACATCGACGTTCACATGACCCCGCGACAGCAGGAGGTAGGGGCTGCCTATGAAGGTCGCGGCCACCAGACTGTAGGTGACGAAATCCGTCTGCCAGATCGTCGTCTGGTTGAGGACATAGCGCACGACGACCATCTGACAGACCACCACCACGCCGGCAGCGATCAGTAATGCAGCAACGATGCCGCAGAGCTGCGATACGCGGGTGATCGCGTTGATGTACCAGTTCATGGCCCCCTCGAAGCAAAACTGCCGACAGGAAAAGGACCGGCGAAATGTTCGCCGGTCCTGAAGGATGAGGGACGGTTATTTCACCGCCAGGGCTTCATCGATCAGCTTCTTCCCGTCCGGCACTTCCTTCGCGAACTCGGCGTAAGAGCTGCCCTGGGCGATCTTGACCCAGGCGTCATACTCGGCCGGGGTAAGTTCGACGACCTCGACATTGTGCTGTTTGAAGACGTCCACCATCTTCTTATCGAGGCCCTTGGTCTCCTTGTTGAAGTACTCCTGGGACTTCTTGCCGGCCTTGAGCAGGACGTCCTGCTGCTGCTTGTTGAGCTTGTCGAAGCTCTTCTTCGACATCAGAACCGGCTCGTACATGAACCACAGCGCGTTCTCGCCCGGCGCGGTGATGCATTTCACCTGCTCGTAGATGCGGAACGAGACGAAGCTGCCGGCACTGGTGTCGGTCGCGTCGGCAACGCCGGTCTGCAGCGCGTTGTAGACCTCGTTGCTGGGGATCGACACGATCGATGCACCCGCCGCCTGCCACATGGCCGCGAAGGTCGGGCCGGCCGAGCGGACTTTCTGCCCCTTGATGTCATCGGGCTTGCGGATGCAGCCCTTCTTGGAGGCCACCGCGCCGGCGAGCCAGGCGTCGGCCAGAACGATGACACCGGCTTTTTCGATCTTGGCCTTGATGTCTTTCATGAAGGGCGAGTCGTTGAGCCGGACCGCGCGGTCGTGGTTGCGCACGAGACCCGGCATCAGCGTCGCGCCGAACGCGCGCACCTTGCCGCTGGCGTAGTCGAGCGGGAACGAGGAGATGTCGAGCTGACCGTTGACCATCGCGTTCCACTGGTCATTCGGCTTGAACAGGGACGCGCCGGGATAGACCTGGATGTCGAGCCCGATGTTGGCGGCCTTGGCTTCCTTGGCGATGATCTGCACCATCTCGTCGCGCGGATCGCCCTTTCCACCGGGGAACTGATGCGATGCCTTCAGCACCGTCTGGGCATTCGCGGCGACCGGCAAAAGCAGCAGCAGCGCTGCACCAGCCAACCCCGTTGCGAGCTTGTTCATTTGTTTCCTCCTTGCAGGTCCTTATCGCCTGTCCGCACGTAAAGAAAACGAAACGGCTCCCCGCTGACGGCGGTCGGTGCAATTGCACGATCCGCCGTCGACCAGGTCTCAGGCATTGCTGTCTGCCGGCATTGGGCCGACCAGAGAGTCCTGAATACAGCTTTGTCCCGGGGATGAGTAGACAAAACCGCAATGCAGCCGGCCGCAGGGCGTAGGCAATCGATCATTGAAGAGGCCGGCCGGCTGCGGCATACCGCACTGCAATGCAGCCGCCGACGGCTCATTCGCCACCGAGGAGAGAGGATGTCTGCCCAATCCCTGACCAGGCGCGTGACGGCGCCCGACATCGCGGCTCGCAAGGGCGGCGTGCCGATCGTTGCTCTGACGGCCTATCAGGCGCGGACCGCGGCCCTGGCCGATCCGCACGTCGATCTCCTTCTGGTTGGCGACAGCCTGGGCATGGTCGTGCACGGGCTGGACAGCACGGTGCCCGTGCCGCTGGAGCTGATGATCATCCATGCGCAAGCCGTCCTGCGGGGCGCCAAGCGTGCTCTGGTGGTGGTCGATCTGCCCTTCGGCTCCTATGAGGAAAGCCCCGAGGCCGCGTTCCGCTCGGCTGCGCGCGTGATGAAGGAAACAGGCTGCGGCGCTGTGAAGGTCGAGGGAGGGCAGCGCATGGCCGAAACGATCCGCTTCCTGGTGGATCGCGGTATCCCTGTCATGGGCCATGTCGGACTGACACCGCAGTCCGTGAATGCGCTGGGAGGCTTCAAGGCGCAGGGGCGGACCGCCAAGGACTGGCCTGCAATCGAGGCCGACGCTCAGGCCGTGTCCGCGGCCGGCGCCTTCTCGATTGTGCTGGAGGCGATGTCGGAGGAACTCGCGCGCAAGATCAGCGCAAATATCGCCGCCCCCACCATCGGCATCGGTGCGTCCTCGGCCTGCGATGGCCAGATCCTGGTGATGGACGATATGCTCGGCCTGTCGGCGCGTGTCCCGCGATTCGTCAAGGAATACGCCCAGCTCGGCGCGGCGGTGGACGCCGCTATCGCGGCCTATGCGGCCGACGTGCGCCAGCGCAGTTTCCCTGCCTCCGATCACACTTACAAGATGCAGGGACAGGCGTAAGCCGCAGCCGGAGACCGGCTGCGGCTTCATTTCGTGTCAGCGGTTATCGCGAATTGTTTCCGCCACGGTCCTCGCGGTCCATCTCGCGCCACCAGCGGCTCGAGCCTGTGCGGTAGGCATCAGGATCACGCGGGCCGCCTTCGCTCCGGTAGCCGTAACCATACCCATTGTAGTAACGCGGGCCGCCACGCCACTCGCAGTGGCGGACGCCATACTCCCACCAGCAGGCGCGATAGGCGACTGGCTGAGCTGCAGGCGTGGCGGGCTTGATCCCGGTCAGGCCGCCGGCCGGGGCCGCATTGGCGGAAAGCGCTCCGGCCGTCATGGCGACGGCCGTGACGGCGCCCATAAACAGTGAACGTGCTGTCATCTCTTGATCCTCTCGTTGGCGACGGATACGTCGCACCACGTGCGATGTCCCTCGCATCGTTGAAAGGAAAACGCGACAACCGCGAAGGTGTTCCGGGTGTCGTCTGCGGTCGGCCTCGTCAGGGCGTGTCGCTCTGGCCGCCGCGGCCGGAACGGTCCATCTCCTGCCACCAGCGCGCGGAGCCGGCACGATAGGCGTCCGGATCGAGAGGCCCGCTGCCGTTGTGGCGGTCGCGCTCGCTGCGGCGCGGCGTATCGTCGACCCAACGGCAATGGCGCACGCCGTCACGGCGCCAGCAGGTGCGGTAGGCTGCGGTCACGACGGCCGGCTCGGCGCTTGCAACGCCGGCGCGGGACGGCGGAGCCGGTGCCGCCTCGCCGCCACCTGGGACTGCCATCAGCGCCGTCGCTGCCAGCGTTGCCGCAGTCCCCCAGGTATAAATCTTCATGGGTGCCTCCTCGGAGCCGTTTCCGCGTCCCATCGACGCTAACGGATCATCGCTCGCCGTCCCGGGGGCGGAGGCATCACGCGACGTCACATTTGCGTGCGCAGGATCCCGGCGGCGGGCGGCTCAGAAGCCGCCACCATCCCGAACCGGGAGGGGAGCAAGGACGGAGCAGGTGCAATGAAATCAATGGCTGCCGTTCCTGAACACTTATAGAACCATGTGCCTCGCCCCGGAACCGGATTTCCGAAACGTTCTCGAAGAAATCCGGGGCGCTCGCCTGGCGGCGTGAATATCCGTGGACCGCTGTTTAGTCGTTGGTTGACAGCGGCCCGCGAATCGAGTGTAAAGTGACACCTAAACAGACGACGGAGCGCGAAACCATGAAGGCCGGGAGGGAGAAGTTCGGGGCGTTCATCCGCCGCGAGCGGGAGGCGAAGGAAATCGGGCTGAGGGAGATGGCGAAGAAGATCGGGGTGAGCCCGACCTATCTGTCGAAGGTGGAGCGGGACGAGTTCCCACCGCCGGCGGAAGACAAGGTGAGGAAGATCGCGGGGATCATCGGGCAGGACGCGGACGAGCTGCTGGCGCTGGCGGGCCGGGTGGCGTCCGAGTTGACCGACATCATCCGCGAGCGGCCTCGGGAAATGGCCGATTTCCTGCGCGCGGCGAAGGGACTGACGGCCGAGGATATGGCCCGTCTGGCACGGCAGGCGCAGAAGGCGAGGGACAAATAGGCGCCGGTCGGCGGCGCCCTGACGATGCAGATGAGGATGACACAAGGATGACCCTTCGAGTTCCCTATATCGCCGATGACGCCATCGAACGCGACGCCGCGGCCCTGCTTGGCGAGTTCGCCCACGCCAGAGGCATCGAGGTGCGCGCGCCGATCCCGATTGAGGATATCGTCGAGAAGCACCTGAAGCTTCATGTCGAGTTCGACGATTTGCACCGGCTGCTCGATGTTCCGCGCAGCGGGATCGGCCTCGACCCGGACATGTTCGGCGCGATCTGGCTCGAAGCCGGCAGGATCGTCATCGACGAGAGCCTCGATCCCGAGGAGCGGCCCGAGCGTGAGGGCCGCTACAGGTTCACGCTCGCCCATGAAGGCGGCGGGCATTGGCGCTTGCATCGACCGCTGGTCCGTCCAACCCGAGATCAAGGTTCGCTCTTGGTCGATCGTGCCCGGCCTACCGTCATCTGCCGCTCAAGCCAAGCCAAGGAGCGGGTGGAATGGCAGGCGGATTTTTATGCCTCGTGCCTGCTGATGCCGCGCAAGATGGTTTTTGCCGCTTGGGACGAAGCGTTTCCCGACCGCGAGCAGCGAGTCCTGCAACCGGAAACGCCGATCGAACACCCCTTCGTCGAGATCGACCGCGATTTCGACGACGACGAAGATCGGGTGCTTGATAGCTTCGCCCGGCCGTTTGCCGAGCGCTTTCTCGTTTCGCCGATCGCGATGCGCATCCGGCTCGAAAAGCTCGGGCTGCTGCACCGTGTCGTGCCGCGCCAGCGGCTTCTCACCGAAGGCTTCTGAACCCTTTTTTTGAGGAGATCGTCGAGTGTCAACTGAACAAGCGACGAAGGGCGGCGAGCCGCGTTCGAGACGCGCGACTTCTATCTCGCCTGTTACCTGCGCTGCGCGGGCTACGACCTGCTCGACCTTCGCGCCGAGGGGCGCCGCAAGGTCTTCGTCTTCAAGGATCGGCCAAGCCGTCGCGATGACGTGATGGCGTTCTACGGCGACGCCGCCACAGTTCGCCCGCAGACCTTCGCCGCCACCATCAAGGACATGAAAGGGCTGCTGCACAATGGTTGAAAGATTTCCGCAACCCGATCCCGGCGCAACCACCGGCCCGCAGCTACGTGAAGCGCTCGATCGGATCGCTCAGATCGTCCTCGATGGTCTTCGGCACGGGCATTTCCGTTGCGCCATCTCCAGCGTCATTGGCAAGGGGCAACGCCGCGACCTCGTGATTGAGGCGGGCAAGAGCCACAAATTCACGATCCCCGAGGACGAGGTGCCTCGCTGAGGCAACGACGGCCGGCGATCCCTGCGACGGGGACGCCCAGATGCAGATCACTTAAGGTCCAGCGTCATCGGTGGGAATCCGAGACCGGAGGCTAGGAGCACGGAGCGGCGGAGCCGCCCGTGAGGTCTTCGGATGAAACCGTCACCCGCGAACGACAATCTCATTGAACGGACGCAGCGGCTTTGGACGCCGCGCTTGCGGCGTGATCTGAGCCGCGAAGACGCCCGACAGCTCGTCGAAAACGCCACCGGCTTCTTCGCCATTCTCGCCGAATGGTCGCATGCCGAATGTCTTTCCGCCGCCAATGACAATGATGCGCACGCCGCGCCCGATGGCAGCGAGGTGCGCCATGACCGCTGAAACCATCGCCAAGGCCCTCGGCGGGCGCAAAGCCGGCGCCGCCTGGATGGCGCGCTGTCCGGCGCATGACGACCGCGCGCCGAGCCTCTCGATCGCCAACGCCCGCGACGGCAAGGTGCTCGTGCGCTGCCATGCCGGATGCGATCAGCAGGACGTGATCGCGGCACTTCGGGCGCGTGGCGTCTGGGACGCGGACGAGCGACGGCCGATCCGCTTTTCCCGCAAGCCCGATCGCATGCCGCCGCCAGAGACCGACACCGACTCCATAAGGCGGATGGAAGCGGCGCTCGCCCTCTGGCGGGCTTCGCATCCGGCCGAAGGGACGCCGGTCGAGACCTATCTCCGATCGCGCGGCCTCACCATTCCGATCCCGCCGTCGATCCGCTTCCATAACGGGCTGAAGCATCCTTCTGGCGGCATCTGGCCGGCGATGGTGGCGCTGGTGACACACGGCGCTGACGGCAGCCCAATCGGCATTCACCGCACGTTCTTGGCAGCCGACGGAAGCGCGAAAGCGCCGGTCCAGCCGCCGAAGATGATGCTCGGGCCGTGCCGCGACGGTGCGGTGCGGCTGGCCAATCCGCAAGACGTGCTGATGGTCGGCGAAGGCATCGAGACCTGCCTCGCCGCCATGCAGGCTAGCGGCCGTCCGGCATGGTCGGCGCTTTCGACCTCGGGCCTTCGGACGCTCAATCTGCCGCGTGATGTGAGCAATATCATCGTGCTCGCCGATGGCGATGATCCCGGCGAAGCGGCGGCGCGGGATTGCGGCTGGCGCTGGAAGCGAGAAGGCCGGCGCGTGCGCATTGCCCGCCCACCTCAGGGCACGGACTTCAACGATTTGCTGATGCGCCGCGCGCCTCGCATCGAGGAGGCCGCGCGATGAGCACCTCGGACAATGGCAGCAACGACAATCCGATCTGCACCGCTATCGACTCGGCCGAGGAAGTGGGCGACCCGCTGGAGGGCCTCGTCGAACGGACCGCCGCCGACGCCGGCGCCGCCTTCTCGCCGGACGCGCTCGAACGCCTCGCAACGCTCAAGCGGGATGATCGCGCCGCCTTCGAGGCGCTGCGGGCGCAATTGAAAAAGGCCGGATGCCGGGTGATGGCGCTCGACGCGGCCATCGCCGAAGAAAGCGGCGAAACCGGCGGGCGCGGCCCGACGCAAGCCGATATCCTGATCGACCTCGCGCACACCGCCGAGCTGTTCCATGCGCCGGACGGAACCGGCTTCGCCGACCTCGACATCAACACCCACCGCGAAACCTGGCCGATCCGCGCCAAGGGCTTCCGCCGCTGGCTCGCGCGTCGCTTCTTCGAGGCGACGGGCGGCGCGCCAAGTTCTGAAGCGCTGCAATCGGCGCTGAACGTGATCGAGGCCAAGGCCCATTTCGATGCGCCGGAGCGCATGGTTCATGTTCGTGTCGGCGGGTTCGATGGTTGCCTTTATCTCGACCTCGGCGACGAGACGTGGCGGGCGGTGGAGATTGATGCCGCCGGCTGGCGCGTGATCGACAATCCGCCGGTGCGCTTCCGCCGCGCCGCGGGGATGCAGGCTCTCCCGGCGCCGGTCGCCGGCGGTTCGGTGGAGGGGCTGCGATCGTTCCTTAACGTCCGTTCCGACGCCGATTTCGTCCTGGTGGTCGCCTGGACGCTGGCCTGCCTGCGCAACCGCGGTCCATATCCGGTCATGGTGCTTTCCGGCGAACAGGGCTCGGCAAAGTCCACCTTCTCAGCAATCCTGCGGGCGCTGCTCGATCCAAACACCGCGCCTTTGCGCGCGCTGCCGCGCGAGGATCGCGACCTGTTCATCGCCGCCAGCAACGGCCATGTGCTCGCCTTCGACAATGTGTCGGGTCTGCCGGCGTGGATATCGGACACGCTTTGCCGCCTCGCCACGGGCGGCGGCTTCGCGGTGCGCCAGCTCTATTCCGATCAGGATGAAGTGCTATTCGACGCCGCCCGTCCGGTGATCCTCAACGGCATCGAGGACATCGTGACCCGGCCCGACCTCGCCGATCGCGCCGTGTTCCTGACGCTCGAACCGATCCCCGAGGAGCGCCGCCGGCCCGAACAAGAGCTGTGGGCGGCGTTCGAGGCCGAACGCGCGCGCATCCTTGGCGTGCTGCTCGATGCCGCCTCAAAGGGCTTGGGGATGCTGTCGCACACCCGGCTCGACAAGCTGCCGCGCATGGCGGACTTCGCATTGTGGGCCACGGCCTGCGAGACGGCACTGTGGCCGACCGGCACATTCTGGTCGGCCTATTGCGGCAATCGCGATGAGGCCGTGGGGGGCGTGATCGACGCCGATCCGATCGCCGCCGCGGTGCGGGCACTGATGGCGGCGCGGACGGAATGGACGGGAACGGCCTCGGAGCTTCTGGGCGCCCTTGCCGAGATGGCGGGCGATCGCATCGCCAAGGCGAAGACCTGGCCCGATAGCCCTCGGGCGCTGGCGGGCCGGCTACGCCGGGCGGCGACCTTCCTGCGCAAGATCGGCATCGAGATTGGCTTCGAGCGCGAAGGGCGTGCGCGGACGCGAACCATCCGCATCACCACGGCCAGCAAATCCGCCTCGCCGGCAACCGAAGGGGTGCGACCGTCCGCATCGTCCGCACCGCCCGCCGATCGGTCGAGGGCCAGTTCCGGCAATGGCTTCGCCTCACCGGGCTCGCGGACGGTCGGCGCCGTCGCGGGCGGTTCAGCCGGCGAGCGCGGCGCAACCGTCCGCGCCAACCTTTTGAAATCCAACGCCGAGGCCGATGCGGACGGTGCGGACGCAAGTCGCCCGCCTCAATCCGCGCCGGAAAACACGGGCTGGAGGGCGCGGCTATGAGCGCCGTCCAAGCCCTCAAGGCCGCGCGCGATGCCGGCGTTCGGATCGGCGTCGATGGCGATGCCCTCACGCTCGACGCCGACACTGCGCCGGATGCCGCCGTGCTGGACCTGCTCTCGCGTCATAAGGCGGGGGTGCTCGCTCTGCTGCGCACCGGCAGCGACGGCTGGTCCGGCGGGGACTGGCGGACCTTGTTCGACCAACGGGTGGCAGTCGCCGAGTTCGACGGCGGTTTGCCACGGGATCAAGCCGAGGCCCGCGCCTTCGCCTGCTGCGTCATCGAATGGCTCAACCGCAATCCGGCGTGCTCGTTGCCCGGCCGCTGCCTCGGTTGCGGGGGAAGCGAACACGCTCACCACAAGCTGCTGCCGTTCGGCACCGAAAGCAGCGGTCACGCCTGGCTGCATTCGCGCTGCTGGGACGCATGGCACGCCAGCCGGAAGGCCGAAGCCGTCGCCGCCCTCTCAACCCTTGGAATCTCGATGAGGACATCGCCATGAGCGCCAAGAAGCCCGCCGCCAACGCGCCGAAGACCGTGGTCGCCGACGATCCAGACGATCGCAAGGGGAGGCTGAAGAACATCGGCGGATCGCAATCGGATCACTGGAACAATATTCTCGCCAATCAGGCGGTGCAGGCGCTCTGGGTGAAGAACTCAAGCTGGGAGGAGCGCGACAAGCAGCTAAGCGCCACGGTCGCCGCGCTGATCGGCATTGCACCGAAGGACGAACTGGAGGGCATGATAGCGGCGCAACTGATCGCTGCCCACAACGCCGCGATGGAATGCTACCGGCGCGCCATGATCGGCAAGCAGACCTTCGAGGGCCGGCGTGAAAACCTCGCCCAAGCAAACAAACTCTCGCGCACCTACGCCACGCTGCTCGAAGCCCTCAACCGCCACCGCGGCAAAGGCCAGCAGAAGGTCACGGTCGAACACGTCCATGCGGGCGGGCAGGCGGTGGTCGGCATGGTCGCCGCACCGGGTCAACCGGGGGGTGGGGACACCAGCAAAATCGAGGAACAACCCCATGCAAAGCAGATTGCCGGCCAGATTGCCCATGCACCTGAGCCCGCGTTGCCACGCCCGGACGCGGGCCGGGACGCCGTGCCAGTCGCCCGCGATGGCGAACGGGCGCTGCCGGATGCACGGCGGCAAGGCGCCGGGCGCGGCCAAGGGCAATAGCCACGCCCTCAAGCATGGCCGTTACACCGCCGAAGCCATCGCCGAACGGCGGCGCCTGATGGCGCTGTTGCGCGGCATGAAGGGCCTTGTCGAAGAGGTGGATGGCGAGGAATAGGCCGTGGCGTCTTTTCCCGAGGGGGCGGGCCGGTTAGGTTCTTGCCGGTGCATCCCGTATGCGGGCGGCAAAGGCGCGATCCGCCGCCAGCGGCAGGGGTGCGAACCGGGTGCGCACCCCTGGGTTCGCGGGTTCGCACCCGGATGCAAACGGTACGCATCCGTGCCAATACTCAATTTTGACTTGAACGATTGAAGGATTCGCCCACGACGATGGATAAACGGAGCCTCACCGAACGCGACATCTGCACGAAGTTCATCCTGCCGGCCGTCAAGCGGGCCGGCTGGGACGAGATGGTGCAGGTTCGGGAGGAGGTCTATTTCACCAAGGGCCGGATCATCGTGCGCGGGAAGCTGGTGACGCGCGGCAAGGCGAAGAAGGCCGACTTCGTTCTCTCCTACAAGCCGAATATCCCGATCGCGCTGATCGAGGCCAAGGATAACAATCATAGCGTCGGTCACGGCATCCAGCAGGGCCTCGACTATGCCGCGACACTGGATATTCCCTTCGTGTTCTCCTCGAACGGCGACGGCTTCGTGTTCCACGACCGCACCGGCCGCAGCGTTCCGATCGAAACGAACCTCGGCCTCGACGCCTTCCCATCGCCGGCCGATCTGTGGGCGCGCTATCGGGCCTGGAAGGGCCTCGACACGCAAGCCGAACAGATCGTGCTCCAGGACTATTTCGACGACGGCAGCGGCAAGGCCCCGCGCTACTATCAGGTGAACGCCGTCAACGCCGCGATCGAGGCCATCGCCAAGGGTCGCGACCGCGTGCTGCTGGTCATGGCGACCGGCACCGGCAAGACCTACACGGCGTTTCAGATCATCTGGCGCCTGTGGAAGGCGGGCCGCAAGAAGCGCATCCTGTTCCTCGCCGACCGCAACGTGCTGATCGACCAGACGATGGTCAACGACTTCCGCCCGTTCGGCGCGGCGATGGCGAAGCTTTCGACCAACGCCAAGACCATCGAGCGGCAGGACGGCACCACGGTCGATCTGACGCTGGCGCTTGACCGGAAGCGGCGCATCGACACCGCCTTCGAGGTCTATCTGGGGCTCTATCAGGC
This sequence comes from Hyphomicrobiaceae bacterium, assembly GCA_050245975.1. Lineage (GTDB taxonomy): Bacteria > Pseudomonadota > Alphaproteobacteria > Rhizobiales > Hyphomicrobiaceae > JBFWWW01. The sequence continues at coordinate 18,645 of JBFWWW010000025.1, forward strand.
GATCACCGGGCCGGAGGAGCGGCAGAAGCTCTATCGCGAGTTCTCGCCCGGATTCTTCGACCTGATCGTGATCGACGAGTGCCATCGCGGCAGCGCGGCCGAGGATTCTGCCTGGCGGGAAATCCTCACCCACTTTTCCGGCGCAACGCAGATCGGCCTCACCGCCACGCCGAAGGAAACCGAATACGTCTCCAATACCGACTATTTCGGCGAACCGGTTTTCACCTATTCGCTGCGCCAAGGGATCAGCGACGGCTTCCTCGCGCCCTACAAGGTCAACAAGGTTCACATCGACCGCGACGTGGAAGGCTACCGCCCGGAACTCGGCCAGCTCGACCGGGACGGCAACGAGGTCGAGGACCGCATCTACAACGCCAAGGATTTCGACCGGCACATCGTGCTCGACGACCGCACGGTGCTGACCGCCAAGAAGATCACCGAGTTCCTGGAGGAAAGCGGCGACCGCTTCCAGAAGACCATCGTGTTCTGCGTCGATGAAGAACACGCGGCACGGATGCGGCAGGCGCTTGTCAACGAGAACGCCGAGTTGGTCGCCGAGAACGCCCGCTATGTCATGCGCATCACCGGCAGCGACAAGGAAGGCCAGGACCAGCTCGGCAACTTCATCGACCCGGAGTCGAAATATCCCGTGCTGGTGACGACCTCGCGGCTGCTCTCGACCGGCGTCGATGCGCAAACCTGCCGGCAGATCGTGCTCGATCGCGCGGTGGGCTCGATGACCGAGTTCAAGCAGATCGTCGGGCGCGGCACCCGCGTCCACGAGGACACCAAGAAGTTCTTCTTCACGCTGATCGACTTTCGCGGCGCGACCAGCCATTTCGCCGACCCTGATTTCGACGGCGATCCGGTACAGATTTACGAGCCGGGCGACGGCGATCCGATCACGCCGCCCGATGACGCGCCGCAGGGCGACGATACCATCCCGCCAACACCCGACGACAACGAAACGGTGGTCGATCAGCCGGGCTTGCCGCTGCCGCCCGGTGGCCCGATCCGAAAGATTTATGTCGATGGCGTCGGCGCCCGCATCCTCGCCGAGCGCGTCGAGTACCTCGACGAGAACGGCAAGCTCGTCACCGAAACCCTGCGCGACTTCACCAAGACGGCGCTGAAGAAGCGCTTCGCCAGCCTCGACGATTTCCTCAAGCGCTGGAAGGCGGCAGACCGCAAGCAGGCGATCGTCGAGGAACTCGAAGCCGAGGGCCTGCCGCTCGATCCGGTCGCCGAAGAGCTGGGTAAGAACCTCGACCCGTTCGACCTCATTTGCCATGTGGCTTTCGACAAGAAGCCGTTGACGCGCCGTGAGCGTGCCGAGAACGTCAAGAAGCGTGATGTGTTCGCCAAATACGGCGGGCAGGCTCGCGCAGTGCTCGATGCCCTGCTCACCAAATATGCGGACGAAGGCGTGCTCAATCTCGATGATGCCAATGTGCTCAAAATTCCGCCATTAAGCTCGCTCGGCACGCCGGTGCAGCTCATCAAAGCATTCGGCGGCAAGGAGCAATTCGTCGCCGCTGTTCACGAAATGCAATCCGCGCTTTATCAGGAGACCGCCTGACCGATGATCGTCCGTACCACCGTCAAATCCATTCAGGACATCATGCGCCAGGATGTGGGCGTCGATGGCGATGCCCAGCGCGTCAGCCAATTGTGCTGGATGTTCTTCCTCAAGATCATCGACGACCAGGATCAGGAACTGGAACTGACCAGGGACGGCTATCGCTCACCGATCCCGAGGAAATTCCAGTGGCGCAACTGGGCGGCGGACCCGGAGGGCATCACGGGCCAAGCGCTGCTCGATTTCATCAATGACGATCTGTTCCCGGCGCTGAAGGGCCTGGCCGTTTCCGCCAAGCCGGGCGACCGCCGCCGCGTGGTGCGCGACGTGTTCGAGGACGCCTACAACTACATGAAATCCGGCCAACTGCTGCGGCAGGTGGTCAACAAGATCAATCAGGTCGATTTCAACGACCTCAAGGAGCGCCGCGACTTCGGCGAGTTCTACGAGCAGTTGCTCAACGACCTGCAATCGGCCGGGAATGCCGGCGAATACTACACGCCGCGCGCCGTGACCGCCTTCATGGTCGATCGCATCGACCCGCATCCGGGCGAAATCCTGTTCGATCCGGCCTGCGGCACGGGCGGGTTTCTGACCTGCGCCATCCGCCACATGGAAGCCAAGGGCTATGTCCGCACGCCGAAGCAACGCGAGACCATGCAGGCGTCCTTGCGCGCGGTGGAGAAGAAGCAGCTTCCGCACATGCTCTGCGTCACCAACATGCTGCTGCACGGCATCGAGGACCCGAGCTTCGTCAAACACGACAACACATTGCGGCACGCGCTGATAAGTTGGACCAAAGAACAACGGGTGGACATCGTCGTCACCAATCCGCCGTTCGGCGGGAAGGAAGAAGATGGCATCGAGAACAATTTCCCGACCTTCCGCACCAAGGAGACGGCCGACCTGTTCCTGGCGCTGATCGTGCGCCTGCTCAAAACCGATGGCCGCGCCGCCGTGGTGCTGCCCGACGGCACGCTGTTCGGCGAGGGCGTCAAGACGCGGCTCAAGGAACATCTGATGGAGGAGTGCAACCTCCACACTATCGTCCGCCTGCCGAATTCCGTGTTCAAGCCCTATGCCTCGATCGGCACCAATCTCCTGTTCTTCGAGAAGGGCGCGCCGACGAAAGACATCTGGTTCTACGAGCACCGCGTGCCCGAAGGCCAGAAAGCCTATTCGATGACCAAGCCGATCCGGCTGGAGCATTTCCAGGGCTGCATTGACTGGTGGGGCGGCAAGGACCGGCAAGGGCGCGCGGAGACGCCGCAGGCGTGGCGCGTGATGGCCGAGGAGGTGAAGGCGCGCGGCTATAATCTCGACATCAAGAACCCGCACGCGCTGGCCGAAGATCACGGCGACCCGGAAACGCTGCTGGCCGACCTTGCCCGCGCCGAGGCCGAGACGGCGGGCTATCGCGACCAGTTGAAGGCGATCCTCGGCGAGGCGTTGGCCCGATGAATGCGGAACGCCTTTTGGCGCATTACGACAAGATCGCCGACGCGCCCGACGCCATCGCCCGTCTGCGCCGCTTCATTCTCGATCTGGCGGTGCGCGGCAAGCTCGTGGCGCAGGACGCGAAGGACGAACCGGCATCTGACTTGCTGAAGCGGATCGCGAAGGAGAAGGCCCGGCTGGTGAAGGCGGGAGAGATCAGGAAAGACAAGCCGCTTCCACCTGTTGATGAAGATGCGGACTTCGATGTTCCGGCGACCTGGCGGTGGACCCGCTTAGGGGCCGTCACGTCATACATTCAGCGCGGAAAGTCACCAAAGTATGCAGCCTCAGACGGTTCCCCCGTCGTGTCGCAGAAGTGCGTTCAGTGGCGCGGGCTCGATCTATCGGTAGCGAAACAAATCACAGTTGAGTCGTTGACCGACTACGAGGACATCCGCTTTCTTCGCGATGGCGATCTGCTTTGGAACTCGACGGGAACCGGGACCATCGGTCGCGTTGTCCGACTTTCCCATACGCCCGAAAAACTCGTTTGCGATAGCCACGTCACCGTCGTTCGGTGCTTAAACGTCGATCCCGAATACATTCGCATTTGGCTCCAATCCGATCATGTTTATGCGCTGATTGAAGATCGCGCCGCGGGCTCGACAAATCAGGTCGAACTCACGGCGCAGATGGCGATCAATCAGGTTGTTCCTCTCCCACCGCTCGCCGAGCAGCGCCGCATCGTCGCCAAGGTCGATGAGTTGATGGGCCTGTGCGAACGCCTGGAGGCGACGCGGACGGGCCGCGAGGCGGCGCGTGACCGGCTGGCGGCGGCGAGCCTCGCCCGCCTCAACGCGCCCGATCCCGAAACATTCCAGAGTGACGCCCGCTTCGCGCTCGACGTTCTGCCCGCGCTCACCACGCGCCCCGACCAGATCAAGGCCCTGCGCCAGACCATCCTCAACCTCGCCGTGCGCGGCAAGCTCGTGCCGCAAGACCCGAACGACGAACCAGCGTCGGAATTGTTGAAGCGGATCGCGAAGGAACGGACAGGGCCTGAAGCAATGAAGAAGGCCCGCCGAAAGGGCGAACCCGATGTTTCCAGCCTGCGGACAGACACGCCTTTGCCGGTCGGTTGGCTTTGGACAAACATCGACGAGATTGCACTGTCGATGCGCTACGGCACTTCGACCAAGTGCGAGTATGCGGCACCCGGCGTTCCGGTGTTGCGTATCCCGAATGTATCCGATGGAGTCGTCTCACTCGATGACATCAAGTTCGGACCGCTCACCGATGGTGAGATACGCGATTTGGCGTTGAACGCTGGCGACCTCTTGATGATCCGGTCGAATGGTAGCCTCGACATTGTTGGGCGCTCTGCTGTTGTAACCCCTGAAGCAGACGGAATGGCTTTTGCCGGCTACCTCGTGCGCCTTCGGCTGAGTGTGGCAAACATCAAGCCGGAATACATCTGGCAGGCGCTTAACTCGACTGACGTTCGAGGCCAGATCGAAAAACCTATCCGATCCGCGGTTGGCTTGAAGAATGTCAACCTCACCGAGTTTGGCGCGTTGACGATTCCGCTCCCACCGCTCGCCGAGCAACACCGCATCGTCGCCAAGGTCGATGCGCTGATGGCGCTTTGCGACCGGCTGGAGGCGAGCCTCACCGCCACCGCCGCCACCCGCCGCCGCCTGCTCGACGCGCTGCTCGCCGAGGCGCTGGCGCCGGCCGAGGATCGCGAATTGGAGGCGGCGGAATGACGCTTTTTCGAACCGGGGCGACGGCGCCATGACCCGGCTGCGCCTGCATAGCGAACGCCATGCGGTCGAGCGGATCGGCTGGCTGCGAGCCGCCGTGCTCGGCGCCAATGACGGCATCCTTTCCACCGCCAGCCTGATCGTCGGCGTCGCCGCCGCCGAGGCCACGCGCGGCAGCGTCCTGATCGCCGGCATGGCCGGACTTGTCGCCGGCGCCATGTCGATGGCGGCGGGCGAATATGTCTCGGTCAGCTCGCAGTCGGACACCGAAAAGGCCGACATCGCCCGCGAGACCGGCGAACTGCGCGACGACCCGGAGGCCGAACTCGACGAACTGACCGGCATCTATGTCGAACGCGGGCTGACCCTGGAGCTGGCCCGGCAGGTGGCCGTGCAACTGAGCGCGAAGGACGCGCTCGGCGCCCATGCGCGCGACGAGCTGCACCTGTCCGAGATGACGGCGGCGCGCCCGGTGCAGGCCGCGCTGACCTCGGCCGCGACCTTCGCGGCCGGCGCGGCGCTGCCGATGCTGACCGTCGTCATTGTGCCCGAGCGGATGATTGCCGTTGCCGTCACGATTGCGTTGCTCGTCTTTCTTGCACTGCTCGGCGCGGTCGGCGCGGCGGCGGGCGGCGCCGGCGTGACCAAGGCGCTGGTGCGGGTGACGTTCTGGGGCGCGCTGGCGATGGCGATCACGGCGGGCATCGGCAGACTGTTCGGAACGGTGGTGTGAGGATGCGCAGCGCGCTTGGGAGACGGCCATGAATCGCGGGCTTTCGCTGGTGGGGTTTCTCGTTCTCGTCGTCGGCGGCGGGCTCGCAATCGGCTATCTGACCGCGCCGGGGGACTGGTATGCGGGCCTCGCCAAGCCGTCGTTCAATCCGCCGGGCTGGCTGTTCGCGCCGGTCTGGACCGTTCTCTACATCCTCGTCGCGATTGCCGGCTGGCGCACCTTCGAGCGCGATCGCCGCGGCTGGGCGATGCGGCTCTGGTGGGTGCAGCTCGTGCTGAATTTCGCGTGGTCGCCCACCTTCTTCGCGGCGCACATGATCGGCGCCGCGCTTGCCGTGATCCTGCTGCTGCTCGCGGCGATCCTCGCATTCATCGTCACGGCGTGGCGGCTGGACCGCGTGGCGGCCTGGCTGTTCGCGCCCTATGCGGCCTGGGTGGCGTTCGCCTCGCTGCTGAACGGCTCGATATGGATGTTGAACTGAGGTGGCGGAGACCCGAGCAACAGATGCAGAGCGCGTTCAGCCACGATTGACCGTCGGAGCGGCCTATCGGCGCTTTGCGCCGCGCGTGCTCGTGGGTATCGCGCTGCTCGGCCTGGCGCTCGGCGGCTGGTTCTGGTGGCGCGGCGAAGCCGGATCATCCCATCTCGCCTGGACGCTGGGGACGCTGCCGGTTCTGCTCGCCCTGTTCGGCCAGATCATCGCATCGTTGCGCCGCGGCGATGTCGGGCTCGATGTCGTCGCAGCGCTGTCGATGTCGGCGGCCCTCGTCTTCGGCGAAAGCCTCGCCGGCAACGTCGTGGCGCTGATGTATGCGGGCGGCCAGTTGCTCGAATCCTTCGCGGAAGGACGGGCGCGCCGCGAAATGACGGCTCTGCTTGGCCGCGTCGCCTTCACCGCCATGCGCTATCGCGACCATACGCTTGAAGAAGTGCCGATCGCGACCATCCGCCAGGGCGACCGGCTGCTGGTTCGCCAGGGCGATGTCGTTCCGGTGGACGGACACGTCGCCGGTGGCGTCGCGGTGCTCGATCTTTCGGCACTCACCGGCGAGTCGATTCCAAAGAGCCTTTCGCGCGGCGGCGAAGTGATGAGCGGCTCCACGCTGGTTGGCGCCGCCTTCGACCTGATTGCAAGCCGGCCCGCCGCCGAAAGCACGTATGCTGGGATCGTTCGCCTCGTCGAGGCGGCGCAGGCAACCAAGTCGCCGATGGCGCGGCTGGCAGATCGCTACGCGATGTGGTTCCTGGCGCTCACGGTATCGCTCGCCGGTGCCGCCTGGTTCCTCAGCGGCGATCCGATCCGCGCCTTGGCCGTGCTCGTCGTCGCGACGCCATGCCCGCTGATCCTTGCCGTCCCTGTCGCCATCATCTCGGGGATTTCACGAACGGCGAAATCGGGAGCGCTGGTGAAGGATGGCGCGGCTCTTGAAGCGCTGGCGCATGTGCGAACGGCGATCCTGGACAAGACTGGAACGGTGACACAGGGGCGTCCCACGATCACCGCCATCAGAGCGGGCGAAGGGTTCACCGAGCATGACGTGCTGGGACTCGCCGCGAGCCTCGATCAGGCGTCGGCGCACGTCATGGCGACTTCGCTCGTTCAGGCGGCGACCGACGCCGGCCTCACGCTCCTGCCGCCGTCGAACATCGCCGAACTTCCCGGCAAGGGCATCGAGGGAACGGTGGGCGGCCGGCGTGTCGCGATTGGTGGCGACACCTATGTGCGCAATCGGAGCACTAGCGGCCATGCGCTGCTCCACAAGCTGGACGATCGTGACGGCGTGCAGTCCGTTGCGGTGGCCGTCGATGGCGCGGTCGCGGGCGTCATCCTGCTTCAGGATCAGTTGCGCGAGGATGCGCGCGCCACGCTCGATGCGCTCCGGGCGGCGGGAATTGAGCGGATCGTGCTGGCGTCGGGGGATATGGACCACATCGCCCAAACAGTCGGCCAGTCCCTTGGCTTTGACGAAATCCTTGGTGATCTGACACCGGAAGGCAAAGTGATCGCGGTCCGTCGCGAGGCGGCAACGCGGCCCGTCATGATGGTGGGCGACGGCGTCAACGATGCGCCGGCGCTTGCCACCGCGGAGGTCGGCGTTGCCTTGGGCGCGCGCGGCGCGGCTGCGTCCACCGAAGCCGCAAGCGTCGTGCTTCTGGTGGATGAAATCTATCCCCTTGCCACGGCGCTCAATATCGCGCGGCGAACGCGCACCATCGCCCTTCAAAGCGTTTTCATCGGCTTGGGGCTTTCCATCGCAGGCATGATCGTCGCGGCGTTCGGCTATTTGCCGCCCGTGCAGGGCGCTCTTTTTCAGGAAGCGATCGACGTGGCCGTAATCCTGAATGCCCTGAGGGCGCTGAGATATCGCGCGCCAAGCAAACCCTCAGCTACGCAGGGTGGGCATCGCTAGCGGACGACCAGCACCGGGGTTTCAGAACGGGCCAGTACCTCACTGGTCTGACTGCCCAGAATCCACTGCCGGAAGCCTCGATGGCCATGAGAGGCCATGACAATGAGATCCGCCTCTACTTTGGCCCTTGTTTGAAGAATAGCATCAGCAGGGTAAGCTCCTGCGACGAGTTCTGTTTGGCAGGTCACCCCCTCCGCCGAAGCCATTAGCGCGCAATCGTCGAGCATTAGCTGCGCGGCCTCGCTTTGCGCTCGCATCTCCTCTTGCGCCGGGTTTTTGTCATCGTTCGTCCCTCTGACGCCAAACAGGACGAGCACCGGCTCAATCGCTACCACTACGACAAGCCGTGCCTTCAGATGTGATGCAAGTTGAAGACCGTGACGAAACGCTTTTCGGCCAAGTGTGGACCCGTCGTGCGCAACGAGAATGCAGGAATACATCATGCTCCTCCAGTACGGCGTCGCCTGTACGCCAGTCAACATGATCAAATCGCAACCCATGAGGGCGTCCGACCTTCATTGAGCGTTGAGAGGTCCCGGGAAGAGGATAGTCGACATTTCTAAGGTTGGATATGACGGCGAAATCTCGGTCTGCTGACATGGCGTGTTTGTCGGTTTGGGGAGTTTCATCCCAGGCATGCTCGTCGGCTTTAGGTAGAACCTTGCGATCAGGGTATGTTTAGATTACACTAAACAACATGAAGAAAGCACCGAACTCCGCCGTTGCCGATCCCACCCGTCGCCAGGCGGTGATTTATGCCCGCGTCTCCTCGAAGGAGCAGGAGAAGGAAGGCTTCTCGATCCCGGCGCAGTTGAAGCTGCTCAAGGAATATGCGGCGGCGAACGCCTTCGCGGTGGCGCAGGAGTACATCGACGTTGAAACCGCCAAGCAGACCGGCCGCGCCGCCTTCGGCGAGATGGTCGCCTATCTCAAGGCCCACCCGTCTGTTCGCGTGATGCTGGTCGAGAAGACCGACCGGCTCTATCGCAACCTCAAGGATTGGGTGACGGTGGACGAGCTGGACGTGGAGATGCACTTCCCCAAGGAAGGCGTGGTGCTGTCGCGCGGGTCGCGATCCTCGGAAAAGTTCATGCACGGCATCAAGGTGCTGATGGCGAAGAACTACATCGACAACCTGTCAGAGGAAGCGCGCAAGGGCATGCAGGAGAAGGCCGAACAGGGCATCTGGCCAACCAAGTGCCCACTCGGCTATCGCAACATCACCGGCCCTGACGGCAAGAAGATCATCGCCACCGATCCGCCCATCGCGCCGCTGATCGCCAAGCTGTTCGAATGGTACGCGCGCGGCGATATTTCGCTGAAGGAAGCGGCTCGCAAGGCACACGCGGCTGGCCTCACCTATCCCAAGAGCGGCGCCAAGGTGCCGGTGAGCACCGTGCATACCATCCTGCGCAACCGGCTCTATACCGGCTGGTTCGAATGGAATGGCAAGCTCATCCATGGCCGGCACGAGGCTCTGGTGCCGGTCGAACTATGGGAGCGCGTGCAGGGCGTGCTCGACGGCCGCTTCGCCAAGAAGGCCAAGCGCGGCAAGCACGACTTCGCCTTCTCGGGCCTGATCGCCTGCGCGCAATGCGGCTGCGCGGTGGTCGGCGAGATCAAGAAACAACGCTACGTCTATTATCATTGCACCGGGTACGCCGATAAATGCCAAGGCAATCCGGCCTCGTGCCGGCGCAAGCATGTGCGCGAGGAAACGATCGAAGCGCAGTTCACCGAGCTTCTTGGCCGGCTGCGGTTCGACAACGAGGTGCTGGAATGGGTGCGCGAGGCGCTGCACGCAAGCCACGCCGACGAACGCCGCGAGCACGAGGAGGCAATCAAGCGCCATCAGGCCGAGCACAAGCGGCTTCAGGACCGCATCAACGCCATGTATGTCGACAAGCTCGACGGGCTGGTGGACACGGCCTTCTACGAGCGAATGTCGAACCAATGGCGCGAGGAGCAGAATCGCTGCCAGCGGGAGATCGAACGGCACCAGGACGCCGATCGGTCCTACAAGGACGAAGGCGTGGCGCTGCTCGACCTCGCCCGCAACGCCCAAAGGCTGTTCGCAAAGCAGGAACCGCGCGAAAAACGCCGCCTGCTGAACTTCCTGCTATCGAACTGCACCTGGGAAGATGGCGAAGTCATCGCCACTTTCCGCCAACCGTTTGACATGCTTGCGGAAACAGCAACTGCCTCTGCCAGCATCGATGGGGGCGTGAGCGCCAAATCGGCGAAAAACGAGATTTGGCTGGGGGACTAGGATTCGAACCTAGACAGGCAGAGTCAGAGTCTGCAGTCCTACCATTAGACGATCCCCCAACGGGACCGGCGCGGGCGACAGCCCGCGGTAGCGATGGCTGTCTATCAGGCCTCGCCGGCCTCCGCAAGACGGGGTCACGGGTCCGCTGCGGGCGGCAGGAGCTCCGGCCGGTACTCGAAGTGCATGGTGTCGTAGTGGAACCACTTGCCGCCCCAGATGAAGCCGTGCTTCTCGAAAATGGCGACGATCTCCTGCGGGATGGCATTGCGGTAGCGCCCGGCGCCTCCTGACCAGCGCCAGTAGTGCGCGGGGGCGCTGGCGATATCGACCGCGATGCCGAAGCCATGCGCGCTGGTGCCCTGGGTGCCGGCAATATTGCGGCAAACGTAGGTGCCGGCAGGCGGGATCAGAAAGCGCGTGAATCGATCGGGCAGGGCATCGAGCTCGCGGCTGACGGCTGCGAGCCGCCGCGCGACGCCGTTGATGCGCGTTGCCTTGATGCGAACGCCCGACTTGCGCGGGAGCCAGACCACGTCGACGAGGTGACGGGCCACCCGTCCCTTGCGGCAATCGCCGTACATGGCGCGGAAGAACGAAAGATTGCGCGCACGCCCCGGGTCGGCATCGCGGCCGGGTGGCGCCGCCGCAGGGCCGGCGCGATAGGGCTGCGCCAGCATGTCCTCGATATCGGGCTCGTTGAGCCAGTCAGCAGGCGCTTTCGGGCCGCGCCCATCGTCAAACGGAAGCCGGGCGCCGCTTCTGAAGACGACCTGGTCGCCGTCCCCGCCCGCCAGTGTCTCCGGATAGGCCTTCAGCAGCCGGGCGAGCCGCTCTTTTTGCACAGCCGTTAGGTCCGCAGCGCCGGCAGGCCCCGTCAAGGCGCCGACGGCGAGCAAACCAGCACAGGCCATTGCCGTCCATCTGTCCATTCTGCTGCCGATGCTAGGGGCCGCGGTGGGACCTGTCACGCCGCGAGCTTTACCCGACGCGGTGTTTTGCTAAACTGGCCGGCAAGAACAGCGAGCGAAGCGCCTGACGGCCGATAGAATCGGCGCAATCCAGGTGCCGGGGGCAGATCGTGTCGCGAGACGACGAAAAGCGCGGCGCGATCACGGCCGCAATGCCAGCTGCGACCCATCGCGGCGGGGAACGCGGCCTGAACGCGGCCGCTGCCTATGCGGCGTTGGACCTTGGCACCAACAATTGCCGGTTGCTCGTGGCGCGCCCTTCGCGGCGCGGCTTCAAGGTCATCGACGCCTTTTCGCGCATCATCCGGCTTGGCGAGGGGCTCGGACAGACACGCCGCCTGTCGGAGGACGCGATGCAGCGCACGATCGAGGCGTTGTCGGTCTGCGCGACGAAGATGGAGCGCCACAACGTCGCTCGGTCGCGGCTGGTGGCCACCGAGGCCTGCCGCTCAGCCGAGAACGGCGCCGAATTCCTGGCGCGCGTCAATCGGGACCTGGGGCTCGGCATCGAGGTTCTGACCCACGAGATGGAGGCCCGGCTCGCGGTCTGCGGCTGCGCGTCCCTGATCGACTCGACGTCGGATCTCGCGCTCGTGTTCGATATCGGCGGCGGCTCGTCCGAGCTCATCTGGCTCGACCTGACGCGGCGCCACAATGTCTGGCGGCGATCGCTCGAAGATCGGCTCGACGCCCAGAACTGCATCGTCGGGTGGACGTCGCTGCCGGTCGGCGTCGTGACGCTGGCCGAGCGCTTCGGCAAGGCGTTCGTCGACCGGCCAGGGTTCGAGCAGATGGTCGGCCACGTGCTCGGCCTGCTCGAGCCGTTCGAGACACAGCATCGCTTCCGGCAGAAAATCGAGCGGCGCACCGTGCACATGCTCGGTACCTCCGGGACGGTCACGACGGTTGCCGGCGTGCATCTGCGCCTGCCCCGTTACGACCGCGGCCGGGTCGACGGCTGCTGGATGAATGTCACCGAGGTGCGGACGGTGGTCGAGGCGTTGCTCGGCGCGAGCCACGAGCAGCGCGTGGCGGAGCCCTGTATCGGCAGGGAGCGGGCGGATCTTGTCATGGCAGGCTGCGCGATCCTCGAAGCCCTGCTGCGCATGTGGCCGTGCGAGCGGCTGCGCGTCGCCGACCGCGGGTTGCGCGAAGGCATCCTGGCGACGCTGATGGCCGAGGACGGCGTCTATCGCCCCGGGCGACGCAGTCGGGGCGGGCGGTGAGGCTGCAATGAAGAAACGCCAGACCGGCAGCGGCGAGCGCGCGATGAAGGTGCGCCTGAAGACGGCGCGGCAACGGACGGCCTCGTCGCAGCGCTGGCTCGAGCGCCAGCTCAACGACCCATATGTGGCTGCCGCGCAGCGCGAAGGCTATCGGTCCCGCGCCGCCTACAAGCTGATGGAGATTGACGACAAGGCCCGCATTCTCAAGCCCGGCCGTGTCGTGGTCGATCTCGGCGCGGCGCCGGGCGGTTGGTCGCAGGTCGCGGCGGACCGCGTCCGCTCGCTGGGCGAGGGCGCCGGGCGGGGGCAGGTGGTCGCCATCGACATCCTGGAGATGGAGCCGGTGGCCGGCGCCGAGGTGGTGCACCTGGATTTCATGGACGATACGGCGCCCGATCGGCTGAGAGCGCTGCTGCGCGAGGGACGCGCGGACGTGGTTCTGTCGGATATGGCGGCGCCGACCACGGGACACGCGCGCACGGACCATCTGCGCATCATGGCCCTTGCCGAAGCGGCAGCCGACTTTGCGCTCGAAGTGCTGCGGCCGGGCGGAGCGTTCGTGTGCAAGCTCTTCCAGGGCGGGGCGGAGCGCGATCTCCTCGACAAGCTGAAGCGCGCGTTCGCCAGCGTCCGCCACGTCAAGCCGCCCGCCAGCCGGTCCGGCAGCGCGGAGCTTTATGTGGTGGCGACCGGGTTCAGGGGCGCCGCGCCCGGCGAGGGCCGGTCATGACGAGCCAGTCTGCGACGGACAGCCGGCAGCCGGTCGCCTTTTCGTGGGCAGGATTCCGGCGCGGAGCCGCGCTGTCCATCCCGTTCGGCGCCAGCTCCTTCGTCTACGGCATCGCCTTTGGCGTGTTGGCGAGCGATGCCGGGTTGTCGGCGGCGGAGGCCATGCTGATGAGCCTGCTGGTGTTCTCGGGCACGGCGCAGATGGCCGTGCTCCAGATGGGAGCCGGCGCGCTTGCCGTACTGCCCATTTTCTTCACGGTGCTGGCCGTCAATGCGCGCTATGTGCTGATGGGTGCGGTAATGCGGCCGTGGCTGGCGTCGGTAAACCCGTTCAAGGCGGTGGGATCGATATTCTTTCTGGTCGATGGCAGCTTTGCCCTTGCTTCGCGCGAGAGGGCGGCGGGAAACACGGACGGCGCTATTTTTCTCGGCTCCAGTGCCGTCAGCTATTCGGGATGGGTGATCGCAACCGGCCTCGGCTTTGTCGTGGGACGGCGCATGGGCGATCCGCGTCTTTATGGGTTGGACTTCATCCTGGTTGCATTCTGTGCTTCCGCGGCCACGATGATGTGGCGCGGCCGCAAGGACGTGCTGCCTGTGGCCGTCGCGACTGTGGCCGCCGTTCTGGTCGACCGCGTCGGCGGCGGCGCTTGGGCGGTTGCGGCGGCTGGCGTTGCCGGCGCGATGGTAGGGGCCATGCGCCATGTCTCTCAGCGCTGACATGCTGTCTGTCATTGCCGTCATGACGGTCGCGGCAGCCCTCTGCCGCCTCGGCGGCTACTGGCTTATGCGCTTCGTGCCGCTCACCCCGCGGGTCCAATCGGCCCTCGCCGCCATACCGCTGGCGGTCATGGCGGGCATCATCGCGCCCAACATTCTGCGCGGCGGGGTGCCGGAGACGGCGGGGCTGATTGCTACCGTTGCCGCCGTCAAGCTCGGCGGAAACGATATCGTGGCCATTCTGTCGGGACTGGGGACGGTCGCGGTGCTTCGGCAACTGCTGTAGTGGCGGTTTAACCCTCCCCGCGGGCTCCATACCGGCCGCGGCATGGCGCTCCCTTCCCCTCATTGGGGCGCTCTGCTAAAGACGTATCCACAACGATTCCATCACAGCGCGGGCCATAGGCGCCGCGCGCCGGGGCGAGAGGGCCTTGGCGCGCCCG
>JBFWWW010000026.1:0-32462 GCA_050245975.1 Hyphomicrobiaceae bacterium
GGCGGTGGTGGTGACGCAGATGCGGGTGGTGGTGGCCTGGCGGGCGGGGGAGCGCCAGAAGGTCGCCGAAAAGCGCCGTGAGGATGAACGAAAGGACAAGGAAAAGCGCAAAAGTGCGCGCAAAGGCGGCGCCACCGCGCGCGCCAGCGCCGGCTCGACGGGCGGCGGCGGCAAGGTCTCCGCCAGCACCGGCCAGATCCAGAGCTATGCGGCGACCGTGCGCGCCCGCGTGGCCTCCCACAAGCCCGCCGGCGACGGCAACCAGGGCACGGTCGTCGTCTACTTCTCGCTGTCGCCCTCCGGCGGACTGCGCTCCGCCAGTGTGTCCCGCTCCTCAGGCCGCCCGGGGCTGGACCGGCTGGCGCTGTCGGCCATCCGCTCGGCGGCCCCGTTCCCCACGCCGCCGGCCGGGGCGGCGGCTCGCCAACTCAGCTTTTCCATTCCATTTCATTTCCAGTAAGATCGTCGCTCTAGTGTGCGGCCTTGAAACGGACGGGGCTGTCGCCGCACGTCCAATCATTGCCCAGAGATTCAACGCGACCAGAACCTGCCGTCGCAGCGAGGACACATCCATGCCCATCGTCAATCGTGTAGCCGCAATGTCCGATGAAATCACCGCATGGCGCCGCGACCTGCATGAGAACCCGGAGCTTCTCTACGACGTGCACCGGACGGCCGGCGTCGTCGCCGACAAGCTGAAGGCGTTCGGCTGCGACGAGGTGGTGCCCGGCATCGGCCGCACCGGCGTCGTCGGCGTGATCCGCGGCCGCAAGCAGTCCTCGGGCAAGGTGATCGGCATGCGCGCGGACATGGATGCGCTGCCGATCGAGGAGGCGACGGGGCTGCCCTATGCCTCCAAGGTCAAGGGCAAGATGCACGCCTGCGGCCACGACGGGCATACCGCGATGCTGCTCGGCGCGGCGAAGTACCTGTGCGAGACGCGCAATTTCGACGGCACGGCGATCGTCATCTTCCAGCCGGCCGAGGAGGGCGGCGCCGGCGGCAAGGCGATGGTCAACGACGGCATGATGGATCGCTGGGGCATCCAGGAGGTCTATGGCATGCACAACACGCCGGGCATCCCGGTGGGGCAGTTCGCGATCCGGCCCGGCCCGATGCTGGCGGCGGCCGACCGGCTGTGGATCACCATCGAGGGCCGGGGCGGGCATGCGGCCAAGCCCGACAAGTGCATCGATACCGTTCTCGTCGGCGCGCACGTGCTGACGGCGCTGCAGTCGATCGTGTCGCGCAACGTCGATCCGCTCGACTCGGCCGTGGTGTCCATCTGCATGTTCCACGCCGGCAACGCCACCAACGTCATTCCGCAGACGGTCGAGCTGGCGGGCACGGCGCGGTCGCTGACGCCGAAGGTGCGCGACCTGCTGGAGAAGCGCATCGTCGAGGTGGTCGAGACGACCGCGAAGCTGTTCGGCGCCAAGGCGACGGTCAACTACCAGCGCGACTATCCGGTGACGGTGAACCACGAGCGGCAGACGGCGTTCGCGGCCCAGGTGGCGGCGAGCGTGGCCGGGGACGCCAACGTCGACAAGGCGGTGACGCCGGTGATGGGCGGCGAGGACTTCTCGTTCATGCTGGAGGCGCGGCCGGGCGCGTTCATCTTCGTCGGCAACGGCGATACCGCCGCGCTGCACCATCCCGCCTACAACTTCAACGACGAGGCGATCCCGGTCGGCGTGTCCTACTGGGCGCGGCTCGCCGAGACGGCGATGACGATCGCGTAGGAGCGGCGAAAAGCAGGGTCGCGAGAGCCGGTGCCTGTCCCGTCGCGCCCGAGGAGTGACGGCCTCCGGCGCGACGCCTCCCGCGACCCCGCTGCCATGCTAGGCGTCGGCGCGCCGGCGGGAACCTAGGAGATCACCCGGCTAGGGATTCACCTGGGTCGGGCGGATTTGGATACCATTCCTTCACGCCTTCTTCAGGCGCTCGAAGCCGGCGGCAAGGTCGTCCTTGAGGTCGGCGACGTCCTCGAGCCCGATATGGATGCGCACCGTCGGGCCGGCCGGGCGCCAGACCGTGGCGGTGCGGTTCGGCGTGGCGTTGAACGGCAGCACGAGGCTCTCGAAGCCGCCCCACGAAGCGCCCATGCCGAACAGCTCCAGGCCTTCGAGCATGGCGGCGACGGCGGCCTTCGAGCACGGCTCGAGCTCGATGGAAAAGAGGCCGCTGGCGCCGAGGAAGTCGCGCTTCCAAAGCTCGTAGCCGGGATTGCCGGGCAGCGCCGGGTGCATGACGCGCGCCACCTCGGGACGCGCCTGCAGCCACTCGGCGATGGCCAGCCCGCTGCGCCAGTGGCGCTCGAGCCGGACCTCGATGGTGCGCAGGCCGCGCAGGCCGAGATACATCTCCTCGGTGCCCGCGCACAGGCCGAGCTCGCCCACCTCGCGCTTCATCTGCCTGGCGGCGCGCTCGTTGGTGGTGATGGAGCCGAGCATCGCGTCGGCGTGGCCGACGATGTACTTGGTGGCGGCCTGGATCGAGATGTCGACGCCGTGCTCGAACGGCTTGAAATAGAGCGGACTCGCCCAGGTGTTGTCCATCATCACCCACGCGCCCTTCTCGTGCGCGGCGGCGGCGATGGCCGGGATGTCCTGCATCTCGAAGGTCTGCGAGCCGGGGCTCTCGGTGAAGACCACGGTGGTGTTGGGCCGCATCAGGCGGGCGATGTCGCCGCCGACGGCGGGATCGTAGTAGGTGGTCTCGACGCCGAAGCGCTTCAGCAGGCCGTCGCACATCTTGCGCGTCGGCAGGTAGACGGTGTCGGCGACGAGGATATGGTCGCCGGCCTTGGTGAAGGACAGGAGCGCGGCGGAGATGGCGGCGGCGCCCGACGGCGTCATCTGCGTGCGCGCGCCGCCCTCCAGCGTGGCGATCGCGGTCTCCAACGCGTCGGACGTCGGCGTGCCGCGCCGGCCGTATACGTACCGCTGATCCCGCTTCTCGAAACTTTCAACGGTACGGAACAGGACCGTTGAACCGCGGTAGACAGGCGGGTTGACGAAACCGTGGTGCGCAAAGGGGTCGCGGCCCGAATGCACGATCTCTGTGGACGTGCGTCGCCGCGGCCTGGACGTGTCGTCGGACTTGCTCATGGGAGGCTCCCTTGGGAGGCGTCCCTGCCCGTGTGACCCAAGACCGGTAGGAGGTCAAGCCTTGACCATGGCGAACGAGGCGTCCAAACCTGTGCGCCGCGGTCGAGAGGATCGGCCGCCGGTAAATGCAATCCATCGGACGAGGTGACCGGGTGACGGCAGGCGGACGCGCTCTGAAGGTCGTGCTGGCGCTGGTGGCCGGCATGACGGCGGCCGTCGCCACCGCACCGGCCGAGGCCGGGATCCTCGCAACCGTCAAGGCGCGCGGCCATGTCATCTGCGGCGTCGGCGACGGCCCGCGCGGGTTCTCCAGCGTCGACAAGCGCGGCACCTGGAGCGGCATCGAGGTGGATTTCTGCTCGGCGCTGGCCGCGGCGGTGTTCGGCGATGCGAAGGCGGTGAAGTTCCGGCTGCTGGCGCCGAGCGAGCGCTTTGCCGCCGTGCAGAGCGGCGAGGTGGACGTGCTCGCCCGCCATGTCGAGATCAGCCTCAGCCGCGACACGTCGCTGGGCCTCAGGTTCGTGGCGCCGCTGGTCTATGACGGGCACGCCTTCCTCGCACGCAAGTCGCAATCGATCACCAGCGCGCTGGAGCTGACGGGGGCCAAGATCTGCCTGCTGTCGGATGTCGAGAGCGAGCAGGCGGTCGCGGACTATTTCGGCGGCCAGAAGATGCGGCACGAGGTGGCGCGGTTCGAGAACTGGCAGGATGCGGTCAAGGCCTACGACGGGCGCGGCTGCACGGTGCTGGCCAGCGACATGACGACGCTGACGCTGACGCGCATGGGGCTGGCGCATCCGGCCGAGCACATGATCCTGCCGGAGCTGATCTCGAAGCTGCCGCTGGGGCCCGTCATCAAGCAGGGCGACGACGAATGGTTCGGCATCGTGCGCTGGACCATCAACGCGCTGGTGGCCGCGGAGGAGCTGGGGGTGACGAGCTCCAACGCCGACGCCATGCGCAATGCGGCCAACGCCGAAGCCCGGCGGCTGCTGGGCCGCGACGGCGACCTCGGCAAGCGCATGGGGCTCAATGCCGACTGGGCGTTCCAGATCGTGCGCCAGGTCGGGAACTACGGCGAGGTGTTCGACCGCAACCTCGGCGCCAAATCGCCGCTGAAGATGGAGCGGCGCCTCAACAACCTGTGGACCAAGAACGGCCTGCAGTACGCGCTGCCGTTCCGCTGACCTGCTGTCCGGCTGCTGCCCGCCTACCGCCCGGCTGCTGCCCGCCTACTGCCCACCCTACTGAATGACGACTTCCACTTCCGCCACGTCGCCGTCCTTGACGGTGAAGCCGCGCTGGTAGGTGCGGCCCATGTGCTTTGCGGTGACGAAATAGGAGCCGGGCGCGAAGATGTGGGTCGGCAGCGCGCCGACGCTCTCCTTGACCGGATCGCCCTTCTGAGTGGCCACGAGCCACTGCGTGTCGGCGATCGCCTCGCCGCCGGGCCGCGTCACGAGCTTGAAGGTGACGCGGCAGCCGCCATGGGTGAGCATCGCCTCCGTCAGCTTGCCGGCCTCCACCGTGACGTCGGCGCGGGCCACCGCGTTGGCGTCGCCATAGGTGCTGACGACATTGTAGATGCCGGCGTTGAGGCGGATGATGACGCCCGGCTTGGCGCCGCCGATCACCTTGAGACGGTTGCCGAACTGGTCGCGCTCGTCGGAGTAGATGTCGAAGGTCACCGAGCGCTCGGGCAGCGGCTCGTTGTTGGCGAGCACGGGAATGAGCTTCAGGCCGCCGGCGTTGAGAACGAACTGCTCGGTGCGCTGCTGGCCGGCGGTGACCGAGACCTTGCGCGAGAGATAGGCGCGGCCGAAGGCGGCGTTGATGATGTAGTCGCCGGGCGGCAGGCGCAGCGTCGGGCCGGCGTCGTGGCTGGTCGCAACGGGCTTGGTCGCGGCCTCCGGGTCCGAGCCGTCGCGGAACACGCGCCAGACGATGCCCTGGTCGATGCCCTGGCCGTCGGCGGTGAGCAGCGCGACGAGCGCGACCTGCCCGGTGGTGGCCTGTGCCGCGCCGGCACCCGGCGGCTCGGCGGCGCGCGGGATCACCGTCGTGTTGGAGGGAGGTGCTGCCGGCGGCGCGGCGCGCGGCGGTGCGGGCACGACAGGTGTCCAGCCGGTGCTGGGCCTCAGATCGGGCGGCGGCGGCGGCTGCACGCCGGTCTGCCAGCCGGCGGGCGGCGATTGCGCGAGCAGGCCGGCCGGCGCGACGAGAAGGCCGAGCAGAAGCGCGGCAGCGCCTGCCGTGCCCGCGCGCACTGCCGAAAGCGACGACCTGCGGTCCATGCTGCCCACCCCCGCGCAATTCACGCCCTGCCAGCCTCTCGCATGCCTTCGTGGCAGGGATATGCCGCCCGGCGAGCGGCGGCAAGGCGCCGCAACCGGGTCGAGGGTCAATTGGCCGTCAGCGTCACCTGGCGCGTCTCGCCGGGCCGCAGTTCCACCGCGGCCTCGAAGCGCCGGTCGCGCATCCGGGCGCCGATGCTGTAGCGGCCGGCGCGCAGGACGGCACGCGGCTCGGCCTGGCCCGTCACCCAGACCGTGCGGCCCGCGTCGTCGACGATGTCCCAGAACACGTCCGACTGCGCGAAGAGGTCGCCCGGCAGCGCGAGGCGCAAGGCAAGGGTGGCGGCGGCATGATCGAGGACGGCCTCCTGCGCGGTGCCGGGCGCGAGCGTCACCTCCGTGGCGGCGACGGCGTTGAGCAGGCCGATGCGGCTCGTGATGCGGTAGCGGCCGGGCGGCAGGATGACATCCATCTCGCCGGCGGGAAGATCGATGGCGGGGGCCGGCGCGTCGAGGCGCTCGATGCGGCTCGAGACCGGGAGGGCGGCGGCAGCCGGCGTGCCGGCGATGCGCGACGCCAGCGTCAGGCGGGCCGCCGGAAGCGCCAGGGCGCGCTGGGCGCGCTCGCCGGTGCGCAGGGCGATGCGCTCGCGCGCTTCCGCGTAACCCTGGCGGGCATGGATGTAGTAGGTGCCGGCCGGCAGCGTGAAGTGCGCCGGGACGGCGGCGGAGCGCGCGATCTCGCGCCGGCCGCCGGGGGCGTCGGGATCGTCCTCCTCGATGGAGAAGACCACGTCGGCGGATGCGGCGCCGTCGCCGCCGATGCCAAGCTCCAGGCTCGCGCCGGTGAGCGAGAAGTCCGCGACCGTGCGGCTGCCGGCGGCAACCGCGGCCGTGCGCTCGGCGCGCACGAGCCCGCCCTGGGCGGCGCGCACGGTGTAGGTGCCCGGCGGCAGCGCGACGCGCGGCGCATCGCCCGCGAGCACGGTCACGACCTTGCCCGCATCGCGGCCGGTGGCGAGAACGGTGACCGTCGTATCGGCGACGGCGGTGGCGGCCTTCTGCGGCCGTACCTCGAGGATGCCGGCATCGAGCAGCAGCTCGGCGCGCGTCGGTCCCTGCGCGGCGACGTCGATCGTGCGCCGCACCGTCACCGCGCCGTCGCGCGCCTCGGCGACGTAGCGCCCGCCCGCGAGCGGCAGCATGGGGTTGACGGCGAAGGCGGAAAACAGCGGCGCGTCGGGCGCACCCTCGCGCCATACGGTCCAGCGCACGGGCTGCGTCTCGACAGGCCCCTTGTCGGCGAGGCGCGCGGTGAGCCACAGCGCGGGCGGGCCGGTGTCGGCCGGCGGAGGCGGTGCGGGTGCGGCGGCCGCGGGCGACTGCGAGGCGAGCTGCAGCGCGGCGCCGACCGCGTCCGTGAGCTGCGCCACCGTCTCGACGTTGAAGGACTTGCCGCCGGTCGCTTCCGCCACGCAGGCCGTGCGCGGCACATCCTGCGCGGCAATGCCGAGCCCGATGACGTGGACCGTCAGCTTCGGCATGGCGGCGCGCAGCTCCTGGGCGGCCGCGCACGCGTCCTGCTGGCAGTTGTCGGCATCGTCGTGGATCAGAAGGATGCTGGCGTCGGGGACCGACAGGGCGCCGGCGGCCTGGCGCAGCGCAAGAGTGACGGGGCCGCGCCCCTTCGGGTTGAGCTTGTCGAGCAGGCCCGTGATGCGCTCGCGCGAGTCCGGCTGCGGCGGCAGCATGACCTCCGCGTCGCTGCAGTCGGCGCGGCGGCGATGGCCGAACGAGGCCAGACCGACGGGCGTGGCCGCGGGCAGGCGGGCGAGCGCGGCGCCGACGGCCTCGCGGGCGGCGGCGAGCTTGGTCTGCTTTTCCTGCGCGAAGGGACCCCACATCGAGCCCGAGCCGTCGAAGACGATCATGACGGGGCGCGTCTCGGGAGCCGCGTGGGCGCGCAGGGGCTCGAGCAGGGCCAGCAGCGCCGCCAGCGCGATCACGAAAATGCGAGCCCTCACCCCCATATCCTGCCCATCATGTCCTGCCCGCCATGTCCTGCCCGTCATGTTCTGCCGATGTCCGGCGGATGCCGGTCGCGGCCATTGTATCCCCGACTGACATGGGATAGCGAGAGAGCCGCAACGGCAAGGGACCTGTCGATGACAACCGAAGTGCTGGATTTTCTGCTGGCGCGCCGCTCGTCGAAGCCGCTGATGCTCGCCGAGCCGGGGCCGGACGCCGGCGAGCTCGATCGCATCCTGACGGCGGCCGCGCGCGTGCCCGACCACAAGCGGGCGGAGCCGTGGCGCTTCGTCGTCTTCGAGGGCGAGGCGCGCAAACGCTTCGGCGAGGTGCTGGAGGCGGCCTGCCGGGCGGAGGAGAAGGAGCCGCCGTCCGCCATGCGGCTCGAGGGCGAGCGCAACCGGCTCATGCGCGCGCCGACCGTGGTGGCGGTGATCTCGAGCATCAAGGGCACGCCGCCGCCCGAGTGGGAGCAGATCCTGTCGGCGGGCGCGGCCTGCTTCAATCTGTGTCTGGCGGCCAACGCGCTGGGCTTCGGCACGGCGTGGATCACGGAGTGGTACAGCTACAGCCCGCGCGTCGCCGCGGCGCTGGGGCTGAAGGAGACCGAGCGGGTCGCCGGCTTCATCTACATCGGCACGGCCAAGGAAAAGCAGCCCGACCGCGGGCGGCCCGACATGAAGGCCATCGTGACCCGCTGGACGGGCTGAGCGAGGAAAACCATGCACTACGATGCCATCGCCAACACGCACGGCCTGAGGCACGACCCGCTGAAGGCGCTCGTCGTGCCGCGGCCGATCGGCTGGATATCCTCGCTTGCCGCCGGCGGCGGCGTGAACCTGGCGCCCTACAGCTTCTTCAACGCGGTGGGCGACCGGCCGGGCTATGTCGTCGTCGGGTCGGGCGGCCCGAAGGACACGCTGCGCAACATCGCCGACACCGGCGAGTTCGTCTGCTCGCTGGCCACCTGGGACCTGCGCGAGGCGATGAACATGACGTCGGCGCCGGTGGCGCGCGGCGTCGACGAATTCCGCATCGCGGGCGTGACGCCGGCGGCGAGCCGGTTCGTCAAGCCGCCGCGGGTGAAGGAAAGCCCGGCCGCGCTCGAATGCCGGCACTGGCAGACGCTCGACCTGCCGGGCGGCACGCCGGAAGCGCCGTCGACCTACGCGCTCATCATCGGCATCGTCGTCGGCGTCTATGTCGATGACGCCTACGTGCACGGCGGCATCGTCGATACCGGCGCGATGCGGCCGATCGCGCGGCTCGGCTACAAGGACTATGCCGTGGTGACGCCCGAGACCATGTTCGCCATGGACCGCCCGAGCGCGGAGGCGGGCCTCGCCCTGCTGCGCGAGGCGCCGGGCGCGGCATAGCGCCTTTCGTCCGCCGGCGCGGACCGCTAGTCTCGCCGCTCGTCTCGACCGATCATCAAACCGGGAGGATCGACATGGCGGACGCACAGGCGCTCGTTCTCGTGCCGGGACTGCTGTGCACGGCCGATCTCTACGCCGCGCAGATCGCGGGCCTCGGCGGCAAGGCGGCGATCACGGTCGCCGATCACACGCGCCACGACAGCATGGCCGGGATCGCGCGCGCGATCCTGGCGGCAGCACCGGAGCGCTTCGCGCTCGCCGGGCTGTCGATGGGCGGCTACATCGCCTTCGAGATCATGCGGCAGGCGCCGGAGCGGGTGAGGAAGCTGGCGCTGCTCGACACCATGCAGACCGCCGACACGGCCGACCGCTCGGAGAACCGCCGCCGGCAGGTGGCGCTGGCGCGCGAAAAGGGCATCCAGGCCGTCATGGACAGCCTCGTGCCGCTGTTCCTGCATCCCGAGCACGCGAAGGATGCGGCGCTGGTGGCGCGCGTGCGCAAGATGGCGGACGATACGGGCGTGGACGCCTTCGCGCGCCAGCAGGAGGCGATCATCGGCCGCGCCGACAGCGCGCCGACGCTGGCGGCCGTCGCCTGCCCGACGCTGGTGATCGTGGGCGCGCAGGACGAATTGACGCCGGTGGCGCGCAGCCGGGAAATGGCGGCCGGCATCGCCGGCGCGCGCCTCGAGATCATCCCCTACTGCGGCCACCTCTCCACGCTGGAAAAGCCGGAGACGGTGACGCGGCTGCTGGCCGGCTGGCTCGCCGGCTAGCGCGCTACTCGTTCTGCAGCCACTTGGCGACGGTGCCGCCGGCGACGGCGCCGAGGATCGGCGCGACCCAGAACACCCACACCTGGCTCAGCGCGGTGGTGCCGCCGAACAGCGCCGCGGCGAGGCTGCGCGCGGGGTTGACGGAGGCGTTGGAGACCGGGATCGCCATGATGTGGATGGCGGTGAGCGCCAGGCCGATGGCGATGGGCGCGAAGCCGACCGGGGCGCGCTTCGAGGTGGCGCCCATGATGACGATGAGGAAGAAGGCCGTCAGCACGAACTCGAGCAGCAGCACGGAGCCGAGGCCGATCTTGAGCATCGACAGGCTGTCGTAGCCGTTGGCGGCGAAGGTCGCGGGCGCGTGGCCGACGACCTTGAACACGGCGCAGGCGACGATGGCGCCGGCGCACTGGGCGATGATGTAGCCGATGGCGCTGGCGGTGGGGAAGCGGCCGCCGGCGACGAGGCCGAGCGTGACCGCCGGATTGTAGTGGCCGCCGGAAATGTGGCCGATGGAGAAGGCGAGCACCATGACGGTGAGGCCGATGGAGAACGCGACGCCGAGAATGCCGGCGGCACCGGACGGTGCGCCGAAGGAATAGAAGGCCGCCCCGAGCACGGACGACATGAGCATGAACGTGCCGATAAATTCGGCGGCGAGTGCGCGCTGATTCATTGGTCTTCCCCCGATGTGCGACCGCGCCGCGCCGGCTGGCCGGCGCGAATCGATCACGCAAATGCTAGGGCAAGATCACCTGTGTTGGAATTGGGCGCGTGGGGGATCGTGTCTCGAGACACGACCCGAGCGCAGATCACGCGGCCTGCGGACGGCGCTTGATCTTGCGGTAACGATGATCGGTGGCGGCATTGCGCGCCACCGAAAGATCGTACGCGGCCTGCAGGTTGCGCGGCGGCCCCCGAAGATCGGAAAGCGCCTTGGCGGAGGCCACAGTGCGCGGTGGAGGCTGAACGGCGAGGCGGGCGGCCTCAGATGTCGAGGTCGCGGGCGAAGGCGGCGTGCTCCTGGATGAAGCGGAAGCGCGCCTCGGGCTTGGAGCCCATCAGGTCGCTGATGGCCTGGCTCAACGTGTCCTTGTCGTCGGCGATCTCGACCTTGAGCAGCGTGCGCCGGCCGGGGTCCATCGTCGTTTCCTTGAGCTGGGACGCGTTCATCTCGCCCAGGCCCTTGAAGCGGCTGATCTCGACCTTGGCGTTGGCGGCGAACTCGCGCTTCAGGAGCTCGTCCTTGTGCCGGTCGTCGCGGGCATAGAAGGACTTGGCGCCGTGCGCGAGCTTGTAGAGCGGCGGCACCGCCAGATAGAGGTGGCCGTTCTCGATCAGCTCCGGCATCTCCTGGTAGAAGAACGTGATGAGCAGGGAGGCGATGTGCGCGCCGTCGACGTCGGCGTCGGTCATGACGATGACGCGCTCGTAGCGCAGGTCCTCGTCGCGGTACTTGGCGCCGGTGCCGACGCCGAGCGCCTGCACCAGGTCGGACAGGAGCTGGTTCTGCGACAGCTTCTGCGACGAGGCGTTGGCGACGTTCAGGATCTTGCCGCGCAGGGGCAGAATGGCCTGCGTGTTGCGGTCGCGGGCCTGCTTGGCCGAGCCGCCGGCGCTGTCGCCCTCGACGATGAAGATCTCGGTGCCGATGTTGCAATTGGCCGTGCAGTCGGCGAGCTTGCCGGGCAGCCGCAGCTTGCG
Organism: Hyphomicrobiaceae bacterium; assembly: GCA_050245975.1. GTDB lineage: Bacteria > Pseudomonadota > Alphaproteobacteria > Rhizobiales > Hyphomicrobiaceae > JBFWWW01. The sequence continues at coordinate 11,289 of JBFWWW010000026.1, forward strand.
GGTGGCGCTCTGGCGGCCGACCTCCTTCTCGCGCTTGCGCTTGAGGCGCTCCTCGGCCTGGTCGATGGCCCATTCGAGCAGCCGCGTCGCCTGCTGCGGGCTGTCGGCGAGCCAGTGGTCGAAGGCATCGCGCACCGCGCCCTCGACGATGCGCACGGCTTCCTGGGTGGCGAGCTTGTCCTTGGTCTGGCCCTGGAACTCGGGTTCGCGGATGAAGACGGAGAGCATGGCGGCGGCGGTGCCGAGCACGTCGTCGGCGGTGATCTGGCCGGCGCGGCGGTTGCCGACGCGCTCGCCGAAGTCGCGCAGGCCGCGCGAGAGGGCGGAGCGCAGGCCGTTCTCGTGCGTGCCGCCGTCGGGCGTCGGGATGGTGTTGCAGTAGGAATGGACGAAGCCGTCCTCGTCGGCGACCCAGCACACGGCCCACTCGACGGAGCCGTGGCCGCCCTCCTTGTCGATGCGGCCGGAGAACATATCCTTGGTGACGCGCGTCTGGCCGTCGATGGAGGCTTCGAGATAGTCCTTGAGGCCGCCGGGGAAATGGAAGACGGCGCTCGTCGGCGTGTCGTCGGTGATGAGCGAGGGCGCGCAGGTCCAGCGGATCTCGACGCCGCCGAAGAGATAGGCCTTGGAGCGCGCCATGCGGAAGAGGCGCGCCGGCTTGAAGGCGGCGCCCTTGCCGAAAATCTTCTCGTCCGGCCTGAAGCGCACCTTGGTGCCGCGCCGGTTCATGATGGAGCCGAGCTTCTCCAGCCGGCCCTGCGGCTCGCCGCGGCTGAAGGTCATGCGATAGAGCTGCTGGCTGCGCGCCACCTCGACCTGCAGCGTCTCGGAGAGCGCGTTGACGACCGACACGCCGACGCCGTGCAGGCCGCCGGAGGTATTGTAGGCCTTGCCGTCGAACTTTCCGCCCGAGTGCAGCGTCGTCATGATGACTTCGAGGGCGGACTTGCTCTTGAACTTGGGATGCGGGTCGACCGGGATGCCGCGGCCGTTGTCGTAGACGGAGAGGAAGCCGTCGGCGTCGAACTCCACCTCGATGAAGCTCGCGTGACCCGCGACCGCCTCGTCCATGGCGTTGTCGATCACCTCGGCGAAGAGGTGGTGCAGCGCCTTCTCGTCGGTGCCGCCGATGTACATGCCGGGGCGGCGGCGCACGGGCTCCAGGCCCTCGAGCACCTCGATGTCGGCGGCGGTGTAGCTCTCCTCGGCGCTGCGCTGGCGCCCCCGCTTGCCGGCGAAGGCGTCCTCGAGCTTGGCGAAGAGGTCACGTGACGAAGCCATCGGCGCTGTCTGATCCCTGGTTGTTCTTAAGCTCCGGTTCTGCGGCGAATCTCGCGCGCCCGGTGTGGGCGAGGTGGTCGCACCGCGCGGCCGATTTGGCAAGCACCCCGGGGTTGCCGGACCGGGGAACGGACAAGCCGGACGCCGTAGCGGACGCGGGATCGGCGCCATTCCGCGCCGGGTGTGGCCCGGCCGCCATGCTTCCATTTCGCGCACGCCCTTCTATGGTGCCGGCCATGACCGCAAACGGGACGACAACAGCCGCGGGCGCCAGGCCGCCGGCGGGCGGCACGGTCTGGCGCGCCGAGATGGCCGATACGCTGCGGCTCGCGGCGCCGCTGGCGCTGACGCAGCTGGGCCACGTGGCGATGATGACCACCGACCTGGCGCTGCTGGGGCGGCTGGGCGACAGGATCGTGGCGGCGGCGGCGCTGGCGCAGACGGTGCTGTTCGCCGCGTTCATGGTCGGCATGGGGCTCGTGTCGGCGGTGGCGCCGCTCGCCTCGCAGGCCTTCGGCGCGCGCCAGCCGCGCATGGTGCGCCGCTCGCTGCGCGTCGGGCTGTGGGTGGCGGTGCTGGCCGGCGTGCCGCTCACCGCCTCGCAGCTGTGGGGCAGCCACATCCTGACGGCGCTGGGCCAGCAGCCGGCGGAGGCGGAACTCGCCGGCCGCTATCTCATGGGGCTCGCCTGGAGCATGGTGCCGGCGTGGGTGTTCATCGCCCTGCGCAATTTCATGAGCGCGGTGAACCGGCCGGAGCCGGCGCTGTGGATCACGCTGGCGGCCATCCCGGCCAACGCGCTGATCGTCTACGTGCTGATCCACGGCGAATTCGGCCTGCCGCGGCTCGACCTCCTGGGCGCGGGGATCGGCACGGCGCTGGTCAACGTCGGCATGTGCGCGGCCGCCGTGTGGGTGTGCATGACGCGCCGGCCGTTCCGCAAATACCAGGTGCTGGGGCGCTTCTGGCGCGCGGACTGGCCGCTGCTCGTGCGGCTGGTGGCGGTCGGCACGCCGATCGCGGGCGCCTTCCTGCTGGAGTACGGCGTCTTCGCCGCGGCGGCGCTGCTGATGGGCACCATCGGCACGACGGCGCTCGCCGCGCACCAGATCGCGCTGCAGACGGCGTCGGTCATGTTCATGGTGCCGTTCGGTATTTCGCTCGCCGCCACCGTGCGGGTCGGCCACGCGGCGGGGCGGCGCGATGCGGCGGCGACGCGGCGGGCGGGGTTCGCCGCGCTGGCGCTGGGCGCTGTGTTCATGACGGCGATGACGGCGCTCGTCGCGCTGACGCGGCATTCCATCCCGCTGCTGTTCCTCGGCGGCGCGGCGGCGGGGGCGGGCGAGACCATCGCGCTCGCGGCGAGCCTGCTGCTGCTCGGCATGAGCTTCTTCATCTGCGACGGCGTGCAGACGGTGGCGGCGGGCGCGCTGCGCGGCCTCAACGACACGCGCGTGCCGCTCATCTTCGCGGTGGTGAGCTTCTGGCTGATCGGGTTCACGAGCTGCTACGGGTTCGCGTTCACGGCCGGGCTCGGCGCCGTCGGCGTATGGATCGGGCTGTCGGCCGGGCTCGCGGTCTACGCGGTGCTGCTGGTGTGGCGCTTCCACGTGCTGACGCGGGCGTGCTACCTGCCCGACGCGCCGGCGCCGGCCTGAGGCTCAGGCGACGGCGACGTTGTCGATGAGGCGCGTCCGGCCGAGCCAGGCGGCGGCGAGGACGCGCAGCGGGCCGGCAAAGCCCGGCGCGGCGGGCGCGAGCGTGACGGCATCGCGCAGCTCGAGATAGTCGACCTTGAAGCCGGCCGCCTCGAGGTCGCGGCGGCCGCGTGCCAGAGCGGCGGCGGCTGCGTCGGTGCGCGCGGCCGCGGCGACGGCGGCGATGACGCGGTGGATCGTCGGCGCGACGGTGCGCTCCTCCGCCGTCAGGTAGCGGTTGCGCGAGCTCATGGCGAGGCCGTCCGCCTCGCGCACGGTCGGCACGCCGAGGATGGCGAGCGGCAGGTCGAGGTCGCGCACCATCTGGCGCACGACGCAGAGCTGCTGGTAGTCCTTCTCGCCGAACACGGCCACGTCCGGCCCGACCTGGGTGAAGAGCTTGCAGCAGACCGTGGCGACGCCGCCGAAGAAATGGGGCCGGACGTCGCTTTCGAGGCCGTCGGCGGCACCGGCGGGAACGACGCGGGTGGCAAAGCCGGGCGGGTACATCTCGGACGCCGCCGGCGCCCACACGAGATCGGCGCCCAGGGTTTCGAGCAGCGCCAGGTCCGCCGCGAAGGTGCGCGGATAGGTGGCGAGATCCTCGGTGGGCGCGAACTGCGCCGGATTGACGAAGATCGAGACGGCGACGCGGTCGGCATGGCGGCGCGCGGCGCGCACGAGTTCCAGATGCCCCTCGTGCAGCGCCCCCATCGTCGGAACGAGGCCGATGCGCGCGCCGCCCGCGCGCCAGGCGGCGGTGAGCGTCCTGAGCTCGGCGACGGTGCGGATGACGGCAGGTGCGGGCATGACGGCCTGGCGCTTCGGTTGCGGGTCTCAAGCGCCCATATAGGGGAGAGGCGCGTCCGCGCCAACCGGTGCCGCGCGGCGCGCGCGATCTGCTAGACTGCGGCCGGGGGCGAATCGGGATTCGAGGCGGCGAGAGCATGGGCAATGTCAGCGCGGCATTCCACAGGGACATCGCGGGAGCGCCGGGCGTGCCGCCGCGCGACGAGATCGCCGCCTATCACCTGATCGACGAGATGCGGCTCGTCGGCGGGCTCGTCGAGCGGGCGGTCTATACCGAGGACGAGCGCCGGCGCATCCACGATCTCGCCCAGCGGCTGGTGCTCGCCATCCGCGCCAAGCCGCACGCGGAAGGCGGCATCGACGCCTTCATGCACGAGTACGGGCTGACGACGGAGGAGGGCATCATCCTGATGTGCCTCGCCGAGTCGCTGCTGCGCATCCCCGATGCCGGGACGGCGGACGCGCTGATCGCGGAAAAGATCGGCTCGGGCCAGTGGGCGCGCCACCTCGGGGCGTCCGACAGCCTGTTCGTCAACGCCTCGACGTTCGGGCTCATGCTGACCGGGCGCGTCGTACGCCTCGGCGAGGCGAAGGGACCGGGCGCGGCCAACATCCTCAAGCGCGCCGTGGCGCGGTCGGGCGAGCCCGTCATCCGCCAGGCGCTGCGCCAGGCGATGCGCATCCTCGGCGACAACTTCGTGCTCGGGCGCACGATCAAGGAGGCGCTGGCGCGCGCCGCCCCGCTCGCCGCGCGCGGCTATCGCTTCTCCTACGACATGCTGGGCGAGGGCGCGCGCACGGCGCGCGACGCGGAACACTACTTCGACCGCTACATGGACGCGCTGGAGGCGATCGGGCGCGATGCCGGCGCGGCGCCGCAGGCGACGGCGGAGGCGCTGACGGCGCGGCCGGGCCTGTCGATCAAGCTGTCGGCGATCCATCCGCGCTTCGAGGCGGCCAAGACGGAGCAGCTCGCGCGCGAGCTCACGCCGCGGCTCGTCGCGGTGGCGGCGGCGGCGCGCAACCTGGGCCTGTCGGTCACGGTGGATGCGGAGGAGCAGGACCGGCTCGACACCACGCTCGAGACGTTCGCGGCCGCCTACATGAACCCGCGGCTCGACGGCTGGACCGGGTTCGGCATCGCCGTGCAGGCCTACGGCCGGCGCGCGATCCCGGTGCTCCGGTGGCTCAGGCGGCTGGCGCAGGCGGGCGGCCGGCGCATCCCGGTGCGGCTCGTCAAGGGCGCCTACTGGGACAGCGAGATCAAGTGGGCGCAGGAGCGCGGGCTCGACGACTACCCCGTGCTGACGCGCAAGATGCACACGGACCTGTCCTACCTGGCGTGCATGCGCTTCCTGCTGTCGGACCCGGTGGCGTTCTTTCCCCAGTTCGCGACCCACAACGCGCACACGCTGGCCGCCGCCTACGTGGCGGGCGGGGCGCAGGCCTACGAGTTCCAGCGCCTGCACGGCATGGGCGAGGCGCTCTACGGCGAGGTCGTGGGCGACGAGCGGCTCGGCCGCGCCTGCCGCATCTACGCGCCGGTGGGCGGGCACGAGGACCTGCTCGCCTATCTCGTGCGGCGCCTCTTGGAGAACGGCGCCAACACGTCGTTCGTGCATCGCCTCGGCGACGCCAAGGCGCCGGTGTCGGACATCATCCGCGATCCGGTGCAGGCGGCGGAGGTGGAGGTGACGTCGGGCCGGCAGCCGGCGCGCACGGTGCCCAAGCCGGCCGAGATCTTCGGCGCGACGCGCATCAACAGCCGCGGCATGGCGCTGTGGGAGCCGGCGGTGCGCGAGCCGCTGCTCGACCGTATCGCGACGGAGCTCAAGACGCCGTTTGCCGCCGGGCCGATCGTCGACGGCCGCGCCGTCACCGGGGGGCAGACGGCGGAGCTGGTGCTGTGCCCGCACGACCGGCGCGAGCGCATCGGCACGGTGCGCGCGGCGAGCCCCGAGGACGTCGAGACGGCGATCGCGCGCGCGGGCGCGGCGCAGCACGCCTGGGACCGGCTCGGCGGGCCGGAGCGCGCCACGATCCTCGAACGGGCGGCAAATCTCTACGAGCGCGACCGCGACCGGCTCATCGCCGTGATGGTGCGCGAGGCCGGCAAGACGCTCGACAACGCGCTGGGCGACGTGCGCGAGGCGGTGGACTTCCTGCGCTACTACGCGGGCGAGGCGCGGCGCCTCTTCACGCAGCCGGTGAGCCTCAGGGGCCCGACGGGCGAGACCGACACGATCGAGCTGCGCGGGCGCGGGGCCTTCGCGTGCATCTCGCCGTGGAATTTCCCGCTCGCCATCTTCACGGGCCAGATCGCGGCGGCGCTGGCGGCGGGCAACACGGTCTTGGCCAAGCCCGCCGAGCAGACGCCGGTGACGGCGTTCCTCGCTGTCCAGCTCCTGCATGAGGCCGGCGTGCCGCACGGTGTGCTGCACCTGCTACCGGGGCGCGGGGATGTCGGCGCGGCGCTGGTGCGCGACAGGCGTGTTGCCGGCGTCGCCTTCACGGGCTCGAACGAGACGGCGTGGGCGATCCAGAAGGCGCTCGCCGACCGGCGTGCCGCCATCGTGCCCTTCATCGCCGAGACGGGCGGCATGAACGCCATGATCGCCGACAGCAGCGCGCTGCCCGAGCAGGTGGTGCGCGACGCGGTGCGCTCCGCCTTCGACTCGGCCGGCCAGCGCTGCTCGGCCGCGCGCGTGCTGTTCGTGCAGGACGACGTGGCCGAGCCCATGATCAGGATGCTGGTGGGCGCGGTGGAGATGCTGGAGGTGGGCGATCCGCTCGCCTACGCGACGGACGTGGGGCCGGTGATCGACGAGGACGCGCAGGACGGCCTCGACGCGCACAAGCTGCGCATGCAGCGCGAGGGCAAGGAACTGATCGACCTCGCGCTGCCGGACGCCTGCCGCGCGGGCACCTACGTGACGCCCGCCGTGTTCGAGATCCCGCGCCTCGACGTGCTGACGCGCGAGACGTTCGGACCGATCCTGCACGTGGTGCGCTTCGCGGGCGGACGGCTGCGCGAGGTGGTGGAGGCGATCAACGCCACCGGCTACGGGCTGACGCTCGGCGTGCACAGCCGCATCGGCGGGGTGGCGGATTTCGTCGCCGAGCACGCCAGGGTCGGCAACCTGTACGTGAACCGCAACCAGATCGGCGCCGTCGTCGGCGTGCAGCCGTTCGGCGGCGAAGGGCTGTCGGGAACCGGGCCCAAGGCCGGCGGCCCCAACTATCTCGCCCGCTTCGCCACGGAGCGCGTGCGCGCCACCGACATCACCGCCACGGGCGGCAACGTGCAGCTGCTGGGGCTCGGCGAGGACGCCTGAGCCCTGGCCGAGCCTTGGCTTAGCCTTGGCCTGAGCCCCGAGCCTGAACCTTGTCCTGAACCCTGGCCTGAACCTTGTCCGCGGACGCGCGAACCGCCATTTTTGGGTTATAGGGTGCGGGGGCGCAACGAGGCGATGCACGGCGATGGCCGACGACCCCAAGAACAAACCGAATGCGAAGGATGTCGCCGCGGCCGGCGCTGCCGGGTCCGTGGCCGCGCCCTCGTCCGACGGCGAGGTGGCGGCGTTCGTGGAACGCCTGCGCGCGCTGACGGCGACGGGCGGGCAGGCCGCGCGGGGCCGGCTGCTGTTCGCCATGGACGCCACCATGAGCCGGCAGCCGACCTGGGACATGGCGCTGAAGCTGCAGGCCGACATGTTCCGCGAGGTCAAGGACCTCGGCGGGCTGGCCGTGCAGCTCGTCTATTTCCGCGGCTTCGGCGAGTGCCGCGCCTCGCGCTGGGTGTCCGATCCGGAGGCGCTGGCGCGGCTGATGACGACGGTGACGTGCGCGGGCGGGCTGACGCAGATCGGCAAGGTGCTGGCGCACGCGCTGACGGAGGCGCGCCAGCGCAAGGTCAACGCGCTCGTCTATGTCGGCGACTGCATGGAGGAGGAGATCGACCTCCTGTGCGAGCGCGCGGGCGAGCTGGCGCTGCTGGGCGTGCCGGCGTTCCTGTTCCAGGAGGGACGCGACCGCACGGCCGAGCGCGCGTTCCGCGAGATCGCGCGGCTGACGCGCGGGGCGTGGTGCCGGTTCGATGCGGGCGCGGCGGCCCAGCTCAAGGACCTGCTGTCGGCGGTGGCGGTCTATGCGGCGGGCGGGCATGCCGCGCTCAAGGCGCTGAGCGACAGCCGGCGCGGGGCGGGCGCGCGCCGGCTCCTGACGCAGATGAAGTGAGCGGGCACCCATGCAGTTTCTCATCCTCGGTCTCGTCGCGCTCGTGCTGTTCCTCGTCGCCGCGCACAGGTTCACGATGGCGAACCCGGCCGTGCTGGCGCGCCAGCTGCGCGCGGGCGCCGGCGTCGTCGTCCTGGCAGGCGCCGGCGTGCTGCTGGTGCGGGGCATGGCGGGCGCGGCGATGTCGCTTGCCGCGCTGGGCGCGTGGCTGCTGTGGGGGCACGGCGGGCTGCCGTGGCCGGGGAGCGGCGGGGCCGGCGCTGCGGCGGACGGGCAGACCTCGCGCATCGTCACCGATCACTTCGAGGCCGTGCTCGACCACGACAGCGGCGACATCCGCGGGCGGGTGCGCAAGGGGTTCTTCAAGGGCCGCGCGCTCGAGACCCTGGCGCCGGTGGAGCTGGCGCATCTGTGGCAGGACTGCCGCTTCACCGATCCGCCGTCGGCGCAGGTGCTCGAAGCCTACCTCGACCGCGTGCACCCGAGCTGGCGCGAGGACATGGCGCGCGAGGAGGCGCAGGCCCCGCGCGGCAACGACGGGCGCATGACGCGGGAGGAGGCGGCCGAGATCCTCGGCGTGACGCCCGACGCCGGCGAGGAGGAGGTGCAGCGCGCGCATCGGGCGCTGATGCTGAAGCTGCACCCGGACCGTGGCGGCTCGACCTACCTGGCGGCCAAGATCAACGAGGCCAAGGACGTGCTGCTGCGCCGCTGAGCCGGGTTCCGCCGGCGGGATCGGCCTTACCTGAACCTTTCCGCCGCCGGCGACGTTAATGAGGCGTCAACCAGGTCGCTCAAATTGACTTGGCCGGCCTCTGGACATGGAGCCGGGCTTAACCATCTCGTCCCATAATCGAGCCTGTAAAGTTGGAGTCGTGTCGTGTCCGCGTTGCGTCAGAGCACAGTCGTCCCGTTCCAGAGCGCCGGCACCGGTGGCCAGAAGACGCCGGGCGACGCACGCATTGCGCCGCGCCGCCGCATCCTGAAGGCGGGCGTCGTCGCCTACAACGACCGCCATACGACGCTGGCCTGCATGGTGCGCGACATCTCGACGACGGGCGCCCGCATCCGCGTCGACGGCTCGGTGAGCGCGCCCGACACGTTCGAGCTGCTGATCGCGCTCGACGGCCTGGAGGCGAGCTGCGAGGTCGTCTGGCGCAACGGCAACGAGCTCGGCGCGCGCTTCCTCTCTGCGCCGCGCGTCGTGGCGCCCAAGCGCACGCAGGTCATCAACGCGCTGGCGCCCGCCAAGGCGCCGACCCTGCGCCGCCAGCCGCGTCCGGGCGAACCGGTCTGATCTCTCACGTTTAGGGTTTCGCAAGCGTCGCGCGCGCGGCCGACGGGCGCGTGATCGCGTGCGCGTGCTGCTATTGGGCGCGGGCGACGAAGCAGTCGATGCTGCGGTGGCGCAGCGCCAGGCAGGCGGCGGCCGCGGACGCGGCGTCGAAGCCGGCAAAGCGCGCGCGGTAGACCTGCCGGTCGCCCTGCTGGGCGGTGGGCGTCACCGGGCGGTGGCCGTTGAGCAGGCCGTCGGCGCGCTGCGCGACGGTGGCGAGATGGCGTTCGGCCTCCTCGACGCTGGCGAAGGCGCCGACCTGCAGCTCGTAGCCGTCGCTTGCGCTGTCGGGCCGGTAGGCGACGGGCGCGCGCGGGTCGGAGGCATAGGCGGCGGGGAACAGGGGCCGGCGCGCGGGCACCGGCTGCGGCGGCACGATGGGCGCCTCGCCGCGGGCAAGGCGCGCGGCCTGCTCGCCGAAGGTGGACGGCTCGGCGCCGAGAAGGCGGCCGATCGGGTCGGCGGCGGCGGACGCATAGGCGGGCGCGGGCGGCGGCTGCGGCGATGGCGGCGTGAAGGCGGCGGGCTGGATGGCGGACGGAGCGGGCTCGCGCCCGGGGCCGGGCGGCGGCTGCTGGGCGCCGGCACCCATCATCAGCGGGCGCACGCGGGCGATGCGGATCTGGGCCGCCTGCGGCGCGGGCGCGGCGGCGGCAACGGTGCGCTCGACCGGGGCGGGCTCCGCGACGGGCGCGGGACGGGGGGCCGGCACGGCCGCAACGGCGCGGCGCGCTGCGGCGCGCGGCACCGCAGCGCGGGCGACGAGGACCGGCTTGCGCGTCTTGTGCGTCGAGGCCTTGACGAGCGTCATGTTGATGAGCGTGCGCATCTCGACGTTCCGGGCGGCCGCACTCGTGCCGCCGAAGACGACGCCGACGAGATGCTTCTCGCCGCGATGCACGGAGACGACGACGTTGAAGCCCGAGGAGCGCGTGTAGCCGGTCTTGATGCCGTCGGTGCCCTGGAAGGAGCCGAGCAGCGTGTTGTGGTTGCGGTAGGTCTTGCCGTCGTAGGTGAAGGACCGCGTCGAGAAGAGCGGGTAGTACTCGGGGAAGTCGTCCTGCAGCCTGAGCGCCAGCGTGAGCATGTCGCGCGCGGTGGTGACCTGCTCGGGGTCCGGCAGGCCGGAGGCGTTGTGGTAGACCGTGCTCTTCATGCCGAGCGCGCGCGCCTTGGCCGTCATCAGGCGGGCGAAGTTGGCTTCGGTGCCGCCGATGTGCTCGGCAAGCGCGACGGCGACGTCGTTGGCCGACTTGGTGACGATGGCCTTCATGGCGTCGAGCAGCGAGAGGCTGTCGCCGGCATCGAGGTCGAGATTGGAAGGCGCGGCGCCCGCGGCGTTGGCGGATACGCGGATGCGCGTCGCGGGCTTGAGCCGCCCGCTCTTCAGCTGCTCGAAGACGAGATAGAGCGTCATCATCTTCGTCAGCGAGGCGGGATGGCGCGGCGCGTCGGCCTGGCTCTGGTAGAGGACGTGGCCGGTGTTGGCGTCGAGCACCATGGCGGCATGGCGGTCGCCGGCATGGGCGGCCGATGCAACGCAGAGCGTCGCCAGCGCCAGGCACAGGCAGCCGAACGCCAGGGCGGGGCCCCGCAGCGCACATGAGCCGAAACTGTTACGCGAAGACCCCATTCCCCGCACATTGTCCCGTCTGCAGCCGGCCGGGTCACCTCGTCCCGCCATCCCTCGGCTGCCAAGCGTCAGACTGGCCGGCGGATGGGGCGCCAATGAGGCGTCCTCAGGGATCGCCTCTATCTGGCCCTTGATATGGCTCGAGATTCGACCCGGACTTTCCCGGCGGCCTCGTTTCTGTCGTCGCGCCTCCCGAAAGGTGCGGCCGGGCAACCCTAGCCGACCCGCCCTAGGGTCAGGTTAATGCGACATTGTGCGCTGCAATATTTTTCTTGACCGCGATTGTGCAGTGCATATATCTGACTGTGTTGCGTTGAGCGCACCCGGGGCGGCCGGCATGGCCCGTGCTGCCCGCGACGAAGACCCAGACCCCAATTTCAGACCCCATACGACCCCAACAGGACGCACAGTCATGATCAAGAACTTTGAAGACATTCAGAAATTGAGCCAGACGAACCTCGACACCGCCATGAAGGTCTTCGGTGGCTGGAACAAGAACTGGCAGCAGATCGCCAGCGAGGTCTCCGATTACACGAAGCGGTCCTTCGAGGACGGCACGCAGACGCTCGAGAAGCTGATGTCGGCCAAGTCGATCGAGCAGGCCGTGGAAATCCAGACCAGCTACGCCAAGCGCGCCTACGACGACTATATGCATCAGATGTCGAAGATCGGCGGCCTTTATGCCGAGATCGCCAAGGATGCCTACAAGCCGGTCGAGCGCGCGATGCAGAACGCGCGCTGAAGGCCAACCCGCCTGTTGCGCAATCGACGGCCGGCAGGCCGCCGGTGCCGTCGGCAGGCCCCATCATGTCGCATGCGGAAAGGCCCGGGCCGTGCGCCCGGGCCTTTTGCATTCAGGCCGCGCGGCGAGGGCGGGAGTGGCCGGGAGTGGCCGGGAGTGGTATGCGCGCCACGCGATACCTATATAGCGCCCGTATCCGGCAGATCGCACGTATGCAATGCCGCCGCGCGGGTTTGCCGTCGCCGCGCCGGTGCCGTTAGTATGTGGGCAACAGGAATCGCCGTGGCGGCCGGAACAGGCGCCGCCTGAGGGACGCCTCCGGCAGAGGCGCATGGACGAGAATGAGACAAGTCAAACCGCCGGTGCTCGCCGGCAAGAACAACGGGCCCCGCGGGGACGAGGAAGGCAAGACCGGTCTCGTCACCAAGACGCGCCCGAAGACCAAGAAGCCAAGTCTCTACAAAGTCGTATTGTTGAATGACGATTACACGCCGATGGAGTTCGTCGTCGTCGTGCTCGAGCGCTTCTTCAACAAGGGACGGGAAGAGGCGACGCGCATCATGCTGCACGTGCACCACAAGGGCCGGGGAATCTGCGGCGTCTACACATACGAGGTCGCCGAGACGAAAGTTGCGCAGGTGATGGATTTTTCGCGCCAGCACCAGCATCCTCTGCAGTGCACGATGGAAAAGGAGTAGGCCACACGTGCCGGCATTCTCACAAAATCTCGAAATCGCTCTGCATCGCGCCCTCGAGCTGGCGAATGAGCGCAATCATGAATACGCAACGCTCGAACACCTGCTGCTGTCGCTGCTCGACGACCGCGATGCGGCCGCCGTCATGCGCGCGTGCAACGTCGATCTCGACGGGCTGCGGACCCGCATCACGGAATATCTCGACAACGAGCTCTCCGCACTGGTCGTGAAGGGCGCAACGGAAGCGACGCCGACCACCGGCTTCCAGCGCGTCATTCATCGCGCTGTCGTGCACGTGCAGTCCTCGGGCCGCGAGGAGGTGACGGGCGCCAATGTGCTCGTCGCCGTGTTCGCCGAGCGCGAGAGCCATGCCGCGTTCTTCCTGCAGGAGCAGGAGATGACGCGCTTCGACGCCGTGCAGTACATCAGCCACGGCATCGCCAAGCGGCCGGGCATGTCGGAGCCGCGCCCCGTGCGCGGATCGGACGAGGAAGGCACCGGCACCGACGGCGCGCGCGAGGAGAAGAAGCAGCAGCAGCAGGATGCGCTCGGCACCTACTGCGTCAACCTCAACAAGAAGGCCAAGGACGGCCGCATCGATCCCCTCATCGGGCGCGAGGCCGAGGTGCTGCGCACCATCCAGGTGCTGTGCCGGCGGCAGAAGAACAACCCGCTGTTCGTCGGCGATCCGGGCGTCGGCAAGACGGCCATCGCCGAAGGCCTCGCCCGCAAGATCATCAAGGGCGAGGTGCCGGAGGTGCTGCAGGGCTCGACCATCTTCGCGCTCGACATGGGCGCGCTGCTGGCCGGCACGCGCTACCGCGGCGACTTCGAGGAGCGGCTCAAGGCCGTGATGAAGGAGGTCGAGAACTACAAGGGCGCGATCCTGTTCATCGACGAGATCCACACGGTGATCGGCGCCGGCGCGACGTCGGGCGGGGCGATGGACGCCTCCAACCTGCTGAAGCCGGCGCTGCAGTCGGGGACGCTGCGCTGCATCGGCTCGACGACCTACAAGGAGTACCGGCAGCACTTCGAGAAGGACCGCGCGCTGGTGCGGCGCTTCCAGAAGATCGACGTGAAGGAGCCCTCGGTGGAGGATTCCATCGAGATCCTGAAGGGCCTGAAGCCGGTGTTCGAGGAGTACCACAAGCTCAAGTACACCAACGACGCGATCACGGCGGCGGTGGAGCTGTCGGCCAAGTACATCCACGACCGCAAGCTGCCCGACAAGGCGATCGACGTGATCGACGAGACGGGCGCCTCGCAGATGCTGGTGACGGAGGCCAAGCGCAAGAAGAAGATCACCGTCAAGGAGATCGAGGCGACGATCGCCACCATGGCGCGCATCCCGCCGAAGACGATCACCAAGACGGACGCGGAGGTGCTGGTCAATCTCGACAAGGACCTGAAGCGGCTGGTGTTCGGCCAGGACAAGGCGATCGAGGCGCTGACCTCGGCGATCAAGCTGTCGCGCGCCGGTCTGCGCGAGCCGGAAAAGCCGATCGGCTGCTACCTGTTCTCGGGGCCGACGGGCGTCGGCAAGACCGAGGTGGCACGCCAGCTCGCCAGCCTGATGGGCATCGAGCTCTTGCGCTTCGACATGTCGGAGTACATGGAGAAGCACACGGTCTCGCGTCTCATCGGCGCGCCTCCGGGCTATGTCGGCTTCGACCAGGGCGGGCTGCTGACCGACGGCGTCGACCAGCATCCGCACTGCGTGCTGCTGCTCGACGAGATCGAGAAGGCGCATCCCGACCTGTTCAACATCCTTCTGCAGGTGATGGACCACGGCAAGCTGACGGACCACAACGGCAAGCAGGTGGACTTCCGCAACACGATCCTCATCATGACGACCAACGCGGGCGCATCCGACCTCGCCAAGGCGCCGATGGGCTTCAACCGCGCGCGCCGGGAAGGCGAGGACAGCGAGGCCATCGCGCGGATGTTCACGCCGGAGTTCCGCAACCGTCTCGACGCGACCATCGCGTTCGCGGGGCTGCCGCAGGACATCATCATGAAGGTGGTGGAGAAGTTCATCTTCCAGCTCGAGGCGCAGCTCGCCGACCGCGGCATCACCATTGAGATGTCGGAAGAGGCGACGCGCTGGCTGGCGGAGACGGGCTACGACGAGAAGTTCGGCGCGCGGCCGTTGTCGCGCGTGATCCAGGAGCACGTGAAGCGGCCGCTGGCCGACGAGGTGCTGTTCGGCAAGCTGGAGCATGGCGGCGCGGTCAAGATCGTCGTCAAGGGCGAAGGCGCCGACCGCAAGCTCGACTTCGAGTTCTTCCCCGCCGACCCGGCCAAGAAGGCCAAGGCGCGGGAGGAGGACGACGACGAGGACGTCGAGGGTGACGAGGACGTGCCCGTGCTCGCCGACACGGCGCCGAAGAAGGCGCTGCCCGGTCCGAAGGAGCGCAAGGAGCGGCCGAAGTCCACCGGCACGGTGCCGACGGTGCCGCGCAAGAAGGACGACTGAGCCGGCGGCAGGGTTTGCCGAGACTTTCCAGGGCGGCGCGGATGGCAGCATCCGCGCCGCTTTTGTTTTGGCGCGCGCGCCGGCGCTGCCGCTGCCGGGGCCGAAGCACCGGCCGCCGTCGCGCCGGAGCCCTCTCACCCTGTCATCCCGGCCGAGCGCAGCGAGAGCCGGGACCCACGGTCCAAAGGCACGCGCTCGCTCGTGAGCTGGGTCCCGGATATTTCGCTTCGCGAAATTCCGGGATGACAGGTGGGGGAGGACAGGTGGCGGTCGGGCGGACTTGTCCCCGTGTGTCACCGCGCGTGTAAGCTCGATGCCGACCCGCATCGACCGGGGCACGGTCGCGCACTTTCGTTGGCGGTCATCCCGCCGGAGCGCCGCCGCGCCGTCGGAGCGCTCGTCACCGGTGTCATTCCCGCCGTCGCGCTCCTCCCGTGTCATCCCGGCCGAGCGCAGCGAGAGCCGGGACCCAGGGTCCAAAGGCCCGCGCTCGCTCGGGGGCTGGGTCCCGGATGGCCGCTGTGCGGCCTCCGGGATGACAGGTGGAGCGCGGCCCTCCGGGATGACAGCAGGGGAGGACAGGTGGCGGCCGGGCGGACTTGTCCCCGTGCGTCGCCGCGCGTGTAAGCTCGATGCCGACCCGCATCGAACGGGACGCGGTCGCGTGCTTTTGTTGGCGGTCATCCCGCCGGAGCGCCGCCGCGCCGTCGGAGCGCTGCCGCCGGTGTCATTCCCGCCGTCGCGCTCTCACCCTGTCATCCCGGCCGAGCGCAGCGAGAGCCGGGACCCAGAGACTTCAGGCACGCGCTTCATTAGTGGCGCTGGGTCCCGGATATTTCGCTTCGCGAAATTCCGGGATGACAGAAGGGGCGCGACATTCCGGGGTGAGAGGACAGGTGGCGGCCGGGCGGACTTGTCCCCGTGCGTCACCGCGCGTGTAAGCTCGATGCCGACCCGCATCGACCGGGGCGCGGCCGCGCACTTCTGTTGGCGGTCATCCCGCCGCAGCGCCGCCACACCGTCGGAGCGCTGCCGCGCTCTGTCATCCCGGCCGAGCGCAGCGAGAGCCGGGACCTAGGGTCCAAAGGCGCGCGCTAGCCTGTGAGCTGGGTCCGGGATATTTCGCTTCGCGAAATTCCGGGATGACAGAAGGGGGCGCGACATTCCGGGGTGACCGGTGAGGAGGCGGCCTCCGCAATGACAGCAGAGGAGATTTTGGGACGAGACGAGGAAAGTGCGGGATGGCGGAAGAGGATGGCGGCGCTGATGCGGTCCGAATGGGCTTCGAAACCGCACGCCACGTGCATCCAGGCGCACGCGGAACGCATCCAGGCGCACGCCATGAGGACTTCACAAGAGCGCTCTTCGTACGTCGACATGGATGCCGGACGCCGCCAAACAGAGACGCCACGTGCATCCAGGCGTACGCCGGACGCATCCAGGCGCACGCGGAACGTATCCAGGCGTACGGCAGGTGCCATCCGCGCGGCCCGACGAGCATGGATCGTGCGCGCGGCTGGCCGGCGGGGCGCCGCCAAATGCGCACATCACGTGCATCCAAGCGTACGCGAGACGCATCCAGGCGCGCACCAGGTGCCATCCACGCGTCCCGACGAGCATGGGTCGTGCGCGCGGCTGCCCGGCGGGGCGCCGCCAAAGGCGCACATCACGTGCATCCAAGCGTACGCCGGACGCTCCGGGCGCAGCACGGCGAGGTGATTGCGCGCCCGCGCTGGGCGTCGTCCGCGGCCAGGTTCCCGCCCGCCGGTGAGGGTGGTCGAGGGGAGGGGTCGGTCAGGCGGCGGCGAGCGCCTTGCGGATCTTCTCGGCGTTGGCGGCCAGCACGTCGGGCTTTTCCATCTGGCTCGCCGGCGGCAGCAGCTTCATCCCGTCGTGGCGCGGCAGCACATGGAAGTGCAGGTGGAAGACCACCTGGCCGCCGGCCGTCTCGTTGAACTGCTGCAGCGTCACGCCGGGCGCGTCGAAGGCCGGCATCACGGCGCGCGCGATCTTCTGCACGGTGGCGAGACAGGCGGCGAGCTGAGCCGGCGTCGCATCGAGAATGTTGCGCACCGGCGCCTTGGGAATGATGAGCGTGTGGCCGGGGCAGCGCGGCATCACGTCCATGAATGCCAGCGTGTCGGCGTCCTCGTAGACGCGCTGCGCGGGCAGCTCGCCGCGCAGGATTTTCGCGAAGATGTTGTTGGGATCATAGGTCATGACGCGAACTCCGGGTCGAGGCCTTCGCGGTGTTAACGGTCCGCTAACCCACAGGTCAAGTCGGATGCGTCGTTAAGGCCTCTGCAACTTGGGTCATGCGATGCCGGGCGGCAAAGGAGGAGCTCTGTCATGGGCCTTTATGAAAACCTGTCGCCGACGCCGCGGCAAGCGCGCGCAACGGACCTCGTCGGGCCGCACCTCGCGGCGCGCATGGTCGACCGTCGCCTGATGCTGATCGGCTCGATGCTGTTCGTCCTGATGGCGGCCGGCGCGCTGATCCAGGTCGACATGACCGCCAGCCGCTGGGCGCCGGGCGACTACCCGGTCGTCGACACGTCGGGCCACGCCTGATCACGCCTCGGCGGCGGGGATCACTTTGCGGTAGGGCGCGAACTCGGCGAGCATCTCGCGCGCCTCGGCGACGTGGCGGCGCTCCTCGTCGAGATAGCGCGCGACGGCGCGACGGAAACCCTGATCGGCGATCCAGTGCAATGAATACGTCGGCGACGGCACGTAGCCGCGCGCCAGCTTGTGGTCGCCCTGCGCGCCCGCCTCCACGCGCGCCAGCTTGTGGCGGATGGCGTAGTCGATGGCCTGGTAGTAGCAGACCTCGAAATGCAGACAGGGGTGGTGCTCGATCGCGCCCCAGTAGCGGCCATAGAGGCAGTCGCCGCCGATCATGTTCAGCGCGCCGGCGATGGGCTTGCCCGCGCGCGTGACCATCACCAGCAGGCAGCGGTCGGCCATCGCGGCGCCGAGGCGTGAGAAGAAGGCGCGGTTGAGATAGGGCCGGCCCCACTTGCGGCTGCCGGTGTCCATGTAGAAGGCGAAGAACGCATCCCAGTGCGCCTCGGTGATGCCGGCGCCGGACAGCCACGCGATGTCGAGGCCGCCGCTCAGCGCCTGCTCGCGCTCCTTGCGGATCGCCTTGCGCTTGCGCGAGGCGAGCGAGGCGAGGAAGTCGTCGAACGTGGCGTAGCCGGCGTTGTGCCAGTGAAACTGCTGGTCGGTGCGCTGGAGCAGGACGGACGAGCCGAGCCGCGTCCACTCGCCTTCCGACAGGAACGTCATGTGCAGCGATGACAGGTCGAGGCGGCGCGCGAGCTCGATGGCGGCGGCGGCGAGATTGCGCTCGGCCTCCTCCGCGCCGGCACCGGGACGGACGAGCAGGCGGCGGCCCGGCACGGGCGTGAAGGGCACGGCGATCTGCAGCTTGGGATAGTAGCGCCCGCCGGCGCGCTCGAACGCCTCCGCCCAGCCGTGATCGAAGACGTATTCGCCCTGGCTGTGGGTCTTGAGATAGCAGGGCGCGACGCCCGAGACGTGGCCGCTGCCGTCCTCCAGCACGAGATGCTGCGGCCGCCAGCCGGAGCGGCCGCCGACGGTGCCGGAGGCTTCCAGAGCGGCGAGGAAGGCGTGGGCGACGAACGGGTCGAAGCGCGCGGGATCGGGATTGGCGCACGCGTCCCAGTCGCCGGCCGCGATGTCGGCGATGCGCGGCACCACCCGCACGCGAATTTCCGATGACGCGCTCATGCGACCCTGATCCTGGCGTGATGAGTCCTGGTGTGATGATCTCGGCGAACGGCCCTGCCGCCCCAGTCCACCCTAGGGGATCATATGGGCCGCGCGGTGGCAACGCGACCGGGTCGCGCTCAGCGCAGCGCCGCCATCGCCGCCCGGCATGGCTGCGCGGATGCGGGTCCGGCACGTGCGGCCGGGCGTCAGGTCAAAAGCCAGCGGAAGGCGCGCTTCAGCTCCGCGGCGCCGTTCCGGTCGTGCCACTTGCCGTGCGCGAGGATGATGCGCTCCGGCTGCCAGCCGATCATCGTCTCGACGGCCGCGCGCAGGCGGGCGCGATCGTAGTTGAAGCGCATGTCGCGCGGCATCTGGCTGTCGGGCGCGCGCGCGCCGGCGATCCACAGCAGCGCGCGCAGGAGGCGGGAGGGCACCTTGTGCGGCTCGAAGTTCTCGATCAGGTCGGTGAGGATGAGCGTGCGGCTGGCGCGGTGGAAGAAGTCGAACTCGCTCATGTAGCGGCCCGCGATGCCGATGGTGGCGATGGCGTCGTCCCAGGGGTAGCCGCTGTCGGCGGACAGCTCGTGTGCGGGGAAGTCGATGCGCGCGCCGGCCTGCTCGCGGATGCGCGGGGCAAGCCAGACCTCGGCGTCCGGGCAGGCGCTGCGCCAGTCGGGGATCCACCAGTAGTGGATGCGGTTTGGGCCGACGATCCAGCGCACCGGGCCGAGACGGGTCACCTCGGTCTGCAGGGTAGGCGTCAGGCGCGTCGGCGAATGGAGGAAGAGCCCGCCCGGCGTGCGCACGATGGTCATGCGGGTCGGAAACGGAAAGCGGATGCCGAGGAAGCCGAAGCGGATGAGGGGGCCGTCGACGATCCAGATGTCGTCGGCGACGGCCTTGAGCGTGTCGAGCGGCGCATAGGTGCGCAGGTCTGAAGGGTCGCGGTCCGGCATGAGGGCTCAACGTGTGCCGGCCGCCGCCGTTCCGGGCTCGGTGCCGCTGCGGCGTTCGGGGATCGTCATGGCCGCGACACCGACGAGAACGAAGGCGAGGCCGATCCAGGCGGTGGGGCTCAGCGTCTCGCCGAGCGCCAGCACGCCGATGGCAACGCCGATGGGCACGCGCAGGTAGGCCTGCGCGGTGGTGCCGACGGAGCCGAGCGTCTGCACGAGACGGAAATAGATGACGAAGGCGAGCGCGGTCGAGAAGACCGAGAGCGCCAGCAGTGCAAGCAGGGAGGCGGCGGACGGCGTCAACGTCCACGGCCGGTCGAAGGCGAAGCTCAGGGGCATGAGGAGGGCGGCGCCGCACAGCAGCGAGCCGGCGGCCGGCACCATGGGGTCGAGGCCTTTGAAGCCCTTGCCGAAGATCGCCGCCCCCGCATAGCACACGGTCGCGGCGACGATGGCGGCCTGCGCCCACAGCTCGCGGCCGAGGCCGCCGAGCGCCGATGTGCCGATGATCAGGCAGGTGCCGATGAGGCCGGCACTCACGCCCACCATCTTGCGCGCGGTGACCGCTTCGTGGCGCGTGATGAGCGCCGTGAGCAGGAACGTGAAGATCGGCGCCGTGGAATTGAGGATCGTGGCCAGGCCGGCATCGGTCGTCTGCTCGGCCCAGGCGATGAGCGTGAAGGGGACGACGCTGTTGAGGCAGGCCTGCACCAGAAAGCGGCCCCAGGTGCCGGCGTCGCGCGGCAGGGCGATGCCGCGTGCGCTAAGAAGCGCGAGCAGCAGCGCGCCGGCGATGAGCGTGCGGGCGGCGATGAAGGTGATGGGCGGGATGGTGGCGACGCCGACCTTGATGAGGGTGTAGGAGGCGCCCCAGAGCGTCGCGAGCAGCAGCAGGAGGGCAAGCTCGATCGTCGTGCGGTGCTGCGGCATGGCGGTCTCCGGGCAGGCGCGGGCGGACTTGTAGCGCGATCGCGAGGTCTTATGCTTCGGCCGTCACCGAACTGTCAGGAGCTGACGCAGGGCCGTGAGCGGCCTATTGTTCGCCCATGGTCACCATCGTCTCCGCCAATACGCTCGCCGAGGTCGCCGCGCTGATCGGCGACGTCGCCCGCGCCAACATCCTGTCCGCGCTGATGGGCGGTCATGCGCTCACCGCCGGAGAGCTGGCGCGCCATGCCGGCGTCACCGCGCAGACGGCAAGCGGGCACCTGGCGCGCATGACGGAGGCGCGTCTGGTGGTGCCCGAGAAGCAGGGGCGCCACCGCTATTACCGGCTCGCCTCGCCCGACGTCGCGCACGCGCTGTCGGCGCTGATGACGGTGGCCGCGGACGGGCCGCGCCGGCATCACCCGATCGGACCGCGCGATGCCGCGCTGCGGCTGGCGCGGACCTGCTACGACCATCTGGCCGGGCGGCTGGCGCTGGCGGTCGCGGATTCGCTGAATGCACGCGGGCTCGTATCTCTGGCCGACGGGGCAGGTCTCGTGACGCCGGACGGCGAGCGGTTCTTTGCCGATTTCGGCGTCGCGCTCGACGGCGGGCGTGTACAGCGGCCGTTGTGCCGCACC
>JBFWWW010000027.1:0-32354 GCA_050245975.1 Hyphomicrobiaceae bacterium
CGGCGGCCTGCATGCGCCGCTGCACGACGTCGGGCGCATCCTGGTTGCGGGCCTTGAGCCGTTCCTCCAGCGCACGGCCGTCCGGCGGCAGGATGAACACGCGCACCGTGTCCTGCCGCAGGTGCTCGACGAGTTGCTGCGCCCCCTGCCAGTCGATATCGAACAGCACGTCGCGGCCCGCCTCCAGCGCCGCCATCACCGGGCCTTTCGGCGTCGCGTAGAGATTGCCGAACACCTGCGCCCATTCGAGCAGTTCGCCGGCCGCGCGCCGGCGCTCGAACTCGGCCGTGTCGACAAAGAAGTAGTCGCGGCCTTCGACCTCGCCGGGACGCGGCGTGCGCGTCGTCACCGAGACCGACATGCCGAGGCTCGCATCGCCCTCGAGGAGCCGGCGCGCCAGCGTTGTCTTGCCCGCACCCGACGGCGAGGACAGGACGAATAGCAGGCCGCGCCGCGCGATGCGTCCGCGACCTTGCGCTTGGGATGGCGTCATGGCGCTACTCAATGTTCTGCACCTGCTCGCGCATCTGGTCGATGACCGACTTCAGATCGAGGCCGGCACGCGTGATGTCGGTGTCGTTCGACTTCGAGCACAGCGTATTGGCCTCGCGATTGAACTCCTGCGCGAGAAAATCGAGTTTTCGCCCCACCGGCTCGCCCGCCGTCAGCAGGTCGCGTGCCGCAGCGACGTGCGCGCGCAGGCGCTTCAGCTCCTCCTCGACGTCCGCCCGCGCGGCGATCAGCACGGCCTCCTGGTAAAGCCGCGTCTCGTCGAGCACGGGGCCGCCATCGACCAGGCGCGCGATCTGTTCCCTGAGCCGGCGCTGCACCGCATCCGGCGTCCGCGCCGGAGCCGTCTCGATCACCGCCACGAGGCGTTCGATGCGGTCGAGCTGGCTGCTGACGACGGACGCCAGCCGGCCGCCTTCGGCGGCTCGCGCCGTGCGCGTTCCCTCGAGCGCTTCGGCGAGTGTCTGCGCGATGGCGCGGTCGCGCGCCTCGCTTCCCGGCTGCTCCGCATCGGGCTCGACCGTTTCCAGAACGCCCTTGATCGCCAGCAGGCTGGCCGCGCTCGGCGGAGCCATCTCGGTACGGGCCCGCAGACGATCCACGGCGTCCAGGACCTGCTGCAGCACGGCTTCGTTGATGCGGATGGCGGCGGGCGTCTCGGCGCGCTTCACCGCCAGGGACAAGGTGATGCTGCCGCGCGCCATGCGCTGCGCCGTCAGCTCGCGCGCGCGGAGCTCAAGCGCGTCGTAGCCCGGCGGCACCCTGACGCGGACATCCAGCCCGCGTCCGTTCACCGAGCGCACCTCCCATGTCCATGCCAGCGCCTCGTGCCGACCGTCGGCACGGGCAAAGCCGGTCATGCTGTTGATCGCCATGCTGGATGGTCGTCTCGCACGTGTTGGATGGCCGCAACCGCGGACGACGCGGCCTTCGGCCGGGGACCGCGTCCGTCTCCGTTCTAAAGGCAGAGCCGCCGCAATGAAAGAGCCGGGCTGCGGCAGGAAGCGCTCAACGCTTCGGCTTTTCGCCCTTGTCATCGCCGTCCTTGGCCGGCGCGGCCGCCGCGGTGGCCTTGCTCTTGGCCGGTGGGGCCTGCCGCACGACGGCGCGCGTCTTCTGTGGGGGCGCCGCTGGCTTGGCCTCTTTGCCTTTGTCAGCTCCCTTGTCCGTTCCCTTCTCGGCTCCCTTGTCGGGCGCGGGCGCAGGCGGCGCCGGACCGGCTTGCGGCGCCTCCCCTTTCCCGTCGCCCTGTCTGGCGCGGATGTCCTTCTCCACCTGACGCCACTTGGCGACGTTGGCGTTGTGATCCTTCAGCGTCGCCGCGAAGATGTGGCCGCCGCCGCCGTCCGCGACGAAATAGAGGTCTTTCGTGTCGGCCGGCCGCAGCGCCGCCTCGATGGCGGCCCGGCCCGGGTTGCAGATCGGCGTCGGCGGCAGTCCGTCGATCTGATACGTGTTGTGTGTCGTCTTCTGCGCGATCTCCGACCGGTAGATCGGGCGTCCCCAGGCCGCCTTGCCGCCGAACAGGCCGTACAGGATCGTCGGGTCCGACTGCAGGCGCATGTTCTGGCGCAGGCGATTGACGAACACCGCTGCGACGCGCTCGCGCTCGTCCCTGCGACCGGTCTCCTTCTCGATGATCGACGCGAGGGTGAGAGCTTCCAGTTGCGTCTTGACGGGGAGATCCGCCTGACGCTGCGGCCACAGGCGATCGATCAGCTTCGACTGCGCATCGCGCATATGGTCGAGCACCGACTGCCGGGTCGCCCCGCGCTGCAGACTGTAGGTTTCCGGCAGCAGCGAGCCTTCCGGCGGCACTTCGGTGATATCGCCGGTCAGGTTCGGATCGGCCACCAGCCGGTCGACGATCTGCTGGCTCGTCAGCCCTTCCGGGACGGTCAGCTTGTAAAGCACCGTGCGGCCGTCGCCGATCTGGTCCAGCACGTCGCGGATGCTGGCGGCGCGCTGCACCTGATAGTCGCCAGCCTTGAGCTGGACGGGCCGGCCGCCCGACATCCAGCTCGAGAGCCGGCCTGCGAGATAGCCGGCCACGAACATCCGGCGATCGGCGATGATGCCCTCACGTTCGAGCCGGCTCGCGATCTCCTGCGTGCCCTCACCCTTGGGGATGGCGACAGCCTTGGGTTGTTCCAGAGGCCCCGGCGCATCGAGCTGCCGGTCGACATAGGTGACCAGCGCTCCGGTGACGATCAGCACGAAGACGGCGAACGTCAGCAGGCCGTTGAGCAGCTTGAGAAACGGGTTGAAATGCCGGGGCTCGCTCGGCAACCGCCGCCGGCTTGGGGCGCGCGGCGGCCGGGTCGGTTCGAGCCGTTCCGACGGGCTGCGCGGCAGCGCGGCCCACGACCGTCCGGTGGGCAGCTCGGCCGCCCGGCGGTTGCTCATGGTCCGCTCCGCTGGCTTGCGCACGACGCGCCCTCGACACCGAAAACTGGGGTTTCGCAGAATCGCACAGTGCCCGGAACCCTACCGCGAAATATGGCGAAAGAGCGATAAATCCTCAGGCCGCCGCCGCCCCGTGGCGCCAGGGCCGCGCGGCCGCCCGCAGGCCGGGACAAAAGCCGGCTCAGGCCGCCAGCCGGCGCAGGATGACCGAGGCGTTGGTGCCGCCGAAGCCGAACGAGTTCGACAACACGGTGTTGATCTGGCGCGGCTTCGGCTTGTGCGGCAGCAGGTCGATGGCCGTCTCCACCGACGGCTGGTCGAGGTTGAGCGTCGGCGGCGCGATGTTGTCCCGCATGGCGAGCACGGAGAAGATGGCCTCCACGGCGCCGGCCGCACCCAGCAGATGGCCGATGGCCGATTTGGTGGACGACATGGCGAGCTTGCCGGCGGCGTTGGCGAACAGCCGCTCCACCGCGCTGAGCTCGATCTCGTCGCCCATCGGCGTCGAGGTGCCGTGCGCATTGACGTAGTCGATGTCGCTCGCCTGGATGCCGGCCCGCTTGATGGCCATCTGCATGCAGCGGAAGGCGCCGTCGCCGTCCTCGGCGGGCGCCGTGATGTGATAGGCGTCGCCCGATAGCCCGTAGCCGATGACCTCGGCATAGATCCGCGCGCCGCGTGCCTTGGCGTGGTCGAGGTCCTCCAGCACGACGATGCCGGCGCCCTCGCCCATGACGAAGCCGTCGCGATCCTTGTCATAGGGCCGCGAGGCCTTGGTCGGCTGGTCGTTGAAATTGGTCGACAGGGCGCGGCAGGCCGCAAAGCCCGCCATCGCGATGCGGCACACGGGGCTCTCGGCGCCGCCGGCCACCATGACATCGGCATCGCCCAGCGCGATCAGGCGCGCGGCATCGCCGATGGCGTGCGCGCCGGTCGAGCACGCCGTGACGACGGCATGGTTCGGCCCCTTGAGGCCGTGCTTGATCGAGACCTGGCCCGACGCAAGGTTGATGAGCCGGCCGGGAATGAAGAACGGGCTGACGCGGCGCGGGCCCTTCTCGTGCAGCAAGAGCGACGTGTCGGCGATGCCCGACAGGCCGCCGATGCCCGAACCGATGAGCACGCCCGTTGCGACCTGCTGGGCCTTGGTGGCCGGTTTCCAGCCCGCGTCTTCGAGCGCCTGGTCGGCCGCGGCCATCGCATAGACGATGAAGTCGTCGACCTTGCGGCTCTCCTTGGGCTCCATCCAGTCGTCGGGATTGAAGCGCCCTTCGGACTTCGAGCCGCGCGGCACGAAACACGCGATCTGGCACGCGAGGTCGGATGCCTCGAACTCGGTGATGCGGCGCGCGCCGCTCTCGCCGGCCAGCAGACGCGACCACGTCGCCTCCACGCCGCATCCCAGCGGCGTGACAAGCCCCAGTCCGGTGATGACAACGCGTCGCAGCATGGTCTGAAGGTTTCGCCGCAGCTTGGTCCCGCCCGATCGACAGGGCGGACACTGGCCTCATGCCGCCGGGCCGTCTACGCGCCCGGCACGGTCGCAAGAGCCGTCAGGCGGCGCTGGCGTGCTTTTCGAGAAACTTCACGGCGTCGCCCACCGTCTGGATCTGCTCGGCGGCGTCGTCGGGAATCTCGCAACCAAATTCTTCCTCAAACGCCATCACCAGCTCGACGGTATCGAGGCTGTCGGCTCCGAGATCATCGATGAAGCTCGCATTGTCCGTGACCTTGTCGGCCTCGACCCCCAGATGCTCGACAACGATCTTCTTCACGCGTTCTGCGACATCGCTCATGGCATTTCCCTCGCGGCTAAGGCTCGGTTGGCGTTGCTCGGTTCGCGAGGGTCCCAGGCATCCAGGCGTCCTTGCAACCGCGTATCCTCGTTCTCCATCGGCTTCCACCTCAGGACTGCCGCGCAGCCGGGTCAAGCCCGTTTGTGCGGCACGCCGACGCGAACTAGCAGAAAACCGCTCTCGGCGGCATCGGCGTCTCTCGTCCGGTCGTGCGTTTTCCCCAGCTCCGGAAAGCCTTCAAAGCTGGCGCTTCGGGGCTCGTTAACACACTTCCCGGACCTTGACTAGAAGCCTCCCACAGGGCCTGCGGCAGGCGATTTGAGCCGGTTAATCCACAGCTCCGGCAGCCTCAGACCATCACCATTCCACCATTGATATGCAGCGTTTGGCCGGTCATGTAGGCCGCCTCGACGCTCGCCAGGTAGACGGCGGCGGCGGCAATATCCTCTGGGGTTCCAAACCGCTGCGCCGGGATGGCCTCCTTGATGGTGGCCACCTGCTTCTCGTTCAGCACGTCGGTCATGGGGGTGGAGATGAAGCCCGGCGCGATGCAGTTGACCGTGATGCCGCGCGTCGCGACCTCGCGGGCCAGCGACTTCGACATGCCGATCATGCCGGCCTTGGACGCCGCATAGTTCCCCTGGCCGGGGTTGCCGAGAATGCCGCTGACCGAGGAGATGTTGATGATCCGGCCGTAGCCGGTCTTGGCGCGCATCATGGCGCGGGCGGCCGCCCGCATGAGCATGAAGGTCGACGTCAGGTTGACCGCGATCACCTCGTCCCACTGCTCGTCCTTCATCACCATGAACAGGTTGTCCTTGGTGAGGCCGGCATTGTTGACGAGGATGTCGACGCGGCCGAGCTTGGCCGCCGCCTCGTCGATCAGCTTCGCCACCTCCGCCTTGTTCCCAAGGTCGCAGGGACAGACGTGGACCCGGTCGCCGAGCTCGGCTGCGAGCGTCTCGAGCTTTGCCGTTTGCCGTCCGGAGATAGCAACGGCAGCGCCCTGCGCGTGCAGCGCGCGGGCAATCCCGCCGCCGATGCCGCCCGTGGCGCCCGTGACCAGCGCGGTCTTGCCAGTGAGATCGAACATGATTTGTGCCTTTACTGCAGAAGCGCGGGGAGCGCGGCGTCGATGTCCTGCGACGTGCCGATGGACGTCGCGTTGAGTGTCTTCACGATGCGGCGCGCCAGCCCCGCGAGAACCTTGCCCGATCCGATTTCGTAGATGTCGGTCACGCCGGCCGCGGCCATCGCCTCGACGCATTCGCGCCAGCGCACGGTCCCCGTCACCTGCTCCACCAGCCGGCGCTTGATCTCCTCGGGATCCGAGATGGGCGCGGCGACCACGTTGGCGACCACGGGCACCACTGGCGCCTTGACGTTTGTTTCGGCCAGCGCCTTCGCCATCGCGTCGGCGGCGGGCTGCATCAGGCTGCAGTGGAAGGGAGCGCTCACCGGCAGCGGCAGCGCGCGGCGCACCCCGTGCGCCTTGCCGATCTCGGGAACGCGATCGATCGCGCTCTTGGCGCCGGACAGCACCACCTGCGTCGGCTCGTTGTCGTTGGCCACATCGCAGACATCGCCCTGCGCCGCCTCGGCGGCAACCACGCGCGCGACATCGAGCCCGACACCCAGCAGCGCCGACATGGCCCCCTGCCCGACCGGGACGGCGGCCTGCATGGCCTGCCCGCGCAGCTTCAGCAGGCGGGCCGCATCCGAAAGCGTGAACGCGCCGGCGGCGGCAAGCGCCGAATACTCGCCGAGCGAATGGCCGGCGACGAACTTGACCTTTTCGGCCAGCTTGAAGCCGTGCTCGGCCTCCAGCACCCGGATGACCGCCACCGAGGCGGCCATCAAGGCCGGCTGCGCGTTCTCGGTCAGCGTCAGCGTCTCGATGGGGCCCTCGAACATGATCTGCGACAGGCGCTGGCCCAGCGCCTCGTCCACCTCGTCGAACACGGCGCGGGCGCTGGCATGGTTTTTTGCCAGGTCGGCGCCCATGCCGACCGCCTGGCTGCCCTGGCCCGGAAAAACGAAGGCAATCGCCATCCGATGCTCTCTGGAAAGGGGTTAAATGCCGCCGCCGCCGGGCGGCCCGATGGGCGGCTTAAGCCATGGCCGCTTGCCGCATGTCAAGGTCGGGCCCCTTTTTGGGAGGCTTTTCGCTTGTCCCGACGCGGCATTGCGCTATAACCCGCGCCATCTCGTTGCGGCTGGAGGCTGAACGGGAGGCCGGCGGCTTTGCTGCCGGGGGCTTGCGCCCTCTCCCCGTGTCTCCGCTCTTTGGGTCGTCCTTTGGGCCTTTCCGCGGCATCTGCCGCCGGACGGTCCGAAAGGGGCTTTGCGCCGCGGCGGACAACATGGACGAGGAAAGGCTGCAGTCATGCCGCTTTATGAGCATGTGTTCCTGGCGCGCCAGGACGTCTCCCAGGCGCAGGTCGAAGCGCTGACGAAAGAATATTCCGACGTGATCGAGCAGGGCGGCGGCAAGGTCGCCAAGACCGAATACTGGGGTCTGCGCTCGCTCGCCTTCAAGATCAAGAAGAGCCGTAAGGCCCACTACACGCTCTTCAACCTCGACGCCCCGCCGGCGGCCATCGCCGAGATGGAGCGCCTGATGGGTCTTTCCACCGACATCATCCGTTTCCTGACCATCCGCGTCGACGAGCACGAGACCGAGCCGTCGGTGCAGATGCGCAAGGGCGATCGCGATGATCGCGGCGGCCGTGACGGCGACCGTGGCGGGTTCCGTGGCGGCGGCGGCTTCCGTGGTGGCGACCGCGGCGGGTTCCGCGGCGGCGGCGGTGGTGGGTTCCGTGGCGGCGGTGGCGGCGGCTTCCGGCGCGATGACGATCGCGGACCCCGGCCGCCTCGGCAGGCACGCGAGGGCGATGGCAGCACGGGCGAGGGAGCATAGTCATGGCTCAGGTTCAGCAGATCGGCGGCGCGCGCCGTCCCTTCCACCGTCGTCGCAAGACGTGCCCGTTCTCCGGCGAGCATGCGCCGAAGATCGATTACAAGGATGTGCGCCTGCTCGGCCGCTACGTCTCGGAGCGCGGCAAGATCGTCCCGAGCCGCATCACGGCCGTATCGGCCAAGAAGCAGCGCGAGCTGGCACGCGCCATCAAGCGCTCGCGCTTCCTCGGCCTGCTGCCGTACGTGATCAAGTAAGCACTGGCCGCCGGCTCCGGCCGGCACAGTGAAGAGCGCCGGCGAAGGCCGGCGCCGCCATCAGGGTTGGGGTCCGCCTGTCGGGCCTCTAACCGCCACAGCGCGGGACAGCTTAGAGATGCAGACCGGACTGCCCATCGGGCTCGGCGTCGGACTTGCCGGCGGGATCGCCTCGGCGATCCTGTTCTATTCGGCTGCCCGCGGTTCGCCGCTGCTATCGACCACCCTGTTCGTCCTGACGCCCCTGCCCTCCATGATCGCCGGCCTCGGCTGGGGCTGGCTTTCGGCGCTGGCGGGCGCACTCGCCGGCGCGGCCGCAACCGCCGTGGCGACGGACGCCCGCCTCGGCTTCGGCTATCTGCTGGCCGTCGGCCTGCCGATCGTTCTCGTTGCCTATCTGGCTTACCTCAGCCGTCCCTGGCCCGGCGACCCCAACCGCCGCGAGTGGTATCCCGCCGGCCGTCTGGTGGCCGCGCTTTCGCTGATCGGCGCTGCGCTGCCGGTCGCCGCCGCCCCTGCGCTTGAAGGCGGCTACGAAAGCCTGCGCGCACCAATGTCGGCCATGCTTTTGCAGATGTCGGAGCGTACGGCCGCGGAGTTCGGCGGCAGGCAGATGTCGGCCGAGCAGGCCGGTGCGATCGCCGACATCCTGATCAGCGTGCTGCCGGCCGCGCTGGCGGCCTACTGGCTCGCCATCATGAGCATC
The DNA here is from genome assembly GCA_050245975.1 of Hyphomicrobiaceae bacterium. Taxonomy (GTDB): domain Bacteria; phylum Pseudomonadota; class Alphaproteobacteria; order Rhizobiales; family Hyphomicrobiaceae; genus JBFWWW01. The sequence continues at coordinate 8,593 of JBFWWW010000027.1, forward strand.
AACGTCTATCTCGGCGCACGGATTGCCCGCGCGTCCGGCCGGCTTTCGCGCGACTGGCCGGACCTGCCGCGGCTCGAGCTGCCGCTTGGCGTTTTCCCGCTGCTTGCGCTCGCCGTCGTGGCGACCTTCACGTCGGGGCTGCTCTATGTGGCGGGCGCGAGCCTGTGCGGCGCGCTGTTCGTCGCCTTCATGCTCGTCGGCCTGTCGGTCGTACATTCCATAGCCCGCAATCGCGGCCGCGGCCTGATCTGGGCCACCTATGGCCTGCTCGCAGTCGGCGGCCCCTACATCGCCGCCGCTCTGTCGGTGCTCGGCTTCATCGAACCCTTCATCAACCTTCGCCGGCGGTTCGGTACGCCACCGCCACCTTCCCTCACCTGATTGGCTATCGACGATTACAGGAGCACAACCATGCAAGTCATTCTTCTCCAGCGCATCGGCCGCCTCGGACAGATGGGCGATGTCGTCAACGTCAAGGACGGCTACGCGCGCAATTTCCTCTTCCCACAGAAGAAGGCCCTGCGCGCCACCGACGAGAACCGCAAGGTGTTCGAATCCCAGCGCAGCCAGCTCGAGGCCAACAACCTCGAGCTGAAGAAGGAGGCCGAAGCCGTCGCCGGCAAGCTCGACGGCCAGACGTTCGTCGTCATCCGCCAGGCGGGCGACACCGGCCAGCTCTACGGCTCCGTCACCACGCGTGACATCGCCGAGGCCGCGACCGCCGGCGGCTTCACGCTCGACCGCCGCCAGGTGGTTCTCGACCAGCCCATCAAGACGCTCGGCGTGCACGCCGTCCGCGTCAGCCTGCACCCCGAGGTTGCGGTCAAGGTTTCCGTCAACGTCGCCCGCAGCGCCGACGAGGCCGAGCGCCAGGCCCGCGGCGAGGACGTCACCGTCATCAAGGACGAAGCACTCGATATCGAGACCTTCAACGAGGACGCGATGTTCGAGGAACGCGAGGGCGGTGCGGCCGGCGAGGAAGCGCCTGCCGAGGGCAAGGATGCCTGACGGCTGAATGACGACTGAATTTCAGCCGTCCCGACATCGAGGCCGCTCCCTCCCCGGAGCGGCCTTTTCTTTGCTCTGCCTTCGGCGTAACCCAGCTCTGCAGCCAGGCTCTGGCAGGGCCTGCGACATTCCGGCTATGATGGCTGCGTAACCGGAACAGCCCGGTTCCCTCAGGCGTTATGTGTCGGGCGCCAGACGGCGCGGCGCTCGCATCTCGACTGCGAGACTGCCATGGGTACTTTGCTTGACGTCATGTTGCGTCGGATCGTCCACCGCGGCGATCTGACGGTGATCGACCCGGACGGACGCAGCCATCGCTATGGCGACGGCACCGGAAACCCCCTCGAGATCCGCATCCACGACCGGCGCGCCATGCGCATGCTGGTTGTCGATCCCCAGCTCGGTCTGGGCGAGGCCTACATGGACGGCCGGCTGACCATCAGCGGCGGCCGGATCTACGATCTGCTGGAGCTGGTGCTGAGCAACGCGCTCGACTACCCGATGCCCGGCTGGTCGACGAGCATCGATGCCTTCCGCTACCTCGGCAGGCGCATCTCGCAGTTCAACCCGGCGAGCCGCTCGCGCCGCAACGTCGCGCATCACTACGACATCAACGGCGCGATCTACGATCTTTTCCTCGACCGCGACCGCCAATACTCCTGCGCGTACTTCACCGACGGCGCGGACCTGGAGCAGGCACAGCTCGCGAAAAAGAGGCATCTGGCCGCGAAGCTGGCGCTCGAGCCGGGACAGCGCGTGCTCGACATCGGCTCCGGCTGGGGCGGGCTCGCGCTCTATCTTGCCAAGTCCGCCGGCGTCGATGTAAAGGGCGTCACGCTCAGCGCCGAGCAGCTCAAGATTTCGCGCGAGCGCGCCGACAAGGAAGGCCTGTCGCGCCGCGTCGGCTTCGAATTCCAGGACTACCGCGATATCGAGGGGACGTTCGATCGCATCGTCTCGGTGGGCATGTTCGAGCACGTTGGCGTCAACCACTACGTCAGCTATTTCCGCAAGATCAGGTCGCTGCTGAGCGAGCAGGGCGTCGCCGTCGTCCACACCATCGGGCGCTCGGAGCCGCCGTCGGTCACGAACCCCTTCATCGCCAAATACATCTTCCCCGGCGGCTACATCCCCGCGCTTTCCGAGATCGTCACGGCGACGGAGCGTGCCGGCCTCATCGTGTCGGACGTCGAAGTGTTGCGTCTGCACTATGCGGAGACGCTGCGGGTGTGGCGGCAGCGCTTCCTCGCCGGCTGGGACAAGGCGGCCGCAATCCTCGACGAGCGTTTCTGCCGCATGTGGGAGTTCTATCTCGCAGGCTCGGAGGCCGCGTTCCGCTATCAGAACCTTGTCGTGTTCCAGGTGCAGCTCACGCGCCGCATCGACGCGCTGCCCATCACTCGCGACTACATGCTGGACGAGGAGCGGCGGCTCGACGCGCGGCACGACGTGGCTCGGCCGCAACGCATGGCCGGCGAATAGCGGCTCGCGCGCGATTCGCATCAGCCAAACGAAAACGCCGGCGCGTGTGAATAACGAGGATGGATGTTGGGGGCCGCCACCCTCACCCCTCTTGCGCGCACCGGAATCGGCTAGCTAAGGCGCCATGACCCAGACCGCCAGCAGCCCCGCGCTTGCCGCATCCGAACCCGGCCAGACACCGCCCTCCGCCGACACCGGCGGCGCGCTGTTCCGGCAGGCCCCGCACAACATCGAGGCCGAGCAGTCGTTGCTCGGCGCCATCCTCGTCAACAACGAGGCGCACGACCGCGTCTCGGGCTTCCTCGAGCCCGAGCATTTCTTCGAGCCCCTGCATGGCCAGATCTACGAGACCGCGGCCAAGCTGATCGCCGCGGGCAAGCAGGCGACACCGATCACGCTGCGCACGTTCTTCGAGACGGCCGAGCCCATCGACGCCGGCCTGACGGTGCCGCAGTACCTCGGCCGCCTCGCCGCCAGCGCGACCACCATCATCAACGCCAAGGACTACGGCCGCACCATCTACGACCTCGCCGTGCGCCGGCAGCTCATCATCATCGGCGAGGACATGGTCAACCAGGCTTACGACAGCCCGGTGGACGCGCCCCCCTCCTCGCAGATCGAGGATGCGGAAAGCCGCCTCTTCTCGCTCGCCGAGACGGGCAAGTACGGCCAGGGCTTCCTCGACTTCCATTCCGCCCTGACGCACGCCATCGACATGGCCAACCACGCCTATCAGCGTGAGGGCGGCCTGTCGGGCATTGCGACGGGCCTCGGCGACCTCGACGGCAAGATGGGCGGGCTGCAGTCCTCCGACCTCCTGATCCTCGCCGGCCGCCCGTCGATGGGCAAGACGGCGCTTGCCACCAACATCGCCTTCAATGTCGCGCGGGCGCGCGTGCGCTCGCTGGCGCAGAACCCCGACCTCGACCCGTCCGATCCGAGCCACGACGGCGCCATCGTCGGCTTCTTCAGCCTCGAAATGTCGGCCGAGCAGCTCGCCACCCGTATCCTGTCGCAGCAGGCCGGCATTCCGTCGGAAAAGATCCGCCGCGGCATGATCGACGAGGTGGATTTCCGCAAGCTCGTCGAGGCGAGCCAGGAGATGCAGGCGCTGCCGCTCTTCATCGACCAGACCGGCGGCCTCAGCATCGCCCAGCTCGCCGCCCGCGCCCGCAAGCTGAAGCGCCAGAAGGGTCTCGGCCTCCTGATCGTCGACTATCTCCAGCTCCTGACCGGCTCGTCGCGGCGCTCGTCCGAGGGCCGCGTCCAGGAAATCTCGGAAATCACGACCAGTCTCAAGGCGTTGGCCAAGGAGCTCGCCATACCCGTCATCGCCCTCTCGCAGCTCTCGCGTGCGGTGGAACAGCGCGAGGACAAGCGGCCGCAGCTCTCCGACCTGCGTGAATCGGGCTCCATCGAGCAGGATGCCGACGTTGTCATGTTCGTGTTCCGCGAGGAATACTATGTTGAGCGGACCAAACCCACCGAGGGGACGGCCGAGTTCAACGACTGGATGATGCGCATGCAGCTTGTCAGCGGGAAGGCCGAGGTCATCATCGGCAAGCAGCGCCACGGTCCCGTCGGCACCGTCCAGCTCCAGTTCGAGGGCAACGTCACCCGCTTCTCGGACCTCGCACGCGACCAGTACATGCCGGAGCGGTTGGAGTGAGCACGGGCGAGACACCCGGCACCCTGCCCCCGGATGCGGGCGCCCCCATACCGCTCACAGCCCGAGCGATCCTGACCGTCGACCTGACGGCGCTGCGCGCCAACTGGGCGCGGCTCAACGTCGTCTCGGGCAAGGCCGAATGTGCCGGCGTGTTGAAAGCCGATGCCTACGGGCTCGGGCTCGAGCAGATCGCTCATGCGCTCACCGCGGAGGGTTGCCGGACCTTCTTCGTCGCCACCATCGATGAAGCGCGGCGCGCGCGCGACGTGCAGGCCGGCGCGCGCATCTACGTTCTCGACGGACTGCTGCCGGGCGCCGAACCGCATTATTCGGGCTACGACCTGCGGCCCGTGCTCAGCAGCCTCGACGAGGTCGAGGACTGGGCCGCCTATTGCCGCGCCATTGGCCGAAGGCTGCCGGCTGCCCTTCACATCGACACCGGCATGAACCGGCTCGGCATGACGGGCGAGGAGGTTCTGGTCCTCGCCCAGCGTCCCGAGATCTTCCAGGATTTCGAGCTGGCGCTGGTGATGAGCCACCTCGCCTGCGCCGACGAGCCGGCCAACCCGATGAATGCCGCCCAGCGCCGGCGTTTCGACGATCTGCGCAGCCGCCTGCCTCCCGCTCCCGCGAGCCTTGCCAATTCCGGCGGCACATTCCTCGGCGCGGCGTATCACTACGATCTCGTGCGTCCCGGCATCGCGCTCTACGGCGGCCGCGCCTTCGAGGGCGCGCCCAATCCGATGCGAACCGTGGTGCGCCTCGCCGCCCGCATCCTCCAGGTGCGCACCGTGGCGCCGGGCGAGCCCGTCGGCTACGGCGCCATCTACCGCACGCGGCGGCCGACGCGCGTGGCCACCATCGCCTGCGGCTATGCCGACGGCTTCCTGCGCGCTCTGTCCAGCTCGACGGACCATCCGGGGCCCGCCGGCTACATCGACGCTTACGCCGTGCCGCTGGTGGGACGCGTCTCCATGGACCTGTTGACCGTCGACGTCACCGACGTCCCGGACCAGCTTGTCCACCGGGGCGGCTGGGTGGAGCTGATGGGCGAGCGGGTCACCGTCGACGACCTGACCGATCGCGCCGGCACCATCGGCTACGAGCTGCTGGCTCGTCTCGGCCCGCGCGTGCACCGGGTCTACGAGCGGGCGACCTGATATGGCCAAGGCCGCCAAGTCCAGCTTCGTCTGCCAGAACTGCGGCGCCCTGTCTCCGCGCTGGGCCGGCAAGTGCCCCGAGTGCGGCGAATGGAACAGCATGGTGCAGGAGACCGCCGCCACGCCCGCGCCGGGCTCGGGCCTGTCGCGCGCGTCTGGCCGTGCCGTCGAATGGCACACGCTCGACGGAGCGACCGATGACGCCCCGCGCATCGCCACCGGCAACGCCGAGCTCGACCGTGTCACCGGCGGCGGCATCGTGCCGGGCTCGGCCCTGCTCATCGGCGGCGAGCCGGGCATCGGCAAATCCACGCTGCTGCTGCAGGTGATGGCCGCGCTGGCCCGCCGCGGCGGCCGCGCCGTCTACTTCACGGGCGAGGAGGCCATCGCGCAAGTTCGGCTGCGCGCCGCCCGCCTCGGCCTCGCATCGGCGCCTGTGGCGCTGGCGGCCGAAACCAGCCTTGCCGATATCCTCGCCACGCTCGGCGACGGCAAGCCGCCCGACCTCGTCGTGATCGACAGCATCCAGACGCTGTGGGCCGATGCCATCGAGGCTGCGCCCGGCACGGTCAGCCAGGTGCGCGCCTCGACGCAGTCGCTGATCCGTTACGCCAAGACGTCAGGCGCGGCGATGCTGCTCGTCGGCCATGTCACAAAGGACGGGCAGATTGCCGGCCCGAAGGTGGTCGAGCACATGGTCGACACGGTGCTCTATTTCGAAGGTGACCGCGGCCATCCCTACCGCATCCTGCGCGCGGTGAAGAACCGCTTCGGCCCCACCGACGAGATCGGCGTCTTCGAGATGCGCCAGGACGGCCTTGCCGAGGTGCGAAACCCCAGCGAGCTGTTCCTGGGCGACCGCGACGCCTCCGCCCCTGGGGCCGCCGTCTTCGCCGGCATGGAAGGCACGCGGCCGCTGCTGGTCGAGATCCAGGCGCTCGTCGCGCCCTCCGGCCTCGGCACGCCGCGGCGCTCCGCGGTGGGCTGGGACCCGGGGCGGCTGTCGATGCTGCTCGCGGTGCTCGATGCCCGCGCCGGCATCAGCTTCGCCCAGCACGACGTCTACCTCAACGTCGCCGGCGGCCTCAGGATCACCGAACCGGCCGCCGATCTGGCAGCCGCTGCCGCCCTTGTGTCGTCAATATCCAATGTTGCATTGCCCCCAGATCACGTCTACTTCGGGGAAGTGAGCCTGTCCGGTGCCGTCAGGCCGGCCGGCCATACGGCGGCGAGGCTGAAGGAGGCCGGCAAGCTCGGGTTCAAGGGGGCGGTCGTTCCGGCGGCCGGCGATCTCGACATCGGCGCCGTCAAGCTGACGGTCCGCCGGCTCTCGCATGTGGCATCTCTCTCTGACATGATCGGCCCGCGATCCGTGAAGGCGCGCCGCGGCACCGGTCACGCACCGGCGGGCGGCGGGCTGCCGGCGCGGGAATCGTGATATCGGCTGCTGTCGGTTGCCGGCGGCAGACAGAAGGCCCAGTTCCAGGACGTATCCCAGGACTTTTCCATGATCGGCCCGCTCACCTATCTCGATGCGACGCTCGTTGCCATCGCCCTGATTTCAGGCCTGCTCGCTATGTATCGCGGCTTCACCCGCGAGGTGCTTTCGATCCTCTCCTGGGCGATCGCGGCCGCCGCCGTGTTGTATTTCGTCGTCAACTACAAGAAGGAGGCCGAGCAGATCGCGCAGCAGATCCATGCCCCCCTCCCGGTGGCTCAGATCGCGGTCGGCGGCGTCATCTTCCTCCTGGTCCTGATCATCGTTCACCTGATCACGTCGCGCATTTCGGACACCATCCTGGACAGCCGCGTCGGCATGATCGACCGCATCCTGGGCTTCGTCTTTGGCGTCGTCCGCGGGTTCGTCCTGGTCGTCATTCCCTATATGTTCTACGAATCCTTCGTCCCCGATCCGGCCGCCCAGTACCCCTGGGTCACCAATGCCAAGTCGCTGCCGATGATCAAGAGCGCCGGGGATTCCTTCAGCACGGTCCTGCGTCGAATTGTACCGCCCTCCCTCACCACACCGTCCGGCGAGCAGCAGGGCTTTCTGGTGGATGGCGGGGTGCGCATCGTGTGGGTTGAGACTGGCGAGAGGCACCGAGTCCGCCTATATGTGGCGGGCTGATCGCGTGTCGTGACGGCCGGATCGGCGTCGGTCGTGGCAGGCGGGTGCGGGTTCGGGCGAGCGAGGCGGCCATGATCGTTCCTTCCGACGCGGAAATCGCGGCGCAGAAACGCTTTTCGGATGATGGTGGCGACACCCTGCACGAGGAGTGCGGGGTGTTTGGCATTTTCGGCCACGAGGATGCCGCCGCGCTGACGGCTCTGGGGCTGCACGCGCTGCAGCATCGCGGCCAGGAAGGCTGCGGCATCGTCACCTACGACGGCACCCGCTTCCACAACGAGCGCCGGCTGGGGCTCGTGGGCGACAACTTCAACAAGGCCGACGTCATCCGCCGCCTGCAAGGCCACATGGCGGTCGGCCATGTCCGCTACTCGACCACCGGCGACACCGTCCTGCGCAACGTCCAGCCGCTGTTCGCCGATCTCGACACGGGCGGCTTCGCGGTCGGCCACAATGGCAACCTCACCAACGCCCTGACGCTGCGCAAGGAGCTGATCTCCTCGGGCGCCATCTGTCAGTCGACCTCGGACACCGAGGTCATCCTCCACCTCATTGCCCGCTCCAAGAAGCGGCGCATCATCGAGCGCTTCATCGACGCGCTGCGCCAGATCGAAGGCGCCTACGCGCTCGTCTGCCTCACCAACGACATGCTGATCGGCGCGCGCGACCCATACGGCATCCGTCCGCTGGTCCTCGGCAAGCTCAACGGCTCTTACGTGCTGGCCTCCGAAACGTGCGCTCTCGACATCGTCGGCGCCGAGTTCGTGCGCGAGATCGAGAACGGCGAGACGGTCACCATCACGGCCGAGGGCATCGAAAGCCATCGTCCCTTCCCGCGCCGACCGGCGCGCCCCTGCATCTTCGAGTACATCTACTTCGCCCGCCCCGACTCCGTCGTCGGCGGCCGCAATGTCTACGAGGTGCGCAAGCGCATGGGCAGCGAGCTGGCGCGCGAGGCGCCGGCCAATGCCGACGTGATCATCCCGGTGCCCGACTCCGGCGTGCCCGCCGCCATCGGCTTCGCGCAGCAGGCCGGCGTACCCTTCGAGCTTGGCATCATCCGCAACCACTACGTCGGCCGCACCTTCATCGAGCCGGAGCAGCGCATCCGCCAGCTGGGCGTCAAGCTGAAGCATTCCGCCAACGGCTACGCCGTGCGTGGCAACCGCATCGTCCTCGTCGACGACAGCGTGGTGCGCGGCACGACGTCGAAGAAGATCGTCGCCATGATGTTCGAGGCCGGCGCGCGCGAGGTGCACATGCGCATCGCCAGCCCGCCGATCACGCATCCCGACTTCTACGGCATCGATACGCCGCGCACGAAGGACCTCCTTGCCGCCAACATGGACATCGAGGGCATGCGCGAGTTCATGGGCGCCACCAGCCTCTCGTTCCTGTCGGTCGACGGCATCTACCGCGCCATGGGCTTCGACCACCGCGACGATCGCACGCCGCAGTTCACCGACCATTGCTTCACCGGCGACTACCCGACGCCGCTGCAGGATATGGACGGCGGCGAGCGCACGGCCCAGCTTTCGTTTCTCTCGGAAGTGCGCTGAACGCCGATCCGACGGGAACCGGCCGCGCCGCCGCAGGTCGCAAGCCTGTGCTTGCCTCAGCCCGAAGGCGGGGTTAGCACGGTGCGCCGGTGCCCCTGCCGGCAGCCCACAGGACCCTGCCGATGCCCGCCAAGCGCCTGTTGAACCGTCTGGCCCTCGTTACCGGCGCAACGCGCGGGATCGGCCGGGCCGTCGCCCGCGAACTCGCCCGCGAAGGCGCACATCTGATCCTCGTCGGCCGCACGACCGGCGCCCTGGAGGAAGCCGACGACGAGATCCGCGCGCTCGGTGCCAGCGCCACGCTGCTGACGCTCGATCTGCGCCAGTCCGACAAGATCGACGGGCTCGGGCCCACCGTCTACCAGCGCTGGGGCAAGCTCGACATCCTCGTCGGCTGCGCCGGCATTCTGGGTCCGCTGTCGCCGATGGCGCATATCACGACCGATGCCTGGTCGGCCGTCATGGACATCAACGTCAACGCCAACTGGCGCCTGATCCGCACGCTCGATCCGCTGCTGCGCCGCTCGGACGCCGGCCGCGCGGTCTTCGCCACATCCGGCGCGGCGACCAGCAACGATGCCTACTGGGGTCCCTACGCCACCTCGAAGGCCGCCCTCGATGCGCTCGTGCGGTGCTATGCCGCCGAGCTCGTCAACACGCCGGTGCGCGCCAATCTCGTGAGCCCCGGCCCGATCCGCACGGGCATGCGCGCGAAGGCCTTCCCGGGCGAGGACCCCGCCACGCTCAAGACGCCGGAGGACGTCGCGCCGCTGTTCGTGCGCCTGTGCGATCCCGAGCTGACCGACAACGGCCGCATCTATCACTTCAAGACCGGGGCCGTCACCTAGAGGTCGATGGTCATTCCATCGTAGCCGGGTTCGACGCCTGCGGGCAGGTCGCGCTGCAGGGTCGCGTAGTCGAGCTCGCTCGTCATGTGCGTCAGGATCGCGCGGCGCGGCTTCAGCCGCTCGATCCAGGACAGCGCGTCGCGCAGGCTGAAGTGGCTCGGATGCGCGTGAAGCCGGAGCGCGTCGACGATCCATACGTCGAGGCCTTCGAGCAACGGCAGCGACGCGTCCGGAATGTCGGAAACGTCCGGCGAATAGGCGAGCGCCCCGATCCGGTAGCCAAGGGAGGCGATGTCGCCGTGCGTCTGCCCGATGGCGATCGCGGCAATGCGGCCACCGGCGCCGTCCACGTCGATGCAGTCGCCGGGGCCGATCTCGTGTGCGTTGAGGATCGCCGGATAGCTGCTGCCCGGATTGGGCTTGAAGCAGTAGCCGAAGCGCGTCGTCAGGCTTGTCAGGGTGGCGCGGTCGCAATAGGCGGGGATGCGCCGCTTCATGCCATACGACACGACGCGCAGATCGTCGATGCCGTGCGTATGGTCGGCATGGTCGTGCGTATAGAGCAGGCTGTCGATCTCATCGACCCGCGTGTCGATCAATTGCTGGCGGATATCGGGCGGGGTGTCGATCAGCGCCGTCGTCACGCCGCGCCCCTGGCGCTTCTGCACCAGCGCCGCACAGCGGCGTCGCCGGTTGCGCGGGTTTTGCGGATCGCAGTTGCCCCAGATATTGCCGATGCGCGGCACGCCGCCGGAGGACCCCGTTCCCAGAAGCGTGACGCGCACGGTCATGGCCTTTCGAGCCCGAGGTCGCGCGGCGCCTTCTCGTAATAGCGCAGGAAGTTCGCCGTCGTGGCGGCCGCCATCTCCTCCGCAGAAACGCCCTTCACGCGCGCCAGCTCGGCGGCCGTGTGCACGACATAGGCCGGCTCGTTGCACTTGCCGCGATAGGGGTCTGGCGCGAGATAGGGCGCATCCGTCTCCACCAGCAGACGGTCCATCGGCACCTCGGCCGCCACCGCGCGCAGTGCTTCGGATTTCTTGAACGTGATGATGCCGGAGAACGACACCATCATGCCGAGCGCAAGCGCGCGCCGCGCCAGGTCCGCCCCGCCCGTGAAGCAGTGCAGCACCGCCTTGAACGTCCCCTTCGCCATCTCCTCCTCGAGGATGCGCGCCGTGTCGTCGTCGGCATCGCGCGCATGGATCTCGAGCGGCAGCCCCGTGATCCGGGCAGCGGCGATGTGGGTGCGGAACCCCTGCTCCTGCGCTGCCTTGGGGCTGTTGTCGTAGAAGTAGTCGAGCCCCGCCTCGCCGATCGCCACCACCTTGGGATGCTCGGCAAGGCGCGCGATCTCGTCGGCGCCGATGTCGAGCTCCTCGTGCGCGTGATGGGGGTGTGTGCCGACCGAGCAGAAGACGTTGGGATACGGCGCGACGATCTCCAGCAGTTCGGGAAACCGGCGGATGCGCGTCGAGATCGACACCAGCGCGCCGACGCCCGACTTTGCCGCCCGCGCCACGACGCCGTCGCGGTCGGCCGCAAAGTCGGGAAAATCGAGATGACAGTGGTGGTCGACCAGCATCACCCCTCGCTTTGATCCACATGGCGCGGGAACACGCCCGCGGGCTGCGGGATCGCGGTTCCAGGCGCCAGCCGTCCGGCGGTACCGAGACGGGAGAAGTCGCGCGCGTCCGCCGCCTGCCCCAGGCTGTCCAGCAGGCGCGCCGAGGCGACCGGCGTCACCGGTGCGGCGAGGATGGCGACCTGCCGCACGACCTCGGCCGTCACGTAGAGGATGGTTTCCATCCGCTTCGGATCGGTCTTGCGCTTGGCCCACGGCTCCTCGCCCGCGAAATAGCGGTTGGCGTCGGCGACGACCGTCCACACCGCGTCGAGGTACTGCTTGATCGCCTGCCGGTCCATGGCGGCGCGCGTCGCCGCACGCAGTCCGTCCGCCGCGGCGAGGATCGCCTGGTCGGCCTCGCTCAACACGCCGGGCTCGGGCAGCTTGCCGCCGCAGTTCTTGAAGATCATCGACAGCGAGCGCTGGGCGAGGTTTCCCAGGTCGTTGGCGAGATCGGCATTGGTGCGGTTGACGATCGCCTCGTGGCTGTAGCTGCCGTCCTGTCCGAACGCGGCCTCGCGCAGGAAGAAGTAGCGCACCTGGTCGACGCCGTAGCCGGCAACGAGATCGAAGGGATCTACGACGTTGCCGACCGACTTCGACATCTTCTCCCCCCGGTTGTAGAGGAAGCCGTGTGCGAACACACGGAGCGGCAGGGCGATGCCGGCCGACATCAGGAACGCCGGCCAGTACACGGCATGGAACCGCACGATGTCCTTGCCGATGATGTGCACATTGGCCGGCCAGTAATGCCAGCGCGGCGCCGTCGCGTCGGGAAATCCCGCGGCCGTGATGTAGTTCGTGAGCGCATCGACCCACACGTACATCACGTGCCCCTGGCCCTCGCGGCGGCCGCCTTCGGGCTCGGGCACCTTGATGCCCCAGTCCAGCGTCTTGCGCGAGATCGACAGGTCCTGCAGGCCGGCGCGCACGAAGCTCACGACCTCGTTGCGCCGCTCGGGCGGCAGGATGAAGTCGGGATTGGCCTCGTAGTGGGCCAGCAGGCGGTCCTGGAACGCGGACAGGCGGAAGAAGTAGGTCTCCTCCTCCGTCCACTCGACGGGCGAACCCAGCGGTTCGCGGCGGACGCCGTCGGGGCCCACCGTCGTCTCGCCTTCGTCGAAATAGGCTTCCTGGCGGACCGAGTACCAGCCGCCGTACTTGCCCAGGTAGATATCGCCCGCTTTCTCCATGCGCCGCCAGATCTCCTCCGACGCGCGATGATGCCGCGGCTCCGTGGTGCGGATGAAGTCGTCCTGCGACACGTCGAGTGCCGTCATCATCTCGCGGAAGCGCTGCGAGTTGCGGTCGGCCAGCGCCTGCGGCGCGACGCCCTCGGCGACCGCCGTCTGCTTCATCTTCAGGCCGTGCTCGTCGGTGCCCGTCAGGAAGAAGACGTCCTTGCCGTCGAGGCGCTCGAAGCGCGCGATCGCATCGGTCGCCAGCGCCGTATAGGCGTGGCCGATGTGCGGAGCCCCGTTCGGATAGAAGATCGGCGTGGTGATGTAGAATGTCTTGTGCGCGCTCATGGCGGCGAAGTCCGTCTGTGATGGCTGAACAGTCGTGGGCCGGCCGGCGGCCGGCAGGCCGTGCTCGAACGTCAGCACATTCGCCCGCGCAGGCGCGCAGGCGTCGGGAGGCTGGCCGATGCGGGGGCGTCGTGTCCCATGGTGTCGAGTCGTCTTCCGTCTTCGCCGTTACGCCGGCCCGGCACCCGCACCGGGCTCGCCGCGCGCCACCGCTTCGATCCGCAAAAAAGTGTCGAGAAGCAAGGCCTTGCGATCAAGATTGAGGGCCAGGCCCTCGGCTGTGTCGCGCAGCACTGTTTCCCACAACCCCGCCCATGAGGCAAGCCTGCCCTTGCCGATGAGACGCGCGGCCGCCGTCTTGTGCTCAGGCCGGCCCTCGCCGGTCGCAGCCGCCCGCACGATCTGCTCGAGCCCGTCGAGCAGCAATTCGTTGAAGATGGCGAACCGTGCGTCGCTCGCCCCGCCCAGCTCGTCGGCGAGCGCATGAACCGCGGGCCAGTCGATGCGCGGGAGTGCGGCCAGGATCGCGGCGACGCGGTCGACGAGATCGAGCCCCTTTTCCGCCGACAGCGCCAGCGCCCGCCCCACGCTGCCGCCGGATGCCGCATGCAGCCTGGCGACCGCATCGCCGGCAAGGATATCGACGCCCGCAGCCTCCTGCGCCGCGCGCAACGCGGAGGCGAATGCGTCGAGATCGAGCGGTTTCAGGGCCAGCACGCGGCAGCGCGAACGGATCGTCGGCAGCAGGTGCGCCGGATCCCGGCTGAGCAGCAGGAAGACGGTGCGCGGCGGCGGCTCCTCGAGGGACTTGAGCAGCGCGTTGGCGGCTGCCGGGTTGAGGTCATCGGCCGTGTCGACGATGACGATGCGCCAGACGTCGTCGCCGGCCGTGTGCGTGAGGAACGCACGCAGGCGGCGCACCTCGTCCACCGGCACGACGCTCATGTGGCGCTTGCCCTTCGGGTCGTACGGACGGCGCAGCGCGAGCAAGCCCGCATGCGACAACGCCGCCACCTGCCGCGCGGCGGGCGACGCCTCGTCCACGGTCAAACCGGGACCCGATCGTTGCGCCGGGGCGGCAAATGCGTAGCGGGCGAGGCGGTAGGCGAGCGTTGCCTTGCCGATTCCGCCTGGTCCCGTGATGAGCCAGCCGTGATGCATCCGGCCGGAATCGAACGCCTGCCTGAGTGCGGCTTCGGCATCCTCGTGCCCGAACAGCACGAACGTTTCGCGCGGGTGCGCGAAGCCCTCGATGCGATCCGCTTCCGGCAGCGGCTCGATGTCCTGGACGGCGGGTACACGCGCCATCACGTCACCCCGAGACGGTCCGAGACCAGCGTCCAGACCTGCTGCGCAATTAGCTCAGGGGCCGCCGTGCCGTCGATCACAGCGCAGCGGCCGGCCTCCCTGCGTGCGATACCTAGAAATCCGGCGCGCAGCTTCTCGTGAAAGTCGAGATCGCGAGCCTCGAACCGGTCGGCTGCATCCGCTCCGGTGCGGCGCGCCTCGGCACGGGCGAGCCCCGACGCCGCGTCGATGTCGAGCACGATGGTGAGATCGGGACGCGTTTCGCCAACCACCACACGCTCGAGCATATCGAGCGTTGCATCAGGCACGCCGCCGATGCCCTGATAGACGCGCGTGGAATCGGAAAAGCGGTCGCAGATCACCCAGCGCCCTTCGGCCAGCGCCGGGCGGATCATCTGCGCCAGATGATCGACGCGGGCGGCGCTGAACAGCAGCGCCTCGCTGAGCGCGTCCGCCGCAGGACCACTGTTCGACAGCACGAGGTCGCGAATGCGCTCGGCCAGCGGCGAGCCGCCAGGCTCGCGCGTCACGATGCTGGCGATGCCGGCTGCGCGCAGCCGATCGGCCAGCAGACGGGCCTGGGTCGATTTGCCCGCCCCTTCCCCGCCTTCGAATGTGATGAAGCGCGCACGCGCCACGTCAGGCATCTCCCCGGACCGGAGTCCGTCCGCTCACGGTATCCAACGGGTCGCCCGAAAGAACAGCGAATCGAGCCCGCGGCGCACGACGCCGGCGCGATCGACGTCTTCGGCAGCCTTGAGCGGCACCTCGTTGATCGTGTCATTCGCCGCGGTGACCTTGAGCACCGCAACGGTCTCGCCCTTCTTGATCGGCGGCTTGAGGGGCTTCTGGTAGCGGATTTCCGCCCGCAGCCGCTGATTTGCGGTGGCGCGCGGCAGCAGTACGGTAACGGGTCCCGCAGCGCCCGTCAGCGGCACATAGAACCGCTCGCCGCCCCACACGCGCGCTTCGCCCACCACCTCGCCGGCATCGAACAGCGTGAACTCCGAGAAACTCTTGAAGCCCCACTCCAGAAGCCGTGCCGTCTCGTCCTTGCGCTCGGCAGCGCTCGGCAGGCCGGCAACGACGGCGATCAGCCGCCGGTTCTCCTGCTTGGCCGAGGCGACCATGCCGTAGCCCGATTCCTTCACGTAGCCGGTCTTGAGGCCGTCGACGCCGATAGCGAGCGACAGCAGAGGATTGCGATTGAAGAACTTGTGCTTGCGGTAGGGAAATTCACGCAGGCCGAAATAGGCGTATTGCTGGGGATACTCGTGAATGATGTAGCGCGCCAGCAGCGCCAGCTCGCGCACGGTCATCAGATGACCGGGATCGTAAAGACCCGTAGGATTGCGAAAGGTCGACTTCGGCAGGCCGATGCGGCGTGCTTCGTCGGTCATCAGCTTGGCGAAGGCCGCTTCGCTGCCGGCCATCCCCTCGGCGATGGCGATCGCGGCATCGTTGCCCGATTGAACGGTAATGCCCTTGATGAGCTCTTCCAGCGTCGCCTTGGTGTTCACCGGCACGAACATCGCGGACGTGCCGGACGGCGCCCCGCCCGTGCGCCAGGCGTGCTCGCTCATCAGGAACTCGTCGTCGAGCTTGAGCTGCCCGGCCTTGATCGCCTTGAACGCCACGGCGAGCGTCATCAGTTTGCTCATGCTCGCCGGCGGCACCAGCGTGTCGGCATCGCGCTGCAGGAGAATGGCGCCGGTATCGGCATCCATCAGAATGGCATGGGGTGCCCGCGTCGGCGCCTCGCTGCTCGATGCCGCCTCGGCACGCAGAGGCAGGCACAGCATGACGGCCGCGACCGCGAGCCAGGCCGCCGCGTACCGGACCATCTCAAGATATCTGTCCAGTCGCATGAAACCGCGCAGAATCCACATCCTGATGATTGGCAGGCGACTATCGCGGCAGCAGCCGTGCAAAGTCAATCCTGGTGGCCATCCTCAGCGTTGCGCATAGCGCGAGCGCGACCACGGCTGGCTCCAAAGGAACCGCCGCTCGTAGCTGTCATCGCCGTTCATCGGGGCGTGGCCCGCATACCGCACCCGGACGCGCCCCAGACCGTGGTTGGCCATGCCCAGCGCCCGCGCGCTCGCCCAGGACAGATCGAGAATGCGGTCGCGCGCATAGGGGCCGCGGTCGTTGACGCGAACCAGAATGGTCCGGCCGTTGGCGAGGTTCGTCACATAGGCATAGGACGGCAGCGGCAGGGTGGGATGCGCGGCGGTGAGCGCGCTCATGTCGTAGATTTCGCCGTTCGCCGTCTTGCGGCCGTGAAAGTCCTCGCCATACCACGACGCGATGCCCACGCGGTCATAGGTCGGGTCGAACTGCGGCGTGTACCAGCGCCCCGACACCTGATAGGGCGCGCCGAGCTTGAAGTGACCGCCGCCGCGTGGCACCGGCTCGCCCAGAGCGACAAGGCGCGGGCTGGCGGAGGTGCCCGTCTTTTCGTCATACCGCGACAGCGCATCGTAGCCGCGCGAGCAGGCTGTGAGCGCGACGAGGCCGATGCCGAGCGCGGTCACCTGAAGATGCCTGATGGTCGGGCGCGGCCATCGGCGGGGCTCGCCGCCGCGAGAATGGCACGACATGGAAACTCCAACGCGATAACTGAGCAGCCCGGGAGCGGACCGCGATGCAATTCCACCGGCCAAGGGGGGCCGGGCTGGCAACCATCGCAGGGGGAAGTAAGTGTTCCGTTAACCGCGTTGCTGCGATGCGCCGATCCCGCTCTCAGCGCCGCCGGCAGGCTTCCAGCCTTCCCTCCCGCGCCATATCGCACTAGGTTGGCGCTCGATATTCCGGGGGAAATCGCCTGCGTACCCAGCCATGGATCAGTTGAGCACCGCGCCGCGCCAGACGCGACGGTTCCATGAGAAGCGCGAGGCCATCCTCGACGCGGCGGCACGCCTGTTCAACCAGAAGGGTATCAAGGGCGCGACGCTTTCGGACGTCGGCGCCGAGGTCGGTCTGATCACCAACAGCGTCACCTACTACTACAAAAAGAAAGAGGATCTCGCGACCGCCTGCCTCCTGCGCTCCATCGCGGCCATCGAGGACACAGCCGCGCAGGCCGCCGGAGCAGCAACGCCCGAGGCTCGCGTGCGGCAGTTCCTCGACCTGCATTGGCAGGGCCTGGCGGAGGTGGCGACAGGCGCACAGCCTGAGCTCATCTCCTTCAACGACATCCGCGCTCTGACGCCGCCGCATTCCGAGATCGCCTTCAAGGCCTATACCGAGATGTTTCGGCGCATCCGGCGCCTGCTCGCCGGCGACAGCCGCATGCCGCTCAACCGCAGCGCCCTCAATGCGCGCGCACACCTTCTGCTGTCGCTGGCGCATTGGGCGCGGACCTGGCTCAGACGTTATGAGCCCGAGGACTACGCCCGCGTTGCCGGCCGGGTTGCCGACATCGTGCTCGGAGGCCTCGCAGCGGCGGGCGGTGCGCGCACCGACGTGCTGCCCTACCGCCTCGACTGGCCGGACCAGGCGGCTGAGGCCGATGTCACGCCGGATGCGTTCCTGCGCGCAGCCACGTTCCTCGTCAACGAGCAGGGCTATCGCGGCGCCTCCGTCGACCGCATCTCGGCGCGCCTCAAGGTGACGAAAGGGTCCTTCTATCACCACAACGACAACAAGGATGACCTGATCGCCGCCTGCTTCGAGCAGACCTTCGCCGTCCTGCGCCGCATTCTGCGCGAGGCGGACGCTGCGGCAGGATCGGGCTGGGACCGCCTGTGTTTTGCCGCCAACGCGCTCATCGACTACCAGCTCAGCGACCACGGCCCGCTGCTGCGCTACACCGCCTGGAGCGCCCTGCCCGAGGGCGTGCGCGGCGACATCGGCCGCAAGACCGACAGATTGACGGCGCGGTTCGCCAGCCTGATGGTGGACGGCATGGCCGACCGCTCGATCCGCGCTGTCGACCAGACGGTTGCGGCCCAGCTTGTCAGCGGCATGGTCAACGCGGCTGCCGAGCTGCATCGCTGGGTGCCCGGCGTGACGCGGGAGTCGGCGAGCGATCTTTATGCGCGCCCGCTGCTGCTCGGGCTGTTTTCGCCACCCAAATAAGAGCGGGCATACGCCCAGGGGAGGACGCCATGCAGGTTGCCGGTCAGGTCGTGGTGGTGACGGGCGGCGCCGACGGTATCGGGCGCGCGCTGTGCGAGCGCTTCCACAAGGATGGGGCCAAAACCGTCGTCGTGGCGGATCGCAACGTTGCCGGCGCGGAAGCCGTGGCAAAAGCGATCGACGGTGTCGCCGTTGCCTGCGACGTCGCCAACGAGAGCGATGTCGCCCGCCTCGTCTCCGAAACGGAATCCCGCGTCGGTCCCATTGCGCTGTTCTGCTCCAATGCCGGCATCGGCGATTTCGGCGGCACGCGCGACAACGCCACATCCTCGCCCAACAGCGCCTGGGAACGAGGCTGGGCCGTGAATGTCATGGCGCACGTCTACGCCGCACGCGCCTGTCTGCCCGGCATGATCGCGCGCGGACAGGGATATTTCCTCAACACGGTGTCCGCCGCAGGCTTGCTCTCGCAGATCGGCAATGCCGTCTACGCCACCACCAAGCATGCCGCCATCGGCTTCGCCGAAATCCTCGCCATCACGCACCGGGACCAGGGCATCCGCGTTTCCGTCCTTTGTCCGCAGGGTGTCGATACGGAACTGCTGCGCGCCGGAGGGCGCGGCCCGCAGCATCTCGACGGCGTGATCACGCCGCAAGAATGCGCCGACGCGGCCGCGCGGGGCATTGCCGAGGATCGCTTTCTCATCCTCCCCCACCCGCAGGTGCTGCGCTACATGCGCAACAAGACCGAAGACTATGAGCGCTGGGTGGCCGGCATGGCCAAGTTGCAGCGCAATCTCACCGCCGGAAAGGTTTGAGGAACGGCCTCGCCCATCCCTGACTTCCTGCTGGTGCACCGCAGCGAATTGAGATAGGGCTCTGCCCTTTCCTCCGGCGGTCCGTTTCATGACAGAACAGCGCGCGGCATTCATCAGCGCACTCATCATTGCGCTCGGACCCATCAGCCTTGCGCTCTACACCCCGATCATGCCGGAACTGGTGGCCGTCTTCGCCACCACGACCGGCGCCGTCAAGCTCACCATCTCGCTCTACTTTCTCGGCTTCGCCTTCGCGCAGCTG
This sequence comes from Hyphomicrobiaceae bacterium, assembly GCA_050245975.1. Lineage (GTDB taxonomy): Bacteria > Pseudomonadota > Alphaproteobacteria > Rhizobiales > Hyphomicrobiaceae > JBFWWW01. Next base: position 28,074 of record JBFWWW010000027.1, read on the forward strand.
GTATGCGGTCCGCTCTCGGATGCGTTCGGGCGGCGGCCGGTCGCCATCGTGTTCTTCACCATCTACCTCGCCGCCAGCGTTGCCGCCGCGCTGGCACCGACCATCGAATTTCTGCAGGTGGCGCGCTGTCTTCAGGGTATCGGCGCGGCCGCCGGCGTCGCCACCTCCCGGGCGCTGGTGCGCGACCTGTTCATCGGCCAGGCCTCCGCCCGCATCATGAACCTGACGGGCCTGATGGTGGGCATCGCCCCCGCCATCGCTCCCACGCTCGGCAGTCTCGCCGCCGCGGTCTGGAGCTGGCACGCGGTCTTCGCGCTGATGATTTTCTATGGCGTCGTCGTGGTCGCGTCGGTGTTGCTGATCCTGCCCGAAACCAATGCCTTCAAGGACCGCTCGCTCATTCGCCCGCGGCTACTGTTCGGCAACTACGCGACGCTGCTGACCTCGCGCAGCTTCATGGCGCCGGCGCTGGTGATGGGCCTGACCCTGGGCGGCCTCTACACGATGCCGGCGCTGCTGCCGTTCGTGCTCATCGACCGCATCGGCCTCACGCCGGTGCAGTACGGCCTGCTGATGGCATTCCAGACGGCAGCCTACCTTTCAGGGAACGTCCTGACCGGCCGTCTGCTGCGCCGCTTCGATGCCCACCGGCTGGTACCGCTCGGCCTCGGCCTCGTTCTCTTTGCCGCGGTCATGTACGCCTTGCTGCTTGCGCTCTTTCCCGTCCGGCTGCTGACGATCATCACCCCATCCATCATCTGGGTGTTCGCCATTGCCATGATCACGCCGGGCACCATGACCAGCGCCCTGTCGGGCTTTCCCCGCGTGGCGGGCTCGGCCGCCGCACTGCTGGGCTTCTTCCAGATCGGCGGCGGACTTGCGGGCACGACCGCATCGGCCCTGTTCTTCAGCGATCCACTGACGGCGCTCACCGTCGTCCTGCCGGCCATGGCGCTTCTCGCCGCCGCCATGTACGTCCTCCTGTGGCGCTAGGCCCCGCGCTCCCGCTGGCAACCATTGGGAAAACCGGTATGGTGAGCAAAACCAGCAGTGCATGGAGGAGCGTGTCCCATGGATTTCTCGATGTCGGAGCGTCAGCGGCATTGGCGTGACCGCGTGGCGGCCTTCATGGCGACCCACATCTATCCTGCGGTCCCGACCTACCATCAGCAGATGGAGGACTTCGGCGCCGACCGCTGGAAGGTCATCCCCATCGTCGAGGAGCTGAAGGAGAAGGCCCGCGCCGAGGGTCTCTGGAACCTGTTCCTGCCGCCATCGCCCGAGCATGACGACAAGGAGTTCCACGGCGCCGGCCTGACCAATCTCGAATACGCGCTGTGCTCGGAGGAGATGGGCCGCATCCAGTTCGCCTCCGAATGCTTCAACTGCTCGGCTCCCGACACCGGCAACATGGAGGTGCTGCACCGCTACGGTACCCAGCGCCAGAAGGAGGAATGGCTGCGGCCCCTGATGGCCGGCAAGATCCGATCGGCCTTCCTCATGACCGAACCGGCCGTCGCCTCCTCCGACGCGACGAACATCGAGACGCGCATCATCCGCGACGGCAATCACTATGTCGTCAACGGCCGCAAGTGGTGGTCGTCGGGTGTCGGCGATCCGCGCTGCAAGATCGCCATCGTCATGGGCAAGACCGACACGGCGGCAGCGCGTCACGTGCAGCAGTCACAGATCCTTGTTCCGCTCGACACGCCGGGCGTGAAGGTTGTGCGCATGCTGCCGGTGTTCGGCTTCGATGACGCGCCGCACGGCCATGCCGAGGTCATCCTCGACAACGTGCGCGTGCCGGCCGAGAACCTGCTGCTCGGCGAAGGGCGCGGGTTCGAGATCGCGCAGGGCCGCCTCGGCCCCGGTCGCATCCATCACTGCATGCGCACGATCGGCGTCGCGGAGGAAGCGCTCGAGAAGATGGTGCGCCGTCTGCAGTCGCGCGTCGCCTTCGGCAAGCGCATCTCCGAGCAATCGGTCTGGGAGCAGCGGATCGCCGAGGCGCGTATCGACATCGAGATGACGCGCCTGCTCTGCCTCAAGGCCGCCGACATGATGGACAAGGCCGGCAACAAGGTCGCCCGTCTCGAGATCGCGATGATCAAGGTTGCAGCCCCCCGCATGGCGCTGCGCATCATCGACGAGGCCATCCAGGCTCACGGCGGCGGCGGCGTCACCACCGACTTCGGACTTGCGAAGGCCTATGCCGGCATCCGCACGCTGCGGCTGGCCGACGGCCCCGACGAGGTCCACAACCGCACCATTGCGCGCATGGAGATGGGCCGCCACAGCAATGCGGAGTAGCCAGCCGTGGCCGGCGAAGCGACCCCATCGCCCGAGGCGGAGTTCTCGGGCACCAAGCCCGTCGAGGAGCGGCATCGCATCGACGAGGCCCGTCTCGCCGATTTCATGGCCGCCAATGTCGAAGGTTTTCGCGGCCCCCTGACGGTGCTGCAGTTCAAGGGCGGCCAGTCGAACCCCACCTACCGGCTCGACACACCCGGCCGTTCCTACGTGCTCAGGCGCAAGCCGTTCGGCAAGCTGCTGCCCTCGGCGCATGCCGTCGACCGCGAATTCCGCGTGATCTCGGCGCTGCACGGCGCAGGCTTTCCGGTGGCCCGCCCCTATGCGCTCTCAACGGACGAAAGCGTGATCGGTGCGCAGTTCTACGTCATGGCCATGGTCGAGGGCCGCGTGTTGTGGAACGGCGCGCTTCCCGGTCTGACGCCGGCGCAGCGCGGCGAGATCTATCGTGCCGAGATCGAAACGCTGGCGCGCCTGCACCAGCTCGATCCCGTAGCGATCGGCCTCGGCGACTACGGCAAGCCCGGCAACTACTTCGCCCGGCAGATCGAGCGCTGGACACGGCAGTATCGCGCGGCCGAGACGCAGAAGCTCGAGACGGTCGAGAAGCTGATTGAATGGCTGCCGCGCACGGTGCCGGCGCAGGAGCGCGTGTCGATCGTGCATGGCGACTACCGGCTCGACAACATGATCTTTGCCGCCGATGCCCCACGCGTGATCGCGGTGCTCGACTGGGAGCTGTCCACGCTTGGCGATCCGCTGGCCGACTTCACCTATTTCCTGATGAACTGGGCGATGCCGCACGACAGCCGCAGCGGACTTGGCGGCCTCGACCTTCAAAGCCTCGGCATCCCCTCGATGGAGGACGCCATCGCGCAGTATTGCGCGCTGACCGGCCGCCAGGGCCTGCCTGACGTCTATTGGTACTTCGCCTACAATCTCTTCCGCCTGACCGGCATCGTGCAGGGCATCGCCAAACGCGTTCTCGACGGCACCGCGGCCAGCGCGCGGGCGGCCGAGGCGGGATCGCGCGCACCGCGACTGGCGGAGGCCGCGTGGGCGTTCGCCAGGAGAGCCGGCGCCTAGCGGCCTCTTCCATCCGAAATCAGTTGTAGATCACCGCCACCCACTCGGCGACGAGCGCAGGCCGCTCCTGGCCCTCGATCTCGACCGAACATTCGCGTGTCAGCGCCAGTCCGCCGGCCTTGGGTTCGACGGACAGCAGCTTCTCCCGCAGCCGGATGCGGGACCCGGCAGGCACCATGCCCGTGAAGCGCAGCTTGTTGAAGCCGTAGTTCACGCCGCGCGTCACGCCCTTCACCTGCAGGATCTGATACGTCATCGCCGACATCAGCGAGAGCGTGAGAAACCCGTGCGCGATCGTGCCGCCGATCTCCTTCTTCGCCCGATCGACATCGACGTGGATCCACTGGTGATCCTCCGTGACCTCGGCAAACCGGTCGATGCGTGCCTGGTCGACGGTGAACCAGTCGGAGACGCCAAGCTCGTGGCCGACCAGCCCCGGCAATTCCTCGAATGTCGCCTGTCGCATGCTGTGCCTTACCTCTTCAGTGCCGCGGCAGCCTTGGCCTGTTCGTTGCCCCCCTGGGCGCTCACGTTTTCCGGCACCATCTCGCCGGCACGGTCGGAAATGGCCGCGAACCTGGCAGCGACCTGCTCCGGTGCATCCGGCCCCGTGCCGATGTAGACCCCCTGTGTGAGGGTGATGTTCGCGCGCTCGAACGTGCCTGCCCCGGCGCACAGGATCGTGCGCGTCGGCGCCGCCTCCGAGACGAGGAACAGAACGCCCGGCGTCACGGCCTCGGGCGCGAATGCGGCCAGCGCGTCCTGCGAGAGAATATCCTCGGTCATGCGCGTCGCGGCCGTCGGCGCCAGGCAGTTGACGTGGATGTTGTTCTTCGCACCTTCGAGCGACAGGACCTGCATGAGGCCGACGACCGCCATCTTCGC
>JBFWWW010000028.1:0-31343 GCA_050245975.1 Hyphomicrobiaceae bacterium
TGCCCTTGGGCGTGTCGTTGGCCACGACGTGGCTGAACTTGATGATGATCGGGTTCTGGGCTTGCGCGGGAGCCGACAGCGCGAGGGCGGCCGCGACCACCGGGATGGCGAGGCCGAGAAATAGCTTCGCCAAGCCGCTTGAGGGCAATCCCGCCATCGTCACCATCGAGCACCCTTCGGGCATCATCGACGTCCGCCTCGAAACCAAGGGCGAGGGGGCCTCGCTCGACGTCGTCCGCGCCGGCGTGCTGCGCACCGCGCGCATGATCATGCAGGGCACCGTCGAGGCGGCAGTCTAGCGCCGATCCTCACGCCAGCTCGGCCAGCAGGCATTTGAGCACGCCGTAGTCGTGCTGTCCGCCCAGTGCCGCATGTGCGGGGCCGAGCTTGCCCGTCTCCAGCGTGCCGCAGCGCTCGAAGGCGGCGAGGATGGCATCGATCTCGGCCTCGTCGAGCGACAGCACGGCGCGCGCCTCGATGAGGCCGGCCTCGATCGCCTCGGCGAAGTGACCGTACACCGTGCTCGTCTCGATCCCGCGCCGCGCGGCGATCGCCTCGGCGTCGAGCCCCTCCAGATGCAGCGCCAGCGTCCGGTTGGTCGTCGCCGTCAGCCGGTTGTCGAGCATCGGGTGGCGCTTGGTCCCTCCGATCAGCGCCAGCAGCTTCTCGCCGTAGCGCGCGATCTTGCGGTCGCCGAGGCCCGTGATGTCGTGCAGCTGCGCCTCCGTCCCCGGCCGCTTCTGCGCCAGTTCGACCAGCGTGCGGTCGTGGAAGATCACGTAGGGCGGCACGTTGCCGGCCGCCGCCAGCTCCGCCCGAAGCTCCTTGAGCGCGGCGAACAGCTCCTGGTCCTGCGCGCCGACGGCGGCGCCGCGTCCGGCGCGATCGCGCCCGCGCTTCGCCTTGGCCGGTGCGGCCTTGCGCATGACGAAGGCCTCTTCCCCGCGCAGCAGCGGCCGCGCCCGCTCGGTCAGCACCAGCGTGCCGTGGCCTTCGTCGTCGCCCGTCAGGTGGCCGCAGGCAACGAGCTGGCGCAGCAGCGTGCGCCACTGCTCGGGCTCCGTGTCCGCGCCGATGCCGAACACCGTCGCGCGGTCGTGCCCGTTGGCGGCGATGCGCGGGTCGGCCTTGCCGCGCAGCACGTCCACCACGTAGCCGGCGCCGAAGCGCTGGCCGGTGCGATAGACCGCCGACAGCGCCTTGCGTGCGGCTTCCGTGCCGTCGACCGTCTCGGGCGGCGCGAGGCAGTTGTCGCAGTTGCCGCACGGGGCGCCGAGGGTCTCGCCGAAGTAGGCGAGCAGGGCCTGCCGCCGGCAGGTGGGCAGCTCGCCGAGCCCGATGAGCTGCTGCAGCTTCTGGCGTTGCACCTGCTTGTAGGCTTCGCCCGCCTCGCTCTGCGCGATCCACTGCCGCTGCGTGACGATGTCGGCGAGGCCGTAGCTCATCCAGGCATCCGCCGGCTCGCCGTCGCGCCCCGCGCGTCCCGTCTCCTGGTAGTAGGCCTCGATCGACTTCGGCAGGTTCAGGTGCGCGACGAAGCGCACGTCCGGCTTGTCGATGCCCATGCCGAAGGCGATGGTGGCCACGATCAGCACGCCATCGTCCTTGAGGAAGCGCGACTGCGCGGCCTTGCGGATCTCCGGTGCGAGGCCGGCGTGATAGGCGAGCGCGCGCCGCCCCTTGGCGCTGAGCCAGGCCGCCGTCTCCTCGACGCTCTTGCGCGTCAGGCAGTAGATGATGCCGGCGTCGGTCTTGTGCTCGGCATCGATGAACTGCCACAGCCGGTCGCGCGCGCCGCCGCCTTCGGCGATGGTGTAGCGGATGTTCGGCCGGTCGAAGCTCGCCACGAAGCGCGCCGCCTCGCCGAGCTTCAGCTCCGAGACGATCTCCTCGCGTGTGCGGGGATCGGCGGTGGCGGTCAGCGCCAGGCGCGGCACGCCGGCGTAGCGCGCCGGCAGCACGCCGAGCTGGCGGTATTCCGGCCGGAAGTCGTGCCCCCACTGCGACACGCAGTGCGCTTCGTCGATGGCGAACAGCGCGAGCCTTGTCCGGTCCAGCAGCGCCAGCGTGCGTTCCTGCACCAGCCGTTCCGGCGCGATGTAGAGCAGGTCGAGCCGCCCGGCCGTCAGGTCGGCCTCCACCTCGCGCTGCTCGCCCCAGCTCTGCGTCGAGTTGAGGAACGCGGCGCTGACGCCGAGCTCCTTCAGCGCATCGACCTGGTCCTGCATCAGCGCGATCAGCGGCGAGATGACGATGCCCGTGCCGTCGCGCACCAGCGCCGGTATCTGGTAGCAGAGCGACTTGCCCCCGCCAGTCGGCATCAGCACCAGCGCGTCGCGCCCGGCCAGCACCTCGGCGACGATAGCTTCCTGGTGCGAGCGGAAGCTCTTGTAGCCGAACACCGATTCCAGCGTCTCGCGAGCCCTGTGCAGCGGATCGTCCTCGGGCGATTTAACGCGGCGGGCCAGGGTCATCTGAGAAGCGGCATGAGGCGGGTGGGACCGTCGGGTGGAAAGGCGTGGCGACCCTATCCGATTCGCCCCGGCCAGGGCCGCTGCGGCCTCTCTTGCCGCAGCTTTCGCCCACTTCATTTGACCTCGTTGCCGGCCTGCCGCAGCATGCGGCGGCGACTGGCCGGACCTGCCGGCGGCTGCCACGTTCAGGCCCCGTTCAGTGCCGACAGTGTGTCCTATCACGGCCCCGACGGGCGGGGATTTGTTTCAGGTGGATTTTCCATGACGCTCAGACCTGCCGCCCTCAGTCTCCTGGCCGCCGCCCTGGCAGGCGCGGTGTTTGTCGCTCCGGCCGCCGCGCAATCAAGCTGCGCCTGGTACACGCGCGAGGCGTTGCGCCAGCAGCAGGACAACATCAGGGGCCATTGCGGCTTCCAGGGGCCGTCGTGGAGCTCCGACATGAAGGCGCACGCCGCCTGGTGCGCCACCGCGCGGCCCGACGACTGGCGGGCCGAAGCGCGCAAGCGCGAGCAGATGCTCGCCACCTGCAAGAAGTAGCCGTCGGCCTCTAGCCGAGCTCGTGCACCATGCCGGGCCTGAGCGCCGTGAACGCGGCCGCGTCCATGTCGCGGGCCGCGAGTGCGGCGGCGAGGTCGGCCGGCGGCTGGTCGATCGCCTCGTTGGTGAGCCGGAAGGTACCCCAGTGGTGGCCGAGCGCTTTCCTGGCGCCGCAGAGCCGGAACGCCGCCACCGAGTCCTCCGGGTTCATGTGCTGGTTGCGCATGAACCAGCGCGGCTCGTAGGCGCCGATCGGCAGCAGCGCCACGTCGAGCCCGGGGTGATCGCGGCCGACGGCGCGGAAGATCGAGCCGTCGCCGAATCCCGAATCGCCGACGCAATAGACGCCCCTGTCCGCCGTCCTGACGACGAAGCTCGCCCACAGGGCGTGCATGCGGTCCGTCGTGCCGCGCGCCGACCAGTGCTGTGTCGGCACGACGTGCACCGTCACGCCGCCGTCGAGGGCGACGCTGTCGCCCCAGTCGCCCGCCGTCACCGCGAGGCCCGGGATCGCGTCCTTCAGGATCGCGTCGTTGCCGAGCGCGGCGACCACCACCGGCCTGTCGCGCTGCCACAGGCGCGCGATCGTGCCGGTGTCCATGTGGTCGTAGTGGTTGTGCGTGATGAGCACGGCATCGATGTGCGACAGGTCGTCGAACGCGATGCCGGGGACATTGACGCGCCTGGGTCCGGCGAAGCTCACGGGGCTTGCGCGCTCCGACCACACGGGGTCGACGAGAATGTTGCGGCCCGCCGTCTGAATGAGGAACGTCGCATGGCCGACGAACGTGATGCGCAGCCGCCCGCCGGCGACGCGTGCCGGCGGCTTGTCGTTGAAGGGACTCGGAAAACTGGCGGGCCAGCGCTCGCCGCGGCTGCCGAACTGCCATTTGAGAAACGCGCCGGGACCGCGCGGGCCGACCCCGTTCGGATTGAAGAAGCGCGTGCCGTCGAAGTGGTCCGACGGCGGCCCCTGGTAGTACGCATTGGCGCGCCGCGCACCGAACACGGCCGCGCCCGCCGCCATCGCCGCCGCTGCCGCGCCGCCGATCTTCAGCGTTCTGCGCCGCGTGAGCATTAACTTTTTCCCCGCGCCGCTTTGGTTTCCGGTGTATCTTTTTTTCACCATATCACTGTTATTCGACCGCATTTTTCGATATAGTAAAAGTTACGTTATGCGTTGTATTTTCAAGGGGGATTTACGGTGGCTGTACAAGCGTCGCGTACCACCCAGCCGCATCGACCCGCACGCGCCTTCGCGCCGAGCCGGGGCATTCTTCAGGACATCGTCGTCGAGCATGGTGCGGTCGAGCTTCTCGGCCGCTTCTTCCTGTCCGCGGAGCGCATGGCGCGCGAGCGCGGCGTCGAGCTGTCGTTCGGCACCTTCGAGGAGCTGCTCGAGGTGAACGAGCAGAACCGCGACACCTGGAAGCCGATCACCACCATGTACGACCATCGCCATTGTCCGGTGGGCCTCGGCCCCGACAAGGCGTTCGTCATCTTCGGCCGCGATCCGTCGGGCCGCATCGTCGCCACCCACGCGGGCCGCATCTACGATCTCGACGGCTCCTCGCTCAAGGCGGAGGCGGAGAGCCTGCGCATCTTCTACGACAAGCCGGAGGACGCCGAGACCGGCAAGCTGCCGGGCGAACGCTGCGAGGTCGATTCCCCGGCCGCTGCCAGCATGCAGGGCCGGCTGCTCATCAACGGCGCCGTCTGGTATCACCCCGACTATCGCAAGCGCCAGCTCTCGACGATCATTCCGCGCATCGCGCGGGCGCATGCCCATACGCGCTGGAAGATCGACCGCTCGATGGGCCTCATGATGGAAGGCCCGACGCGCGGCGGCGTCATCGACAGCCTCGGCTACACGCACCGCGAATGGGGTCTGCAACTCATCGATGCGCCCAATGGCAGTCCGCGCTGCTGCCTCGCGTGGATGGAGGCGGCGGACGAGCTCGAGATCGACCTGCAGAACTTCCTAGCCCGCACCGTTGCCGGCGCGCAGGTTGATGCTGGGGTCGATCAGCGTCGCGCCCAGTAGCGTCGTCGAGTCGGTGTCCGTCCGGTACGGCAGGATCAGGCGCCGGTAGCGATAGCCCCGGCGCTCCTGCTGCGGCCAGGCGATCACGGCATCGACCTCCTCGAGGCCGGGCGCGCCGGTTTTCAGAACGTCGCGATAGAGCTTTGCCACCCACTTGCCGTAGGCGTAGTCGGGCTGGTCCTCGACGCGCAGGCCGATGGTCCGCGACAGCCAGTATTCGGCGGATTTGCCGAGCCCGGGCCCGACCTCGCGGATCGTCAGGCCCGGCATCGCCGGTCCCGATTCGACCACGACGAAGCGTCCGTTGACGCCGGTCTCGAGCAGCCGGTTGATCCGCTCGCGATCGAGCCGGCCCTTCGAGTCGTGCCAGGCGCCCAGCAGCGCGCGCAGCGGGCTGGCGATGTCGAGCATGTCGACAGTGCAGATGCGGTTGAGGAAATCGCCGTTGCGGTCGCCGGTATCGATGTCGACCAGCGCCGTCAGCCGGCGCACGGCCGCGTCGCGCGACTGGAACATCTCGTGCGACCAGTCGGTATCGAAATGCGAGATCAGGACCCGGTCGATCGGCCGGTCGTGCAGCCAGTACATCAGCGCGCTGAAGGCGATCGGCGACACCACCGTCGGGCGCAGGCTGAGGCGCACCGAGTTGTCGTTCACGCCGACGCTGACGAATCCGAGGTTGCGCACCACGTAGTCGACCAGCGCGGGGCCGGAAATGGATGCGTGCAGCCCGTCAGCGAAGCTGCGCGAGGCCGCATCCCACAATTCCCCCCTGTCGTCGATCACCAGTGACTTGAACACGTCGCACCTTTAATCCGATCGCCTGCCGCGGAAGGCCATCCGGCGTCCACGCATGGCGCCCACGATCACAGGAAACGGTAGCCTGGGGTTCTTAAAGAAGTGTCGCTTTGATCGGCGTTCAAGTAATACAACCATCGGATTTACCTTGGATTCTCGCGTTTTGCTCCGTTCGCGCACATCGCGCAGGCCTTCCTTCACCATGATCCCGGCCTGTCCGGCCCGGGTCCGGCTGTCACAGGCCTGAAACATGAATCCCGTCTGGTGCCCCTGCGACAGCGCAGGAGGAGGGACGGGTGGCGGAGGAGCGGTTCAGGGCACTCTTCATCTCCGACGTGCATCTGGGCACGCGCTCGGCCCAGGCCGAGGCCCTCATCGCCTTCCTGCGCGACGTCGATGCCGACGTCATCTACCTCGTCGGCGACATCGTCGATCTGTGGAAGGTGCGCCGCGGCCCGCACTGGCCGCAGTCCCACAGCGACGTCCTGCAGAAGCTTCTGCGCAAGGCGCGCAAGGGCGCGCGTCTCGTCTACGTGCCGGGCAACCACGACGAGGGCCTGCGCGCCTACTGCGGCCTGCGCTTCGGCCGCATGGAGATCCTGCCGGACGCCATCCACGTCACGGCCGCCGGCCTGCGCTATGCCGTCCTGCACGGCGACGAGTTCGATGTCGTCGTGCGCTACGCGCGCTGGCTCGCCTTCCTCGGCGACCGCGGCTACGAGCTGGCACTGTGGCTCAACCGGCCGTTCAACGCCCTGCGCCGCTGGTGCGGGTTCGGCTACTGGTCGCTGTCGGGCTTCCTCAAGCAGCGCGTCAAGACCGCCGTCAGCTACATGGGCGAGTTCGAGGAGGCGCTGGCGCTCGAGGCGCACCGGCGCGGCGCCGACGGCGTCATCTGCGGCCACATTCATCACGCCTGCGAGCGCCGCTTCGGCGGCATCCACTACCTCAACTGCGGCGACTGGGTCGAGAGCTGCACGGCGATTGCGGAAACCGCGGCGGGCGAGCTGCGCATCCTGCGCTGGTCGGAGCGCGATCATCGTGCGGCGGCCAAACCTGCTGGAGTGCCTGCTGTGGTGCCTGCGGCCGGCGCCGACAGGGAAGCCTTGGTGGCGTGAGAGCGGCGCGCCGGCCCGTTCCGCCGGGTCGGCACAACGGGAGACTGAAACGGCATGACCTTGCAATCGCAGATCCTCGGCGCGGACGGCGGGCGCCTCCGCGCGGCGCGCGGCCCCCTGCCGCGCTCCGTCGACGCGCTGCTGGAGCGCCTGTTCGCCGCCACCTTCTCCGGTCTCGTCTATCCCCAGATCTGGGAAGACCCGGAGGTCGACCTCGAAGCGCTGGCCCTCACGCCCGACAGCCGCGTCATCGCCATCGCCTCGGGCGGCTGCAACGTGCTGAGCTACCTTGCCGCCGGCCCGGCGCACATCACCGCCGTCGATCTCAATGCCGCGCATGTGGCGCTCAACCGGCTGAAGCTCGCGGCGCTGGCCGTCCTGCCCGATCACGCCGCCTTCTACCGCTTCTTCGGCCACGCCGCCGGGTCCGGCAATCTCGTGCTCTACGATCGCGTCCTGCGGCCGCATCTCGATCCGGCGACCGCCGCCTACTGGGACGGGCGCGACGCGCTGGGCCGCCGCCGCGTCACGGCCTTCACGCGCGGCTTCTACCGCACCGGCGTACTCGGCCGCTTCATCGCCATGGGCCATCTGCTGGCCCGCGCCTACGGCCGCGACCCGCGCCGGCTGCTTGCCGCGCGCACGCCGGCGGAGCGGCACGAGGCCTTCGGCCGCGAGATCGCCCCGCTGTTCCGCAAGCGCCTTGTCCGCTGGCTGCTGTCGCATCAGGCATCGCTCTTCGGCCTCGGTATCCCGCCCGCCCAGTATGCCGCGCTCGGCGGCGGCGGGGACAACGTCATGGCCGACGTCGTGCGCGACCGGCTGCGCCGGCTCGCCTGCGACTTCCCGGTCGATCGCAACTACTTCGCCTGGCAGGCGTTCGCGCGCGGCTATGCCACGGACGGCGCCGGCCCGCATCCGCCCTATCTCGACGCGGCGAACTTCGCCGGCCTGCGCGCCCGCGCCGGCCGTGTCACGGTGCTGCGCGCGTCGATGACCGACGTGCTGTCCCGCCAGCCGCCCGGCAGCCTCGACCGCTACGTCCTGCTCGATGCCCAGGACTGGATGACCGACGCGCAGCTTGCCGCCCTGTGGCGCGAGATCACGCGCACGGCAAGGCCCGGCGCGCGCGTCATCTACCGCACGGCGGGCGACCATCCGCTTCTTCCCGGCCGCGTCCCGGCGTCGACGCTCGAGCGCTGGCACTACGACGAGCCGCTCTCGCGCGGCCTGTGGCGGCGCGACCGCAGCGCCATCTACGGCGGCTTCCACCTCTGGCGGCTCGCGGAGGGCGCGTCATGACGGCGCCGTTCTCCGGCCATGCCGAGCGCATGGATCGCATGTACCGTCTGCAGCGGCACATCTACGACGCGACGCGCCTTCCGTATCTGCTCGGCCGCCGCCGCCTCATCGACGACCTGAGGCCGCCGCTCGAGGGGGCCATCCTCGAGATCGGCTGCGGCACGGGCTGGAATCTCGTGCGCGCCGCCGCCCACTATCCCGACTGCACGCTCTGCGGCGTCGACATCTCCGCCGTCATGCTGGAAACCGCGCGGCGCTCGGCCGTCCGCGCCGGCGTCGCCTCCCGCATCTCGCTCGTGCGCGCGGACGCCGCCGGCCTCGATGCCGCCCGTCTCGGCCGCCCCGCCTTCGACCGCGTCGTCTTCTCCTACGCGCTGTCCATGATCCCGGCGTGGCCGCAGGCGCTCGCCCACGCCATCGCCTGCACCGCGGCCGGCGGCAGCCTGCACATCGTCGATTTCGGCGATTTCTCGGGCCTGCCGCCGCTCGCACGCCGCGGCCTCGAAGCCTGGCTCGACGCGTTCCACGTCATCCCGCGCCGCGACCTTTACCCGGTGCTGGACCATCTTGCGCAGGCGCACGGCATGCGCCTCGCCTTCAAGCAGCTCCACGCCGGCTACGTCGCCAGCGCCGTCCTCTCACGCTGACCGGATATCGCGTCTCAGCCGAGTATCGCCAGTCTGAGGCCGAGCAGAATGAGGATCACGCCCATGACGATATCGACCTTGGGTTTGATGCGCTCATAGGTCTGACTGACGACCGGAATGGAGAAGCACAGCGATACGCATGTCCACCACACGGCCGACACCACCATTGCCGTTGCGGCGGCGGCCCAGAACACCCAGCCCGGGGCGCCGGACGGGATCATGACGCCGAACAGGCTCGCGTAGTAGGCCACGACCTTGGGGTTGGCGATGTTGGTGATGAAGCCTGCGCGCAAGGCTGCCCATCCGCTGGCTGCGGTCGGCCTGGTCGCGCTCGCAGGCAAATCCCGCGGGCGCATGACGGCAAGCAGCAGCCGGACGCCGAGATAGATCAGGTAGGCGGCGCCTGCGATCTGCAGGCTGCGATAGATCACGGGAAAGCGGGCCATCATGCCGCCCAGGCCCGCGGCTGCCAGCGATGCCCACGTCAGCGTCGCGAGCACGACGCCGAGCGCGAGCAGCAGGCCCGAGCGCCGATCGCCGCGCAGCGAATAGCTGGTGACGACCGCCAGCGTCGGCCCGGGGCTGGCAATCGCCAGCAGGTGGATCGCTGCGATTGCAAGCAGGACGGACACATATTCCATCGGCGGTCTCCGATCCCCGTCGGCCCTACATGGTCATCCTACGGCAATCCGGGCCCATGAGGATTAATGAGGATTTCCGCTGCAACAATCCGCTCGCCGGTTCGACGCACGCCCAAAGGAAAGGCCGCTCCGGTTTCCCGGACGTCGTGCGTCCGGAAAAGTGGAGGCCGGTTTTCCGACAAGACGCACGACCAGAAAAAAGGCCGCTCCGGTTTCTCGGAGCGGCCTCAATCGTCTCACAATCGCGAAGGAGGCAGGGTTACATCATCCCGCCCATGTCGCCCATGCCGCCGTGGCCGTGGCCGGCATGCGCATCCTTCTTCTTCGGCGCCTCGGCGACGCCGGCTTCCGTCGTGATCAGCAGGCCGGCGATGGAGGCCGCATCCTGCAGGGCGGTGCGCACGACCTTGGCCGGGTCGATGATGCCCTTCTCGATCAGGTCGCCGTACTCGTCGTTCTGCGCGTCATAGCCGAACGCCGCACCGCGGCCCTCGCTGACCTTGCCGACGACGATCGAGCCTTCGACGCCCGCGTTCTCGGCGATCTGGCGGATCGGAGCCTGCAGGGCGCGGCGGACGATCTGGATGCCCGCATCCTGGTCATCGTTCTCGCCCTTGACCGTGATGGCCTGGGCGGCCTTCAGCAGCGCGACGCCGCCGCCGGCAACCACGCCTTCCTCGACCGCGGCCCGGGTCGCATTGAGCGCGTCGTCGACGCGGTCCTTGCGCTCCTTCACCTCGACCTCGGTGGCGCCGCCGACCTTGATCACGGCCACGCCGCCGGCCAGCTTCGCCAGCCGCTCCTGCAGCTTCTCGCGGTCGTAGTCGGACGTCGTCTCCTCGATCTGGACCTTGATCTGGCCGACGCGGGCCTCGATGTCCTTCTTCTTGCCGGAGCCGTCGACGATCGTCGTGTTCTCCTTCTCGACGCGCACGCGCTTGGCGCGGCCGAGCATCTCGAGCGTGACGTTCTCGAGCTTGATGCCGAGATCCTCGGAGATCACCTGGCCGTTGGTCAGGACGGCGATGTCCTCGAGCATGGCCTTGCGGCGGTCGCCGAAGCCCGGAGCCTTGACGGCCGCGACCTTGAGGCCGCCGCGCAGCTTGTTGACGACCAGCGTCGCCAGCGCCTCGCCCTCGACCTCTTCGGCGATGATCAGCAGCGGACGGCCCGTCTGCACGACGGCTTCCAGCACCGGCAGCATCGCCTGCAGGCTCGACAGCTTCTTCTCATGGATGAGGATGTAGGGGTCCTCGAGCTCCGCCACCATCTTGTCGGCGTTGGTGATGAAGTAGGGGGACAGGTAGCCGCGGTCGAACTGCATGCCCTCGACGACGTTCAGCTCGCTCTCGAGGCTCTTGGCCTCCTCGACCGTGATGACGCCCTCGTTGCCGACCTTCTGCATGGCCTCCGAGATCATGTCGCCGATGGCCTTCTCGCCGTTGGCGGAGATGGTGCCGACCTGCGCGATCTCGTTCGAGTTCTTGACCTTCTTCGCCTTCTTGGCGATGTCCTCGACGACCTGGACGACGGCCTTGTCGATGCCGCGCTTCAGATCCATCGGGTTCATGCCGGCGGCGACGGCCTTGAGGCCTTCGCGCACGATGGCCTGGGCGAGGACCGTGGCCGTCGTCGTGCCGTCGCCGGCGATGTCGTTCGTCTTCTGGGCGACTTCGCGCACCATCTGCGCGCCCATGTTCTCGAACTTGTCCTCGAGCTCGATCTCCTTGGCGACGGTGACGCCGTCCTTGGTGGTGCGGGGAGCGCCGAAGCTCTTCTCGATGATGACGTTGCGGCCCTTGGGACCGAGCGTCACCTTCACGGCGTTGGCGAGGATGTCGACGCCGCGCAGCATGCGCTCGCGGGCATCGGCGGAGAATTTGACGTCTTTGGCTGCCATAGTGGCTTCAACTCCGGATCAGGATGGATGAATGTGGGAAGGGAAGGCTTGAGGGTGCCGCGCCTTGGCGTGCTTCCGGAAAAGTGGGAACCGGTTTTCCGACGAGAAGCACGCCTGAACGATCAGCGCTCCAGCACGCCCATGACGTCGCTTTCCTTCATGATCAGCAGCTCCTGGCCGTCGATCTTGACCTCGGTGCCGGACCACTTGCCGAACAGGATGCGGTCGCCCTTCTTGAGGTCGATGGGGACCAGCTTGCCGCTCTCGTCGCGGGCGCCGGGGCCGACGGCGACGATTTCGCCCTGCTGGGGCTTCTCGGCGGCCGTGTCGGGGATGATGATCCCGCCCGCGGTTTTGGTCTCGCTGTCCGTGCGACGGACGACGACGCGGTCGTGGAGGGGACGAAACTTCATGAAATCTCGCTCCAGTTTCAGAGACTTGGTTGGGTTTTGACTGTTGTGCGGAAGCGTTGTTAGCACTCATTTTTGAAGAGTGCCAAGCGCTGTGCAGTAGATACGGTCGGCCCCCTGGGCTGTCAAGCGCGCCGCGCAGGAAAAATCGCGTTCCAAGGCGGCGGGGGCGGGGATTTTCGCCGCAGGCTGCCCCGAACCTCGGCATGGGCTTAACGCGGTCCTAAGGACGGTGTCTCAATCCCGCGCATCTGCGCCGCCGTCCGCAGGGGTCGGCCGGGCCGGGCCGCGCGCATGCCATCCCACGGCGCCGGCTTTGGGCCGGCACCGTGGGACAACGTTGGGGAGCGGGACGCCGGATCGGCGGTCATCGCAATTGCACAACATCCGCCTTCCGGCGTCCTGCAGCGGGCTTTCCCTCCCGCCGCGCATCGCTTTTTACAGCGGGTGCCTTAGACCGCGTACCAGTGGCTCTGGTTGCGGCGGGAGCGGGCTCTCGTTTCTCTTCGGGTCGTTACCCCTCGTCGCGAGAGCGCCAGTTTCGCGGCCCACCCCACATTTACGAGACGGTCTCGAGTACGTCCCCATCGGGGCGGGTTGCAGGAAGCCTAATGGCAGCGCGGAGGGCGGGGATAAGTTTTTTTCCGAACCGGCTCATATTTTGATCCTGCGAGGCGCTGCCTATCGCATCGCGGCTGCATAGTTGCTTCGGAGCCACGTTCAATATGGAGACGAGATCATTCGACGGAAACTAGTGGCAGCGGGCCAGCAGCCCACGTCCAGTGACATTGATGGCTTCGATTCCGCCGTCATTTTTTTATAGGAGAATTGTTATGAGACGATTGGTAATCGCACTGGTCACGTTGCCTGCTTTTAGTCTCCCATCGTTGGCTGATAGTTATGTTCGTGGATATACGCGCAACGACGGCCAATACGTCGAACCCTATCACCGAACAAATCCGGACAACAATCGGTTCAACAATTACAGCACGCAGGGCAATGTTAATCCGTATACGGGGCAAGCGGGTACGGTAAATCCCTACGCGCCGACCTATAACAATAACTACGGCACCAACAATCTTTACGGCAGCAGCCGTTCGCGTCGCGGTTGGTAGATGCCGCAGATGTCGCCGTCATTAGGCGGCGACATCTTGATCTCGTAAAGCCACCACCCCCTTGACACCCCGCCCCACGCGTCGTACTTAACCCATCAGTTATTTAACCGAGGCGGCAAATACAGCCCCTAACCAACCCAGCCTCACCTAGCCAACCGCCCCGCGCCCGAACCGCCCATGCCCGCCATGCACACCGACCGGCTCTCCTCCACCTTCGCGGCGCTCGCCGACCCCACCCGGCGCGCGATTCTGGCCCGCCTTTCGCTCGGCGAGACCACCGTCTCGGAGCTGGCCGAACCCTTCGAGATGAGCCTGCCGGCCGTTTCCAAGCACCTCAAGGTGCTGGAGAAAGCCGGCCTCATCGCGCGCGGCCGCGACGCCCAGTGGCGGCCCTGCCGCATCGAGGCCGCGCCGCTCAAGGAGGCCACCGACTGGCTCGAGCACTACCGCAAGTTCTGGGAGCAGAGCCTCGACCGTCTCGATGCCTACCTGCGCGAGCTGCAGGCGAAAGACGTGACGTCGCCGGCGCCCAACCCCCCCACGGGTGCCGGCAAAAGCCCGAAAGGAAAACCGTGATGACCTCCGCCCCCCGATCGGCAATCCGCACCGAGGCCGACGATCCCACCGTCCTCGTGATCTCGCGCCTCATCGACGCGCCGCGCGCGCTCGTGTGGCGGCTCTGGACCGATCCGGCGCACGCCATGCGCTGGATGGGCCCCGTCGGCTTCACGGTCACGCATTTCGCACAGGATGCCCGCCCCGGCGGCCGCTGGCGCCTCTGTCTCACTCCTGACACCGGCTGTCTCACTCCTGACACCGGCGGGCCGTCACTCTGGCAGGGTGGCGTCTGCCTGAAGGCCGTGGAGCCGGAAACCCTCGTCTACACGTTCGCCTGGCAGGACGAGGCCGGCCGCGCCACCGGGCCGGACATGTTCGTCACCGTCACGTTCGCCGAGGACGGCGACAGGACGCGGCTGACGTTCCGCCAGGAAGGCTTTGCGTCCGTTGCCATGCGCGACGGCCACCGCGACGGCTGGTCGAGTTCCTTCGCCCGCCTCGCCGATACCGCAATCGTCCTGAAGCAAACCGCAGCGTAAGGAGAGTTGAGATGGCACCCCCAGCATCACCACCGGCATCGGCCCAGGGCATCATCCCGCACATCGTCGTCGACAACGCCAATGCGGCCATCGCCTTCTACACCAAGGCGCTCGGCGCCAGGGAACAGTTCCGCATGAAGGAGGAGAAGGGCGACCGTCTCATGCACGCCGAGCTCGAGATCAATGGCGCGCGCCTGTTCCTGCGCGATGATTTTCCCGAGGCCTGTCCCGACGCGTCCGCGGGCGGCAAGCCCATCGGCAGGCAGACGCCGACCGCGCTCGGCGGCACGTCCGTGACGCTGCATCTCGATGTGCCCAACTGCGACGCCGCCGTCGACCGCGCGGTGACGGCCGGCGCGCGCGTCGTCATGAAGCCGTGGGATGCGTTCTGGGGTGCGCGCTACGCCATGGTGGCCGACCCCTACGGCCACAACTGGAGCTTCGCGCACCCGCTGCCCGCGAAGGGCTGAGGCCGGCCGCGATCCGCTCCGGCTGTTTCGATCGCCGGCACGGCGGGCCGGCGACAGGTCCGGCCCGCCGCCCGTCACGCTCTGCCATCAAGGGGAAAATCCCGTGCTCAAGAAGATCGCTCTGACCCTTTTTGCCGTCGTTGTGCTGGCGGTTGCGGGCCTCGTCGTCGCGGCGGCGCTGGCGCCCGACACCTTCCGCGTCGCCCGGTCGGTGACCGTCAACGCGCCGCCGGACAGGGTCTTCCCGCTCATCAACAGCTTCCAGCAGATGAAGACATGGTCACCCTACGAGACGAAGGACCCGGGCATGAAGCGCACGTTCTCGGGCCCCGCGGCGGGCGCCGGCGCCGCCTACGCCTGGGACGGCAACGGCGACGTGGGTGCCGGCGTGCTGACCATCGACCGGTCCGAGCCCGATAAGAAAGTCGTGATGACGCTTGCCATGAAGCGGCCGTTCGAGGGGTCGAACACCATCGTCTTCTCGCTGGTGCCCAAGGGTGCTGCGACCGAGGTGACGTGGGACATGAGCGGCCGCCAGCCGTTTCTCGCCAAGGTCATGTGCCAAGCCCTCGGCCTGTTCGTCAGCATGGACGAGATGATCGGCCGCGATTTCGAGGCCGGCCTCGCCAGCCTCAAGGCCATGGCCGAGCGGCCGTTCTGACGGTTCGTACACAACTCACATCCAAGGAAACACGCAATGCATGCTGAACCTCTTGAGCAGCACCACTGGTTCGACAAGTTCGTCGGCGAGTGGGTGAGCGAATGCCAGGCCGTCATGGCGCCCGGCGAGCCGCCGGTCACGACGCGCGGCATCGAGCGCTGCCGCCTGCTCGGCGGCCTGTGGATGGTCGCCGAGGGCGAGAGCGAGATGCCCGGCGGCGGCACCGCAACGATGATCATGACGCTCGGCTACGATGCCGCGAAAAAGCAGTATCTCGGCACCTGGGTCGGCTCGATGATGACGCATCTGTGGATCTACAAGGGCACGCTCGACGCGGCAGGGCGCACGTTGACGCTCGACAGCGAGGGCCCGAGTTTCATTTCCCAGGGCAAGATGAGCCGCTACCAGGACATCATCACCTTCGAGAGCAACGACCATCGCACGCTCACCTCGCGCGCCGATGTCGAGGACGGCAAATGGCGCGAGTTCATGACGGCGCATTACCGCCGCAAGACCTAGCGCGCCGGCGATGCGATAGCCCGGACGACAGGAGAGTTTTCATGCTGACCGCTTTGCCCGTGGGCGAGCGCGAGCTCGTCATCAGGCGGACATTCGATGCGCCGCGCGATCTGATCTTCCGCGCGTGGACCGAGGCCGAGCACGTGCGCCGCTGGTGGGGCCCGCGCAACTATCCGGCCGCGCACATGGAGATGGACGCGCGTCCCGGCGGCCGCTGGCGCGGTTATCTGAAATCGACCGAGGGCAAGCCCGACCTGTGGTTCAACGGCGTCTTCCGCGAGGTCGATCCGCCCGGGCGCGTCGTCTTCACCTTCGCGTGGGAGGAGGAGGGCGAGCGCGGCATGGAGACCGAGGTGACGGTTCTTCTGACCGAGCAGGGCGGCCGCACGCACATGGAATTCCGCCAGACGCCGTTCCGCTCCATCGCCGAGCGCGACGGCCACCACGGCGGCTGGGACAGCGCCTTCGACCGCCTCGACGAGCGCCTCGCGGCCATCTCGGATCGCCAAGGCGGTTCAGATCCAAACGCATCCCGCTGATGTCATCCAGGCCGAGCTTTCCTCCTGTCATCCCGGCCGAGCGCAGCGAGAGCCGGGACCCAGGGACTTCAGGCACGCACTCCATTTGTGTCGCTGGGTCCCGGATATTTCGCCTCGCGAAATTCCGGGATGACGGAGCGGGTGATACAGGGGTGGCAGACAGCGGCGCGCGATCTTAAGGCCTCCAGACACGGGCGCGCCCGATGACCACACGAAACAAGAAAGAGAGACCGCATGCGCAGTTACGCGAAGAACGCGATCATCCTCGGCCTCATGTCGGCCGTGGGACCGTTCGCCATCGACATGTACCTGCCGGCGCTGCCGACCATTGCCGCCGACCTCGGCGCCTCGACGTCGGCGACGCAGATGACGCTGATGTCCTTCTTCATCGCCTTCGGCGTCTGCCAGATCGCCTACGGGCCCGTCTCCGACATGGTCGGCCGCAAGCCGCCGCTCTATGTCGGCCTGGGCCTGTTCATGCTCGGGTCGGTCGGCTGCTTCTTCTCGCCCTCCATCGGCTGGCTCATCGCCTTCCGCTTCGTGCAGGGCATCGGCGCCTCGGCGATGATGGTCATCCCGCGCGCCATCATCCGCGACCTGCACACCGGGGTCGAGGCGACGCGTCTGATGGCCTTCGTCATGCTGGTGTTTTCCGTCTCGCCGATCCTTGCCCCGCTGACCGGCAGCGCGCTCATCGTCCCCTTCGGTTGGCGCGCGGTCTTCGCCGCCGTCACCGTGACGGCGCTGCTGTCGTGCGTGCTTCTCGCCACCGCGCTTGAGGAGACGCTGGCGCCCGAGAAGCGCGTGCGCGCGTCCGTCGCCGCGCTGGCCGAGGGCTTCGGCCGCCTGCTGCGGCACGGCCGCTTCCTCGGCCTGACGTTCATCGGCGCGCTCGGCATGTCGAGCTTCTTCTCCTTCCTCGCCGGCTCCTCGTTCGTCTACATCGGCCACTACGGGCTGACGCCGACGCAATACAGCCTCGCCTTCTCCGTCAACGCCATCGGCTTCATCGGCGCCTCGCAGTTCGCCGCCGCGCTCGGCCAGCGCTACGGCATGCACCGCGTCGTGCTGGCCGCCGTCTCGGCCTATGCGTTCTTCGCCGTCGTCAATCTCGCGCTGGCGCTGGCCGGCGCGGACAGCCTGCCGCTGCTGATCGTGATGTTCTTCCTCACCTTCGCCTGTCTCGGCCTCGTCATCCCCTCGACGATGGTGCTGGCGCTGGAGGAGCACGGCCCCATCGCCGGCATGGCCTCCGCACTCGGGGGCACGCTGCAGATGATCACCGGCGGCATCGTCATCATCATCGTCAGCCTGGTGTTCGACGGCACGGCGCTGCCGATGGTGGCGTCCATCGCCGCCTGCGCGCTCGGTGCGCTCGCCTTGAGCATCCTGACCCTGCGGCACGGCGTGCCGCTCGCCCAGCCCGCCGAATAGTCGACGCCACAGCCAACCTCAAGGAGACGCTCCCCATGTCGCAGTCCCAGTCGAAGCAACTCACGCTCTACTTCCACCCGCTGTCGTCCTTCTGCCAGAAGGTGCTGATGGCGCTCTACGAGAACGACACGCCCTTCACGCCGCACATGGTCGACCTGATGAACGAGGCCGCGCGCGCCGACTTCCTCAAGCTCTGGCCCATCGGCAAGTTTCCGGTGCTGAAGGATGAGGCGCGCGACCACCTCGTGCCGGAGTCGAGCATCATCATCGAGTATCTCGACCGCCATTTCCCGGGCAAGACGCGCTTCGTCCCCGAGGACGCCGACGCCGCGCGCCAGATGCGCATGCGCGACCGCTTCTTCGACCTCTACGTCAACGTGCCGATGCAGAAGATCGTCGTCGACCGCCTGCGCCCGCCCGGCAAGGGCGACGCGTTCGGCGTCGAGCAGGCGCGCGGCCAGCTCGCCACCGCGCTCAAGCTCGTCGACGAGGCGATGGCGTCGAAGACCTGGGCCATGGGCGAGACCTTCACGATGGCCGACTGCGCCGCCGCGCCCGCGCTCCTCTACGCCGACATGACGCTGCCGTTCGCGAAGACGCACGCCAACGCGGCAGCCTATCTCGCCCGCCTCAAGGCGCGACCGTCCTACGCGCGCGCCCTCAAGGAGGCGGAGCCCTATTTCGCGATGGTGCCGAAGGAGCAGGTTCCCGCGGCCTGACGCGACGCGCTCTCCACCTGTCATCCCGGCCGAGCGCGGCGAGAGCCGGGACACAGGGACGTCAGGCCAGCGCTTTGTTTATGGCTCTGGGTCCCGGATGGCCGCTGCGCGGCCTCCGGGATGACAGATACGGCCTAGCGCCGCGCGGCCTCGAACAGGAACCAGTGGCGCCGCTCCGCCTCGTCGATCCAGTTCTCGATCAGGCTCGCGGTCGCCACGTCCTTGTGCTCGTCGCACAGCTCGTGCGTCTCGCGCAGGCGGTCGATGAAGTCCTTGGTGTCGCTCCTGAGCTCCGCCAGCATGTCCTGCGGCTCGACGTAGTCGGCGTCGTTGTCCTCGACGCGCTGCAACCGGGTGATCTGCCCCGTCGAGCGCAGCGTCGTGCCGCCGATCTTGCGCACGCGCTCGGCGATGTCGTCGGTCATGGCGAAGATCTGCGCCGCCTGCTCGTCGAACAGCAGGTGGTAGTCCCGGAAGTGCGGCCCGCTGGCGTGCCAGTGGAAGTTCTTCGTCTTCATGTAGAGCGCGAACGTGTCGGCCAGCAGCGCGTTGAGCGCGCCGGAGATGTCGCGCACCGCGTTGTCGCCGAGCGCCGAGGGCGTGGCGAGCGGAGCCTTGCGCCGTTCGGCGGCCTTCTTCATGTCGCCTTTTGCTTCGCTCTTCGCATCGCTCATGGGGGGTCTCCGTTGCTGCCGGCGGGGGTCGCAGGGGGCCGGCCGCCGCGAACCGCCGGCCGTGCTGCTGACAGGAAATGTGGTCGCCCGCGCTAGGTTCCCAGCCGGTGCGACATTATAGAGCCGAATGCGGCCACCGGCGCAAATCGCCGTGCGGCCCCCGCACCGGCCCGGCCGTGAATAGAGCCGTGAAGCAAGGCCGCGAAAGACCGGCGAAAACCGCCGAGAACCCGCTGAGAACCTGGAGGACGCGCGCATGACCTCGACGACCGGCCCGACGACCGGCAAGGCCCTACCGCAAGCCGGCAGCCCCGGCCCCGCTACAAGTCCCGGCACCAGCCCTGCTACCGGCCAAGGCCACGGCCCGGACGAGGCCGCGCTCGCCGCCCTCAACAGCGCCTATGTGCGCGCGGTCGGCGCCTCCGACACGGCCTGGTTCGAGGCCAACCTCGCGCCCGACTTCGAGAATTCCAACCCGGACGGCACGGTCGTGAGCCGCGCGGCCTTCATCGCCCAGATCGCGAAGCCGTCGACCGTGAAGGACATCGCCGAGCGCGACGTGCGCATCCGCATCCTCGGCGACGCGGCCTACATCCACGCCGCTACCGCCTACACGCTGCCCGACGGCAAGCCGGGCCGCGGCCGCTACACCGACATCTGGGCCCGCCGCGCCGGCCGCTGGCAGTGCGTCTTCGCGCACGTGACGCGCGGGTAGGAAGCGCCGCACCCACCGCTGCCAGCGCACCGGCCGGCCGCCCCACACCCCGTTGTCATCCGGAGGCCGCGCAGCGGCCATCCGGGACCCTGGCCAAGGCCGCACCCGAACCGCCGGCTCCCTGAAACGAAAAACGCCCCGCTCGCGCGAGGCGTCTCCCGTCATCCGCCGAGCGGATCGCTCAGGAATGCTTCGTCATGTCCTTCTTGCAGGCGGCGCGGAAGGTCTTGCGCTCCTTGCCGTGCAGCCCCTTGGCGTCGGCCTGCTTGGAGCACTCGATCGAGGCCGCGCTGCGCGGCTTGGACGGGTCGCGCACCTTGGCCGTTTTCGCCGGAGCGGCCGGAGCCGTCTTGGCGGCAGGCGCCATCTTTGCGGCAGGCGCGGGGGGCGGCGTCTGCGTCGTGGTGCCCTGCGCGGCGGCGGCCGTTGCGGAAGCGACGGCAAAGACCGTGGCGATCAGGGCATTTCGCATGTTCAGGATTTTCATGGGGGACTGCCTTCTTGATGTGCAACCGAAAGCGGGTGCTGCACACAGCGCTATGCCCCACGCCGTGAACGCGCTGTGAACAACCGCGCACGACGCATACGCTGCGTACAAGGCCGATGCCCACCATTGGCAGAGTGTCTTCGCGCATTTGACGTAGAGGTAGAGTGCGTTTAAGCGGCAAGTTTCCCTCGAACACGCTCGCGATCTGACCATAAAACCGGAATTATTTCATATTGACGTAATGCTGAAATGACCGCGCTGGGAATATTTTTTTCGTTGTCATTTAGGAAGGCGAAAGCCGTTGCGTCGCTTGGTCTTTGGTCCACGGTATCTGACCAAGCCGTAATAAATGTTAGTGCGGTGTCCTTGTTAGGATTGGTTATTGCTTTCAAGATACGTTCTGGTTCGGATTTTGATTTTGGAATTGCGAAATCAAAATAATGTTGATAGCCGCTACGCCCGGTCAGCTGAATATTAGAAAGAAAGCGTATTCCGGCATGGTCTAGCCATGCCTCAACATCCTCCCGAAACAGGCTGCGAACTGTCGACGAAGCAAGGTAGAATAAATCGTTTATCGCAAGGATGGCTTGAATAAGAGCGTGTTTTCTTACCGAAAAATTTTCGCGAGATGCATGGACTCGCAAGAATCCGCCGGCGTCTTCAACGCCAAAACCATTGAGGGTTACCTTGAGAATTGCTTGTCGTCGGGGGCTGTCTAGGTTGCATCCCGAAATCGCGAGATCGCGAAGTGTGTGCCCGTCATCGTTAAGCTCGTAAACACCCGATTGGTTTCGCGCGTAGATCTGGATGTAGTCGTTATGGCGATCGAGAAAGGGCGTTGAAATTTCCACCCAACCACTATGGATGGAGCGAATTGCCGTGCGATCTCTTAACCAGGAACGATACTCATCAACAAGGGTGGCAACTTCCTGCTCAGTAGTCACGCTAAAAGGTCCCCGTGAAATTCGGGAGGATCGACAATGTGGCAGAATTTCATAAAGTCGGCAAGTATCTGACGTCTATCTTCAAGGTTAGTAAAAATCAAAGTTGGGACCGGGTATGCCCATTTGGTGGCATACCCTTCTCGGTACAAATGTAGATGCGGGCAGGGCACCTCTGTGTCATCTGGGTTTCTGTGTGAGGGGCCGTCACTATCGAGGCGAACAAGTGGCACGACAGCCCGTGCTCTGTTTTGAAGCGTAAGCTTGGAAAGCTTAATGTACCCTCGTTCTATGTCCAGTAAAAACGCTTCTTTTTCGTCGAGTGAGATTAAGTCGACGCTGGCTTTTTCCCCAAGACGAGGCCAATTGACCAATTCAAATTTGGTGCGTCTTTTTGCAAGTCTCATTAAGTGGTCGGCTAGTTCTTGAGATATATTTTCGCTCATAATAATAACTTTCTTGCGTACGAGAATGAAAGAAGTTGAAAAGAGGATACCTACTCCGCAGCCTCCCGCCCGCCATAGCCCAGTTGCGCGTTGAGCTTCTCGATCAGGCCGGCCGCCGCCTCGGGGATGTTGGTGCCGGGGCCGAATACGGCCTTGGCGCCCGCCGCGAACAGCGCCTCGTAGTCCGACGGCGGGATGACGCCGCCGACGACGATCATGATGTCGGGCCGGCCTTCCTTCTCCAGCGCCGCCTTGAGGTCCGGCACCAGCGTCAGGTGGCCCGCCGCCAGCGACGACACGCCGAGGATGTGCACGTCGTTCTCCACCGCCTGCCGCGCCGCCTCCTCGGGTGTGGCGAACAGCGGCCCGATGTCGACGTCGAAGCCGAGGTCGGCGAACGCCGAGGCGATCACCTTCTGCCCGCGGTCGTGCCCGTCCTGGCCCATCTTCGCCACCAGGATGCGCGGCCGGCGGCCGTCGTTGCGGTCGAACGCCTCCACCAGCTTGCGTACCTTGTCGATGTCCGCGCTCATCGCACCCGCCTCCGACCTGTAGACGCCCGAAACGGCGCGGATTTCGGCGCGGTGGCGGCCGAACACCTGCTCCATCGCCGCCGAGATCTCGCCCACCGTCGCCTTGGCGCGCGCCGCGTCCACCGCCAGCGCCAGCAGGTTGCCGGTGCCCCTGGCGCCCTCGGTCAGCGCGGCGAGCGCGGCCTGCACCTCGCTCTCGTCGCGCTCGGCGCGCAGGCGGGCGAGCTTGGCGAGCTGCTGCTCGCGCACGGACTTGTTGTCCACGCGCAGGATGTCGATCTCGGCCTCGTTCCCGACCCGGAACCTGTTGACGCCGACGATCACCTGCCGCCCGCTGTCGATGCGCGCCTGCGTGCGCGCGGCCGCCTCCTCGATGCGCAGCTTGGGGATACCGGCCGCGATGGCCTTCGCCATGCCGCCCAGGCCCTCCACCTCCTCGATGTGCGCCCACGCCTTGGCCGCCAGCTCGTAGGTCAGCCGCTCGACGTAGAAGCTGCCGCCCCACGGGTCGGCGACGCGGCAGGTGCCGCTCTCCTGCTGCAGGAACAGCTGCGTGTTGCGCGCGATGCGGGCGGAGAAGTCGGTCGGCAGCGCGATGGCCTCGTCGAGCGCGTTGGTGTGCAGCGACTGCGTGTGCCCCTGCGTCGCCGCCATGGCCTCGATCTCGGTGCGCGCCACGTTGTTGAACACGTCCTGCGCGGTGAGGCTCCAGCCCGACGTCTGGCAGTGCGTGCGCAGCGACAGCGAGCGCGCATCCTTGGGCTTGAACTCCGTCTTGATGAGCTTCGCCCACAGCGCGCGCGCCGCGCGCATCTTGGCGATCTCCATGAAGAAGTTCATGCCGATGGCCCAGAAGAACGACAGCCGCGGCGCGAACGCGTCGATGTCGAGGCCCGCCGCAACGCCCGCGCGCGCGTATTCCACGCCGTCGGCCAGCGTGTAGGCGAGTTCCAGGTCCGCCGTCGCGCCCGCCTCCTGCATGTGATAGCCGGAGATCGAGATCGAGTTGAACTTCGGCATGTGGCGCGAGGTGTAGGCGAAGATGTCGGAGATGATCCGCATCGAGGGCTCGGGCGGATAGATGTAGGTGTTGCGCACCATGAATTCTTTGAGGATGTCGTTCTGGATCGTGCCGGCGAGCTTGGCCGGCGGCACGCCCTGCTCCTCGCCGGCGACGATGAACAGCGCCAGCACCGGCAGCACCGCGCCGTTCATGGTCATCGACACGCTCATCTCCGACAGCGGGATGCCGGAGAACAGCGTGCGCATGTCGAGGATGGAATCGATGGCGACGCCCGCCATCCCCACGTCGCCCCTGACGCGCGGGTGGTCGCTGTCGTAGCCGCGGTGCGTGGCGAGGTCGAAGGCAACCGACAGGCCCTTCTGCCCGGCGGCGATGTTGCGGCGGTAGAAGGCGTTGGAATCCTCCGCCGTCGAGAACCCGGCGTACTGCCGGATGGTCCACGGCTGCGTCACGTACATCGTCGGGTAGGGCCCGCGCAGGAAGGGCGCGATGCCGGGATAGGTGTCGAGGAAGTCGAGGCCGGCCACGTCCGCGCCGGTATAGACGGGCTTGACCGCGATGCCCTCGGGCGTCGTCCAGGCCGGCGCCTCGGGGGCCGCGCCCGCGGCCGGCACGCTGGCGTCGAAGGGAACGGTCGTGAAATCCGGTATCCGGCTCATGTGCCTCATCCGGCTGGTGTTTCGTCGGGTCTGCCGGCGGCCGCAATTCGACCGCGGCTTCGCCCGAATGTTGCGCCTGAATCTAATGAAATCACGGGGGCCGCGCCATAGACGATTGGGCGCAGCGTGGATGGCCGTCCCGGTTGGCGGAACCGCGCCGCCCGCGCCTCGAGGGGGAAGCAGCCATGCAGCGTCTGCCGCGCGGGGACCGGCCCGAGAGTGCAGCCCGCCACTGGGCCCCGCTCGCTCGCTTCATCGCCGCGGAAGCGCGCATCGGCGCTCTCGCCGCCCGCCGCCCGGCAACGCTCGTCCTCTACGAGTTCGTGCGCTTCGGCATCAAGCAGGGCTGGGCGTGCCTGTTCGGGGCGCTGATGCTGGCGCTGCTCGTCGGCACGCACCTCGCCTATCCCAAAGGGGCGTGGCTTGCCCGCTACGACTTCCTCGTGCTGGCGGCGGTCGCCATCCAGATCGGCATGCTCGCCTTCCGCCTCGAGACCTGGGAGGAGGCGAAGGTCATCTTCATCTTCCATGTCGTCGGCACGGCGATGGAAATCTTCAAGACGTCGATGGGCTCGTGGATCTATCCCGAGGTCTCGGTTCTGCGCATCGGCGGCGTGCCGCTGTTCACCGGTTTCATGTATGCCGCCATCGGCTCCTACATCGCCCGCTGCTGGCGGCTGTTCGATTTCCGCTTCACCGCGCATCCGCCGCTGTGGTCCGTGGTGCTGCTGGCCGTCGGCATCTACGTCAATTTCTTCACCCACCACTACGTTGCCGACGCGCGCGTCCTGCTCTTCGCGCTCACCGCGCTGCTGTTCGGCCGCTGCTGGATTTACTTCAAGGTCTGGCGGCGGCACCGCCGCATGCCGCTGCTGGTGGGCTTCGGCCTCGTCGCGCTCTTCATCTGGATCGCCGAGAACATCGGCACGTTCACCGCGGCGTGGATGTATCCGACGCAGCGGCACGGCTGGTCGCTGGTATCGGCCGGCAAGCTCGGCGCCTGGTTCCTGCTGATGATCATCAGCTACGTGCTGGTGGCGCTCGTCAACCGGCCGAAGCCGATGCCGCGCCTCTCCGGCGCGCATCGCGCTCGCCGTTCGCCCGCCCCGCGCCTCGGCTTCGCATCGCCGTAGCAGCCGCGCCCCGCCCCCTCCTGTCATCCCGGCCGGAGCGAAGCGCAGAGCCGGGACCCAGAGATCAGGGCACGCGCTTCATTCATGGCGCTGGGTCCCGGATATTTCGCTTCGCGAAATTGCGGGATGACAACAGGGGCGGCCCTCCGGCCGGGATCACAATAGGGGCCGGCGCAAGCGCTACCGCGCCACGCCGGCCGCGGCCTGCAGCTTCGTCAGCATCGCCACCGCGTCGCCGCCGGCAAAGATGAAGTCGTCGACGCCGGCCGCCCTGAGTGCGGCCTCCTGCTCCTTCGGCCGGCCCGCGAGCAGCACGGTCCGCGCGCCGGCCGCCTTGAGCGCGCCGGCCGTCGCCTCGCCGAGCTCCGCGTAGGACGTGTCCGACCCGGCGATGACCGCCACCGCGAGCCCGCTGTCGGCGAACGCCTTGCCGGCTTCCGCCGAGGCCGTGAGCGGCGCGCTCACGCTCGCGGCGATGCCGCCCGCCGCCAGGAAGCTGCCGATCCATGTCGCGCGCGCCGCGTGGTTCGCGAGATCGCCGAGCGCTGCCACGAACACCGCCGGCGGCTTGCCGGTCGCGGCCGCGTGCGCATCGGCGACGTCGCGCAGCGCCTCGAACGGTTCCGCGTCGCGATGCATCCTGACCGGGTTCGCGTGCGCACCGTTGAGGCTGGCATCGAGCAGCTCCGCCGGCCACGGCTCCGTCGTCACGCCGTCCGGCCCCAGCAGCGGAAAGGCCGACGTCCCCGTCAGCTCGAGCTGACGCGTGGCGATCTTGCGCGCCCGCGCCTCCGCCGATTTCGCCAGCTCGTCCTGTACGTAGCCCGAGGCGAGCGCGGCACCCATTCCGCGCATGCCGTCGGCGCCGCGCTGGCCCTCGATGGCCTGGAACAGCTCCCAGCCCTTGCGCGCCAGCTCGTCGGTCAGCTGTTCCACGTACCAGCTTCCGCCCGCCGGATCGGCGACGCGGCCGAGCGCGCTTTCCTCCATCAGCACGTGATGCGTGTTGCGCGCGATGCGGCGCGCGAACGCGTCGGGCCGGCCGAGCGCCCAGGTGAACGGCAGCACCATGATGCTGTCGGCGGCCCCCATGGCGGCCGCTGCGCAGGCGATGGTGGTGCGCAGCATGTTCACCCACGGGTCGCGCTTCGTCATCATGCGGTGCGAGGTTTCCGCCGCCAGCGGCACGCGTGCGGCCGCCGCGCCCGCGCCGCAGGCCTCCGCCAGCCGCCACACCAGCCGGCGCGCCGCCCTGAGTTTGGCGATGCCGAGGAACTGGTCGGCGTCCACCGCCAGCGTCACCGCCATCTTCGGCAGCGCGTCCTCCGGCGCCAGCCCGGCGCCCTCGCAGGCGCGCAGGTAGGCGGCGAGGGTCGCCAGCACGCACGCCAGCTCCTGCGCCTCCGTGGCCCCGCCGGCGTGATAGATGTGGCCGTCAGCGCGCAACGCGGTCACGCCCGGCATGGCGCGCGTGTCGGCGGCGAGCTTGGCCGCGATGTCGAGGGAACGCGCGAGCGGGTGGTAGAGCGCCCCCGTCATGGCGAGCGTGCCGAGCGGATCGGCATTGAACGCGCCGAGGCATTTGTCGTCGGCGATGCCGGCCTTGCGCCACAGCGCCATCAGGCTGCCGGCCGCATCCACGGTGTATTCGCCGGCCAGCAGCGACACCGGGCACATGTCGAGCAGCACGCCGTCGAGCGCGGCCGCCATCTCGGGGCCTGTGTAGGGCAGCCCGAACCATCCCGGCGCCGCGATCTGCAGCAGCAGCGACGTCACGCCGCCCTCGAGGTCCTCGCGGATGGCGGCATTGACCTTTGCCGGATCGGGCTCGGCGTAGACCTGGCGGATATCCCAGCCGGCAGCGCCCGCCGCCTGCCGCCCGCGCGTGAACGGGGCGGCGCCCGGCAGCGCCGTGTCGGCCCCGGGCAGCGCGTCGCGGCGCGTATACAATGGCGCGATGCGCGCCCCGTCGGCCGTGCGCGTGACGAGCCGGCGCTCGAAATCCCCACCTTTCAGCACCTTGTCGACCAGCGCCCGCCAGTCGGCCTCGGCCGGTACCGCAAAGTCGTCTGCCAGCGAAAGACCGCTCATCACATCCCCTGGGGCTGCCGTTGCCGCAACCTAGCCCGCTGTGACGGAAAAATGAAATCTCCGCTTCCCGCCGCTCCTGGGCTCTCTTGTGGCCCGTGCAACCCGGCCTTTGCAAATCGCGCCCTCCGTGCCAAGAGAACCGCAACCGAGTGCAGCGAGTCGGCCTACGCGCCGATCATCCCGGGAGCACCTTCATGGCTGACGCCGTTTCCGTTCTGCAGGATGGCAAGATCTTCCTCGGAGAGAGCATCCATCCCGAATACCTCGAGCTTCGCCTCGCCAACCGCCACGGCCTCGTGACGGGCGCCACCGGCACCGGCAAGACGGTTTCCCTGCAGGTGATGGCGGAAGGCTTCTCCGATGCCGGCGTGCCGGTCTTCGCCGCCGACATCAAGGGCGACCTCTCCGGCATCTCCGAGGTCGGCCAGCCCAAGGACTTCCTGCTCGCCCGCGCCAAGGACGTCGGCCTCACCGACTATCAGAACAAGGCCTACCCGACGGTCTTCTGGGACCTGTTCGGCGAGCAGGGCCATCCCGTTCGCGCCACCGTGCAGGAGATGGGGCCGCTGCTGCTCGCCCGTCTGCTGGAGCTCAACGAGGTGCAGGAGGGCGTGCTCAACATCATGTTCCGCGTCGCCGCGGACGAGAAGCTGCCGCTGCTCGACCTCAAGGACCTGCGGGCGATGGCCAACGACATCGGCCAGCGCGGCAAGGACCTGCAGACGAAATACGGCACCGCCGCCGCCATCTCGGTCGGCGCCATCCAGCGCCGCCTGCTGGTGCTCGAGGAGCAGGGCGCCAACAACTTCTTCGGCGAGCCCGCGCTCGACATCAACGACTTCATGCGCACCGCGCCGGACGGGCGCGGCATCGTCAACATCCTCGCCGCCGACAAGCTGATGAAGAC
This sequence comes from Hyphomicrobiaceae bacterium, assembly GCA_050245975.1. Lineage (GTDB taxonomy): Bacteria > Pseudomonadota > Alphaproteobacteria > Rhizobiales > Hyphomicrobiaceae > JBFWWW01. Next base: position 28,036 of record JBFWWW010000028.1, read on the forward strand.
GCCGCGCCTCTACGCGACGTTCCTGCTCTGGATGATGTCGGAGCTGTTCGAGAAGATGCCGGAAGTGGGCGATCCCGAGAAGCCCAAGCTCGTCTTCTTCTTCGACGAGGCGCATCTGCTGTTCGACGAAGCGCCCAAGGCCCTGCTGGAGCAGGTGGAGCGCGTCACGCGTCTCGTCCGCTCCAAGGGCGTCGGCGTCTATTACGTGACGCAGAACCCGCGCGATGTGCCCAACACGGTGTCCGCCCAGCTCGGCAACCGCATCCAGCACGCGCTGCGCGCCTTCACGCCATTGGAGCAGAAGGGCATCCGCGCCGCCGCCGAGACGTTCCGCCCCAATCCCGACCTCGACACCGAGCGCGTGATCCAGGAGCTCAAGGTCGGCGAGGCGCTGGTCTCCATGCTGACCAACAAGGGCGAGCCGTCGATGGTCCAGCGCACGCTCATCCGTCCGCCGTCGGGCCGCATTGGCCCGGTGACGCCCGAAGAGCGCCGCAAGCTGATCGAGAACAGTCCCGTCTACGGCAAGTACGACGAGGCCATCGACCGCGAGTCCGCCTACGAGACGCTGACCAAGCGCGCCGAGGCGGCACAGGCGCAGGAGGCCCAGGAGGAGCAGGCCAAGCAGGCGGGCGCCAACAGCTGGGGCAAGGTCATCTTCGGCCGCGGCCCGCGCGGCGGCGCCTCGATGGGCGAGCTCGTCATCCGCGACGTGACGCGCTCGCTGACGCGCAGCGTCGTCACCCAGGTCAAGAACGCGATCCTGCGCTCGTTTTTCAAGCGCTGACGCCGGGCTTCAAGCGCTAACGCGCCGGCTCAGGCGCTGACGTCACGCGCCGGGAGACGGCTCGTCACCGGCGAGCGCCGGGTGCCCTGCACCGGCAAGCCGCGCGATCTCCCCGCGCGCCCAGGCATAGGTCGCCTGCATCAGCTCCGTGTGCCGGTGCCAGTCGAGCACGCCCATGTCGGCGGGAAACGGCAGCACCATCAGCAGGTCCTCGGGCCGCAGGTGGCGCTCGAAGTCCTGGCGGTTCGCCATCAGGCTGCGCATCAGCACCGAGCCGATGCCGGGCGCCGCCGGCAGGCGGGTGCGTCCGAACGGGTTGAGCGCGCGCCGCATCAGCTCGCGCCGCGACGGCAGGCTGCGGTAGGCGACCGGGAACAGCTCCAGCCGCGGCACGGCGAAGCTCGCCACGATGTTCGGTCCGCTCTTCAATTCGTGCATCACGCGCACCGGCACGTTGTCCATCAGCGCGCCGTCGACCAGCATCTGGCCGTCCTCGGTGTAATAGGGCGGCAGCAGGCCCGGGATCGAGCCCGTCGCGCGCACCGCCGCCCACAGGTCGCCGGTCCTGTGCCGGTGCAACCCGTAGCTCGACAGGTTCGTCGACACGGCGAAGAACGGCACCCACAGATCCTCGATCCTGACGCCGCCGTAGTGCCGCGCCAGCGCCGCGTCGAGGAATGTGTGGTCGATGACGCTGTAGCGCGGCCACGTGTAGCGCCGCATGACGGCGCCCGACACGAACACGTCGTCGAGCGCCTCGTCGATGGCCTCGGGCGGCGTGCCCATGGCGAAGGCGGCCGCCATCGCGCCCCCGCCCGAGGATCCGCCCATGGCGTCGATGGCGATGCCGGCCTCGCGAAGCGCCTTGTAGAGCCCGATGTGCGCGGCGCAGAACGCGCCGCCGCCGCAGGTGACGAGCCCGCGCGCCGTCCCGCTCACGAAGCGGTAGAGCCGCTCCACGTCCTCGTCGCGGTCGAGCGCGACGTGGTGGTGCATGGCGATCTCGCGCGCCGCGAGCCAGCGGTCCGTGCCGGAGATCGCGTCCTGCGTCGGATGCAGCAGCACGAGCCGGCGCGCGTTCGCGGCCACATGCTCGGCCGCGCGTGCCTCGAGCGCGTTGACGGCGGCATCGCCCGCATGCACCCCCACCGCCAGCACCAGGTCCGACTGGCGGATCGCCTTTTCCGTCCATGGCGTCAGCGTCGCGTCGGCGATGTAGAGCACGAAGTCGCAGCCGGCCTCGATCTCGTTGAGGCGCCGCGTCGCCTCCGCGCTGTCGGCGGGCGCCCCTGCGGGCAGGAGCGCGGCCGCGCGCGCGGCATCGAGCGCGACGGTGCGCGCATGGCGCGCGAAAACGCGTTCGAGCCGGCTGAGGAAGTCGCGCGGAACGGGCGTGCCGCCGGCCTGCACCACGGCGATGGTGCGCGGGCGCGGCCGCGCGGCCGCGTCGCGATCCACGTTGGCGTCGGCCACCCGGCGCGCCAGCGTCAGGGTCAGCGTACGCCAGATGCCGGGATTGCGCTCCGAGAGCGCGTCGAACTCGGCCCGCCCCAGCCGCAGCACCAGGCTGTCGCGCAGCGCCGTCACCGTTGCGGTGCGCTGCCCGCCGGCGAGGAAGGCGATCTCGCCCACCGGCTGGCCGGCGCCGATCTCGGCCACCGGCTGCGCGCGCGCCTCGACCGTGACGGCGAAGCGGCCCGACACGACGATATAGAGCGCGTCCGCCGGCTCGCCCTCGCGCACCAGCGCCTCGCCGCGCTTCAGGCTCAGGGTTTCGAGCTCGCGCGCCAGCGTGTCGCGCTCGTCGAGGCCGAGCGCTGCGAACGTCTCGACGGCGGCCAGCGCGTTGCGCGGGGAGGCGGGATCGGTCATGCGCCGACGAGCTTATCGCAGGCCGCGGCCGGTGTGGTAGCGGGCGCGCCAGGAATGGAAAAGGGCCGCACCTGCCGGCGCGGCCCCGATCTGATGCGGTGAGGCAGGCGCGGCTACTTCGCCTTGCCCATCATCTCCTCGACGTGCTCCCAGTTCACCAGGTTGTCGAACCAGGCCTCGAGGTACTTCGGCCGCGCGTTGCGGTAGTCGATGTAGTAGCTGTGCTCCCACACATCGACGCCGAGGATCGGCTGCGAGCCGTGCATCAGCGGGTTCTCGCCGTTGGGCGTCTTTTGCACTTCCAGCTTGCCGTTCTTGAGCGCGAGCCAGGCCCAGCCGGAGCCGAACTGCGTCACGCCGGCCTGGATGAAGTCGGTGCGCACCTTGTCGAAGCCGCCGATCTCGTCGACGAGCTTCTGCAGCGAGCCGGGGATTTTCTTGCCGCCGCCGCCCTTCTTCATCCACTTCCAGAAGTGCGTGTGGTTGTAGTGCTGGCCGATGTTGTTGATCAGCGCGGCATTCTTCTTCTCGTAGGCGCCCTTCACCATCTCCTCGAGGCTCTTGTTCTCAAGGCCCGAGCCCACCAGCGCCTTGTTGCCGTTCTCGACATAGGCGAGGTGGTGCTTGTCGTGGTGATATTCGAGCGTCT
>JBFWWW010000029.1:0-29086 GCA_050245975.1 Hyphomicrobiaceae bacterium
CCGTGGCGGCAAGGCGGGCGTTGCCCGAAAGCAGCACGAGCGCGCGGTGGAAGCGGTCGTCGGCCTGGATCCAGCCCAGCATGTCGCCGCGCGCGGTCGCCGCCTCCATCTGCGCCATTTCCGCTTCGAGGCGGGCCAGGGCCGCATCGCTGCAGCGGCGCTCGGCGGCGCGCTGCGCGGCCAGCGCCTCCAGATCGGCCAGCAGCTCGTAGATCTGGCGGACGTCCTCGATGGAGACCGGCAGCACGCGGGCGCCGTGCCGGGGGCGCACGTCGACCAGGCGCTCCTCCGTCAGGCGGATGAGCGCCTCGCGCACGGGCGTGCGGCTCATGCCCAGGGCTTCGGCCAGCTCCTGCTCCAGGTAGCGCGAGCCGGGCGGCATTTCGTTGTTCAGGATGCGGCGGCGGATTTCGGCATAGGCCCGCAAGGTGTTGGAGGAGCGCTCGCCGTCGGTGACGGTATGGCCGCGCGCGGGAGGCCCGGGCTGCGGCGCAGTCAGATCGGTGAGATCGGCCCTGCCGTGGCTCATGTCGTCCGTCCTTGGGTTCATCCTGGGGCGCCCGCCGCGACAGTCCCGGCAGGTCGTTGTGGGGGTAGAACGGAGTTCCCCGGGGGCGCCCGTCGCGTCCGCGGAAGATTTTTTGTCCGCCGGCTGCCCGTTTGTTGGGCAGGCGCAGACCGGCCCGCAAATCCGCTATAGTCGCGGCGCAATGGGGAGGACAGGATGCTCGACCACATGACCGAGGCCCGGACGCTGCCGGGCGATGGAACCGCCGGCGCGCTCGCCGGCCGCGCCTGGCGGCCGGACCAGAAGGGGCCGTCCGTGATCGCCGTGCGCGCCGACGGCGTGCACGACATCTCGCGCCATGCGCCGACGATGCGCGACCTCGCCGCGATGGCCGAGGCGGCCGACATCATCCGCAGCGCGCCGGGCGAGCGCATCGCCAGCCTGTCCGACCTTCTGGCCAATACGCCGGAAGAAAGCCGCGATACGGCAAGGCCGTGGCTGCTGGCGCCCATCGACCTGCAGGCCATCAAGGCCGCCGGCGTCACGTTCGCGCGCTCGCTGCTGGAACGGGTGATCGAGGAGCAGGCCAAGGGCGCGCCGGAAAAGGCGCAGGCCATCCGGCTCGAGGTGGAGCGCCAGCTCGGCGGCGACCTGCGCCGGCTCAAGCCCGGGTCGGCGGAGGCGCTGGCGCTCAAGCAGACGCTGATCGCCGCCGGCGCGTGGTCGCAGTACCTCGAGGTGGGCATCGGCGAGGATGCGGAGATCTTCACCAAGGCGCAGCCGATGTCGGCCGTCGGCCACGGCATGGCCGCGGGCCTGCATCCGCGCTCGACCTGGAACAATCCCGAGCCGGAGGTCGTCCTGCTCGTCAACGGCGCGGGCGGGATCGTCGGCGCGAGCCTCGGCAACGACGTGAACCTGCGCGATTTCGAGGGCCGCTCGGCGCTGCTGCTGTCGAAGGCCAAGGACAACAACGCCAGCGCCGCCGTCGGGCCGCTCATCCGCTTCTTCGATGCAACCTTCACGCTCGATACGGTGCGGCGGATGCAGGTCGGGCTTCTCGTCGAGGGCGACGACGGATTCCGCCTCACGGGCACGTCCTCCATGGCCGAGATCGCGCGCGATCCGGCCGACCTCGTGGCTGAGATGATGGGAAAGACGCACCAGTATCCAGACGGGGCCGTGCTCTATCTCGGCACCATGTTCGCGCCGGTGGAGGACCGCGGCGCGCCGGGCATGGGGTTCACCCACAAGGTGGGCGATGTCGTCACGGTGCACGCGCCGGAGATCGGGAGCCTGTGCAACACGATGCGGCTCGCGTCCGAGGCGCCGCCGTGGACGTTCGGCGCCGGCGACCTGATGCGCAACCTGGCCCGGCGCGGGCTCATCTGAGGCGGGTCGGGAAGCGGATGCGCCGTGGTGTTAAGTTAAGGACGTGGCGTTAAGGATGGGTCCCGGCGGCGGGCGCAAAAAAGCCGGCGCGGGGCCTTGCCGAATGGCGGAGGACCTGCCAATTAAACTGTGTTCAGACACGGCCGCTGGAGGTGGCGTCATGCGTTGCGATCGGGGCTGCGGATTGCCCGTGGCGCTGGTGGTTCTGGCCATAGCGGCCGGGGCGGCCGGGGCCGCCGGGGTCGCGCCGGGGCCGGCGCGCGCGGAGCCGCAGGCGATCGGCACGGCGACCATGATCGAGAACATGGTCACGGCCGAGCTCGTCAACGACCGGCGGCAGCTCAAGACCGGCGACGACGTGCGCCAGAACGAGACGCTGGAGACCGCGCCGTCGAGCTTCGGCGAGTTCCAGCTCAAGGACGACACCAAGCTGGCGCTGGGGCCCGGCGCGCGCATCGTGCTCGACAAGTTCGTCTACGACCCGGACCGCACCAACGGCTCCATCGTCATCAATCTCGCCAAGGGCGCGTTCCGCTTCATCACCGGCAAGGCGTCGAAACCCGCCTACGAGATCCGCACGCCGACGAGCACGCTCACCGTGCGCGGCACCATCTTCGACCTGTACATCGACGACGACGGCGAGGCGGCCGTGCTCCTGGTCGAGGGCGGCGTCGATGTCTGCAATCGCGATCACCGCTGCATGCCGCACAACCAGCCCGGCATGATCATGCACGTCGGTCGCCGCGGCGACATGACGCCGCCGCGCAAGTGGGACGGCAGCTTCATGCGCAACGTGCCGATGGACCGCGCCTTCCCGTTCATGACGCATCGCCTCAGGATGGATCCGCGGCAGCATTTCAGGCGCGCCGACCTGATGACGCCGCGCTATGCGCGCATGGAGCGCGAGCGCGACCGCCAGCGCAACGCCGGGCGCGCGCGCTTCGGCGACCGGGCCGATTTCGGCCGCCGCCGCTTCACGCGCGACGGCGACGGACGCGTCGACAGGCGCCCCGGTCCGCGCCGCAAGGTCGTCGGCCCCGGCCGCTTCAAGAACGGCCCGCTGCCGCGCCGCGTCGAGGAGGACGAGAGCCGCCGCGGCCGCCGGTTCGGTCCCGGCCGACCCTAGGCGAGCGCGACAGGCCGTGATCCGCATCACCGACCATATCCGGCTCGACGAGCGCGACCTGACGGAGCGCTTCGTGCGCGCGTCGGGGCCGGGCGGGCAGAACGTCAACAAGGTCTCGACCGCGGTGGAGCTGCGCCTCGACGCCAGGGGCGTCGCCGCGCTGCCGCCGGCCGTCCGCGCGCGCCTCGTGCGCCTGGCGGGGCGGCGCATGACGGCCGCCGGCGATCTCGTCATCCGCGCCGACCGCTTCCGCACCCAGGAGCAGAACCGCGAGGACGCGCGGTCGCGGCTGGTCGAGCTGGTGCGCGAGGCCACGGTGGCGCCGAAGGCGCGCATCAAGACGCGCGTGCCGCGGGCGGCGAAGAAGAAGCGGCTCGACGCCAAGGGCCGGCGCAGCACCGTGAAAAACCTGCGCCGCGTGCGCGCCGACGCGGACTGAGGCCAACGTGGGCTAAGGGTTGAGGCCGTAGGATCGGACCTGTCCGTTCTTCAGTCCGAGTGCCTCACAGGTTGCCGGGTAGAAAGTAAGAAATCCATATTTTTCCCACATATCCTTGTCTGAGCCGATGTAAGTGAAGCCATCGAGCGAGTCTCTTTTGGCTGGGTCGGCTTTGTAGAGTTTCCAATCCTTGTCGGCTGCGACGCGTTTTGTAAAAGCATCGCATCTTTCCTTGGCGGCGACGGCGTTGGCTGCCTCGCGGCTGTAGAAGCTAGCATAGCAGGTTGAGATATCCATGCCGCGATGGGCACCGGCACATAGATCACGGATTTTGTCGTTCATGGCCTGAGGCTCATAGGGGAGCAGCTTAATAATTGACGTCTTAAGACGGACAGTCGCCGGCAGATCAATCATCCAGAAGGCCGACACGGCGATGACGGCGGCGGTCGCAAGGTAAGAATGGTTGCGTCGCATCTTTCCTTCCCCGCAATACGGCCTCGATGTTCAAAGTTGATGGATCGAATCCGCCGTTTGTCAAAGAATCGATCTCGTTTTCAACAAGCGCATCTGGACTGGTGGCGCGCCCACCTAACAGGATCAGCTTTCCCACCGATGGCATTCGCGAGCCTCCCTTTACCAGCTAGAGCGCGGCGGCGACTGCCTTTGCGACGTCGGCAATCGCCGCGTTGCGCGCATCCGCCGTCGCGGCCGATTGCGTGAGATAGACGGTGACGATGACGGGTGCGCGGCCCGGCGGCCAGGCGATGGCGACATCGTTGGCGGTGCCCTCGCCGCCCGAGCCGGTCTTGTCGCCGACGCGCCAGCCGCGCGGGAAGCCGGCGCGCAGGCGCGCATCGCCCGTCGTGTTGGCCGCGAGCCAGGCCGCGAGCTGCGCGCGCCCCGCTGCCGACAGGGCGTCGCCGAGGAGAAGCGCGCGCATGGTGCGGGCCATGGCGGCCGGCGTGGTGGTGTCGCGCGCGTCGCCGGGCCGCGCCTCGTTGAGGGCGGTCTCGATGCGGTCGAGCCGCGTCACGCCGTCGCCGGTCGTGCGCAGGAAGGCCGTCAGTCCCTGCGGTCCGCCGAGGCTCGCCAGCAGGAGGTTGGCCGCCGTGTTGTCGCTGATCGTCACGGCGGCGCGGCACAGCTCGGCGACGGTCAGTCCCTCGCCTGAGTGATGCTGCGTGACGGGCGAGTAGGTGACGAGGTCGGTTGCCGCGTAGCGGATGCGCCGGTCGAGCTGCTCGCGGCCGGCATCGACGCGCGCCAGGACGGCGCCGGCGAGCAGGAGCTTGAAGGTGCTGCACAGGGGAAAGCGCTCATCGGCGCGGTGGCCCGTCTCGCGGCCGGTCGCGGTGTCGAGCACGCCGACGCCGAGGCGGGCGCCGACGGCCGTTTCGAGCGCGGCGAACCGGGCGGGAAGCCCGGACAGGGGCTCCGCGCGCGCGGGTCGCGACAGCGCCGGGAGCAGTGCGGGCATGAGGCCGGCCGCGATGGCGGTGAACTGGCGTCGCGTCAGCATTGGCGTCCCTCGTAATGGCTGCGGCCGGCCGCTGCGGTCGACGGTTCTGTGCACAGAAGGCGGCGCGGTTCCATCCTTGTCTTTTGCGGCAATTTTCTGAATGATCGGCCGGCGGCGGGTCACAAGCCGATCGGGGAAGGACAATGCCCACAGTTGCACAGAAGGCGGCGGCGTTTCGCGCGCTGCACGACAATCCGGGGCTGTTCGTCATTCCGAACCCCTGGGACGCCGGCAGCGCCCGCATCCTCGCCAGCCTCGGCTTCAAGGCGCTCGCCACCACCAGCTCCGGCTACGCCTATTCCATCGGCAAGGTCGACGGCGAGGTGAAGCGGGACGAGGCGCTCGCCAATGCGCGCGCCATCTGCGCGGCGACCGACGTGCCGGTGAACGGCGACCTGGAAAACCTCTACGCGCACGAGCCCGACGCGGCCGCGGCAACCATCGCCATGGCCGCCGACGCGGGGCTCGCCGGCTGCTCCATCGAGGATGCGACGGGCGACAAGGCGGTCCCCATCTACGAGTTCGACATGGCGGTGGCGCGCGTGCACGCCGCGGTGGCGGCGGCGCGGGCGCTGCCGTTTCCCTTCGTGCTGACGGCGCGGGCGGAGAATTTCCTGCACGGCCGCCGCGACATGGCCGACACGATCCGCCGCCTGCAGGCGTTCGAGGCCGCGGGCGCCGATGTCCTCTACGCGCCGGGGCTTGCCGACATGGCCGCCGTGAAGCAGGTGCTGGCGGCGGTGAAAAGGCCCGTCAACGTGCTCGTCTCCAGCGGCAATGCGCAGCTCGACGTGGCCGGGCTCGCGGCCGCAGGCGTGAAGCGCATCAGCACCGGCGGCGCGCTCGCGCGTGCCGCCATCACCGGCTTCGTCGCCGCCGCGCGCGAGATCGCGGGGCCGGGCACCTTTACCTACGGCCGCAGCATCCTGCCGGCCTCAGACATCGATCCGCTCATCAAGGGACAGTGACATGACCGACAGACTGAAGGGCAAGACGGCGCTGTGCACGGCGTCGGCAGCCGGTATCGGCCGGGCAACGGCGCTCGCGTTCGCGCGCGAGGGCGCGCGCGTGATCGCGACCGACGTCGACGAGAAGGGGCTCGCCGCGCTGGCGGGCGAGACAGGCATCGAGACGGCGCGCCTCGACGTGCTCGACACGGCCGCCGTCGAAGCGCTGGCCAAGCGCGTCGGCACGGTCGACGTGCTGTTCAACGCCGCGGGCTTCGTGCATCACGGCACGGTGCTCGAATGCTCGGACAAGGACTGGGACTTTTCCTTCGACCTCAACGTGCGGTCGATGCATCGCACGATCAAGGCGTTCCTGCCGGCCATGCTGGCCAAGGGCGGCGGCTCCATCGTCAACATCGCCTCCGGCGCCAGCTCCGTGCGCGGCATCCCGAACCGCTACGTCTACGGCACGACGAAGGCGGCCGTGATCGGCCTGTCGAAGGCGGTGGCCGCCGACTTCATCCGCAAGGGCATCCGCTGCAATGCCATCTGCCCCGGCACCGTGCAGTCGCCGTCGCTCGACGCCCGCATCGCCGGACAGGCGAAGGCGCTCGGCAAGTCGGAGACCGAGGTGCGGCAGATGTTCATCGACCGCCAGCCCATGGGCCGGCTCGGCACCGCCGAGGAGATCGCCGCCATCGCCGTCTATCTCGCCTCCGAGGAGAGCGCGTTCACGACCGGACAGATCTTCATCGTCGACGGCGGGTTCGCGATGTAGGCCCGCCATGCCGCGCTTTGCCGCCAACCTGAGCTGGCTGTTCACGGAGGTGCCGCTGCTCGAGCGCTTCGATGCGGCTGCGCGGGCCGGGTTTGAGGCGGTGGAGATCCTGACGCCCTACGAGGTGCCGGCGACGGATCTCGCCGCGCGCCTCAAGGCGAGCGGTCTCGCGCAGGTGCTCATCAACGCGCCGGCCGGCGATGCCGCCCGCGGCGAGCGCGGCCTCGCCGCGCTGCCGGGCCGGGAGGCGGATTTCGACGCCAGCATCGCCACGGCGCTGGCCTATGCGAAGGCGCTCGCCTGTCCGCGCGTCCACGTGCTGCCGGGCCTGCGCCATCACGGAGCGCAGCGCGCGACTTACGTGGCCAACCTGCGGCGGGCGGCCCGCACGGCGGCCGACGCGGGCGTCGAATTGCTGATCGAGCCCATCAACACGCGCGACGTGCCGGGTTTCTTCCTGAACACGACGGGCGAGGCGCGCGCGGTGATCCACGAGGTGGGCGCGCCCAACCTGCGGCTGCAGCTCGACCTCTATCACCGCCAAATCCAGGAGGGCGACACCGCGACGGCGATCCGCGAGTTCGCAGCCCTGGTCGGTCACTACCAGATCGCGAGCCCGCCCGATCGCGGCGAGCCCGACGACGGCGAGATGAACTATCCCTATCTTTTCCGCATCATCGACGAGACCGGCTTCGACGGCTTCGTCGGCTGCGAATACAAACCGCGGCGCGGGACGCTCGAGGGCCTCGGCTGGCTCGCCGGAGCGCGGGCCAGGGCGGCATGACGCACGCAACGGATACGACGACACGGGCAGGAGACGCACAATGCATGCCTTGATCATCGGCGGCGCCGGCATGGTGGGCCGCAAGCTGGCGGAGCGGCTGGCGGCGGACGGCCGGCTCGGCAAGCGCGAGCTGACGCAGATGACGCTCTACGACGTGGTGCCCGCAACGGCACCGGCGGGCGCGAAGATGCCGGTCAAGGTGGAGACCGGCGACCTGCCGGCGGCGGGCGAGACCGACCGCCTCATGCAGGGCCGGCCCGACGTCGTCTTCCACCTGGCGGCCATCGTGTCGGGCGAGGCGGAGCAGGACTTCGACAAGGGCTACCGCATCAACCTGCAGGGGACGATGAACCTCCTCGATTCGATCCGCCGCGCCGGCCACAAGCCGCGCGTCGTGTTCACGAGCTCGATCGCCGTGTTCGGCGCGCCGTTCCCGCCGGCGATCCCCGACGACTTCTTCCATACGCCGCTCACGTCCTACGGCACGCAGAAGGCCATCGGCGAGCTGCTGCTGGCCGACTATACGCGCAAGGGGCTGCTCGACGGCGTCGGCATCCGGCTGCCCACCGTCTGCGTGCGGCCGGGCAAGCCCAACAAGGCGGCCTCCGGCTTCTTCTCCAACATCATCCGCGAGCCGCTGGCGGGGCAGGAGGCGGTGCTGCCGGTCAGCGAGGACGTCATGCACTGGCATGCCTCGCCGCGTGCCGCCGTCGGCTTCCTGCTGCATGCCGCGACGCTCGACGGCGAGACCATCGGGCCGCGCCGCAACCTCACCATGCCGGGGCTTGCCGCCACCGTCGGCCAGCAGATCGAGGCGCTGCGCAAGGTGGCGGGCGACAAGGTGGTGGCGCGCATCCGCCGCGAGCCCGACCCGTTCGTGCAGAAGATCGTCGCCGGCTGGCCGCGCAATTTCGATGCGCGCCGCGCCACGGAGCTGGGCTTCAAGGCCGAAAAGACCTTCGAGGACATCATCCGCATCCACATCGACGACGAGCTGGGCGGCAAGATCGCCTAGAGCATTTCGCAGGTCGGTGACCTGCGAAACGCTCCAGGCCTCGTCTTGTCGTGCTTCTTATCGGAAAACCGGTTCCCACTTTTCCGGAAGCACGATCCTCTTGTCGTGCTTCCCATCGGGAAACCGGTGTCCACGTTTCCGGAAGCCCGGGAGGGTTTCCCAGCCGGTGGTGCAGGAATGCCGCGCCGGCGGCTGGTTGCCGCCATGGTCGTCTGCTAAGAGCGAGATGACTCGAGTCCCCGGCCGGTGCGCCGGGCGGCCATCACGGAGCGGCCATCACGGAGATGACGACATGCGTGCTCTTGCTGCGGCGTGCCTGACGGTGGCGATGGCGTCCCTTCTCGGGGCGGCGGCGGCGGATGCCGGGCCGCGGCGCGGGGATCGCGAGGCCGCGCTCGGCTGGGTGACGGCGGAAAGCCGCTTCGGCCACGGCGACGTGTCGGGTCCCGTGCGCATCGGGCCGCGCGGCGCGCGCGAGGTGCGGATGCCGGGCGGGACCTGGATCGAGTGCCGCCAGGGCTGCGCCGACACGCTGCGGCGCGAGACGGTGGACTTCTGGGAGAACCGCACCAATCCCAACGTGCGCGACGGCGCGGGCTACCTCGATTTCCGGTTCTAGGGGGCCTGCGGCTCCCGGCGGGTCCGCACTGCTGTTTACGGCCGCATCTGTTTGTCATCGCCGCCGGAGCGCTCCCCACCCTGTCATCCCCGCCGGAGCGCAGCGGAGAGCGGGGACCCAGGGGCCAAAGGCACGCGCCTCGCTCGTGAACTGGGTCCCGGATATTTCGCCTCGCGAAATTCCGGGATGACAAGAGGGAGCGCGGCTGACAGCGTGCTCACGCCATCGTCCTGTCATTCCCGCCGGAGCGCTCCCCACCCCGTCATCCCCGCCGGAGCGCAGCGGAGAGCGGGGACCCAGGGGCCAAAGGCACGCGCTCGTCTGTGACGCTGGGTCCCGGATATTTCGCTCTCGCGAAATTCCGGGATGACAAGTGAGGGTGCAATTCCGGGATGACAGGGTGGCGGACCCGAAACAAGAGGGAGCGCGCAATTCCGAGATGGCGGGGCGCGTGCGCTCTCCGAGCGAAATTGCGGGATGACAGGCGGACGGCTCCGCGGCTCACGTCTTTTCGAACATGGCGATGACGTCGGCCGGCACGGGCTTGGCGCGGATGCCGCCGGGGCGGCTTGCGTCGCGCCCGACCCACACGCGCGTCTCGAAGCCTTCCACCGCCAGCGCATCGCCCTTGAGGATGCGGTGCTCGATGTCGAAACTCGACGTGCGCCACGCCGATATGCGGCTCTCGATGACGATGTCGTCGCCGTAGGCCGACGGGATCAGGAAGCGCGCGCGGGTATCCACCATCGGGATGCCGACGATGTCGTAGCGGCGCAGCAGCTCGGGCTTGGGCAGGCCCGACGCGGCGCGGAAGAGCTCGTGCGTCGAGGCATCGAACATGGCGAAATAGCGCGGATAGAACACGATCTGCGCCGGGTCGCAGTCGCCCCATTCGACGCGCACCGTGCGGCGGTGAACAAAGGTTCCCATTGCTGCCATCCTTCCGTTGCGGCCTCGCGCGGGGTTGCCGTTTCCCGTGTCCGGTCCGATGCTGTCCCCGAGGCCGCAGCGGGCGGCCGGCATCAGGGAGCGGCCGGATCATGGACCAGGACAAGCTTGCCCGTCTCCGCGCCAAGTACGATATGGCATCGGCGGGCGACGTGCATGACCCCGAATTCCGCAAGGTGGTCGAGCTGCTGTTCTCGGCCGCCGACCGCCGCGCCAAGCCCTACGAGGGGATCGCGAGCTTCCTCGATGCGCCGATGCTCCCCGACGCGGCGCGGACGGGCGAGTTCGGCGGCATCGACGTCGCCCTCGTCGGCGTGCCCATGGACCTCGGCGTCACCAACCGCGCCGGCTCCCGCCTCGGGCCGCGCGCGGTGCGCCAGGTGGAGCGCATCGGCCCCTACCATCACGTGCACCGCCTCGTGCCGTCGGCGGCGGTGAAGGTGGCCGATATCGGCGACGTGCCCTTCCGCAGCCGCTACAGCCTGGCCGACAGCCATGCCGACATCGAGGCCTGCTTCGAGCGCATCGCGGCGGCCGGCATCGCGCCCATCGCGGTGGGCGGCGATCACTCCATCAGCCTGCCGATCCTGAAGGCGCTGGGGCGCGAGCGGCCGCTGGGCCTGCTGCACATCGATGCCCACTGCGACACCGGCGGGCCGTTCGAGGGGTCGAAATTCCACCACGGCGGCCCGTTCCGCGAGGCCGTGCTGGCGGGCGTGCTCGATCCGGAGCGCACGATCCAGATCGGCATCCGCGGCTCGGCCGAGTACCTGTGGGAGTTCTCCTACGACAGCGGCATGACCGTCATCCATGCGGAGGAGTTCCACCGTTTGGGGATCGAGGCGACGATCGCGCGCATCCGCCAGGTGCTGGGCGACGGGCCGGCGTACCTGACGTTCGACATCGACAGCCTCGATCCGGCGTTCGCGCCCGGCACGGGAACGCCGGAGGCCGGCGGGCTCAGCACGCGCGAGGCGATGGCGCTGGTGGCGGGCGCGTCGGGCATCGACTTCGTCGGCGGCGACGTGGTCGAGGTGGCGCCGCAGTACGACGCGACGACCAACACGGCGCAGGCGGGGGCGCAGATGCTGTTCGAGATCTTCTGCGTGGTGGCCCAGGCGCGCATGCGCCAAAAGAAATAGCGGCGCGCATGCGCCAAAACGGATAGAGCCGCGCATGCGCCGAAAGGTATAAGGCGCGCATGCGCTCTCATTCTGTCATCCCCGCCGGAGCGCAGCGGAGAGCGGGGACCCAGCGGTCAAAGGCACGCGCTTGCTCGTGAGCTGGGTCCCGGATATTTCGCTTCGCGAAATTCCGGGATGACAGGGGAGGGTGCGCCGCGGTCAGCGCTGGCCGTCGTGCTTGCTGATCTCGGACGCCTTGAGCCCGCCGACGCGGGCGTGCGGACGGCCGCCGATGGCCATGGCGATGAGATAGACGATCTCGTCGGCGCGCGGCGCATCGGGCACCGCCGCGGTCACGGCGTCGAAGTGGCTGCGCACGTAGCAGGCGTCCTTGTGGTGCAGCGGCAGGTCGATGGCCGTGCCGAGCGCGCCCATCTTCACGGCCGAGGGCACGATGGCGAGCGCCTGGCCGAGCGCCTCGCGCATGGCATAGCCGCCCGGCACGTGCCACAGCGCGCTGTGCTCGATCTCGCCCGCCGCGCCGACGATGGCGCCCTTGCCGTAGGCGTCGATGGCGCCGGCATCGCCGCCGAGCGCGGCGAGCAGGCGCTGCGAGCACTCGAGGCCCAGCGGCTTCAGCGCCTCCATCATCGGCGTGATGTCGGCCACGTAGCGGCCGGCGAAGGGATTGCGCACGACGGCGGCGATCCAGCCCTTGCGCACCGGGCGCGCCACTCGGTGCCGATCGCGATCTTGCGCACGTCGATGGTGCCCGTCGTCGTTGGGGCCGTCATGCGGGTGTCTCCTCAAGTTGCGGCGCCGGCACGCCGAGGCTCAGCGTGCGGCCGGCGAGCATCAACGCGGCGCCGTGAACGAGCGCGGCGGCCTGGAAGCGGCGCGCTTCCGCCGCGCCGGCCGCGAGCGCGCGGTCGATCTCGGCGTCCGTGAGCGGGCCGACGGCGACGGTGACGAGGCGGTGGCCCAGGTCGCTGTCGGGGTCGAGCGTGCATGCGGGTCGGCGCTCGATGGCGGGGCTGTCGAGATCGACGGCGTTGGCGATCAGCGTCGCGGCGGCGTCGGCGGCGGCGGCGGTGCGGGCCAGAACGGTGACGCTGTCGGCGATGCCGAGCGAGAAGGAGCGGCCGTGCGCGCCGGAGGTGGCGATGCCGCCGATGCCGAGCTCCGGCGTCAGGCGGATGCTGCCGTTGAGGGCGGGAACGGGGCCGCCGGAGAAATCGCCGGCGATGCCGAGCGTCAGCGTCGCGCCGGGCGACAGGTGCACGGCGATGTCGCCGCCGTCGTTGACGTAGGCGCGCGAGAGGGAAGCCGCGGCGCGCATGGCGGCCATCAGCTCGTCGGCGACGGCGCCCGCCACGGCGGCCATTGGAGTGATAAAGGGAGGCGCGACACAGGGGGGCGTGATGAACGTGCCGGCGAAGGGACGCACCGCATCGAGCATGCGCCGCGCCACGGCGCCCGAGACGCGCGGCGCCTCCGACACCGGCCGCCGCAGCTCGGCAAGCTCGCCCACGAGCTCGCCCAGCACGGTGGCGAAACGCTCCGCCGCGGCGCGATAGGCGGCCTCGACATCGGCGGCCCCGCCCCAGGCCCGCAGCACGACGTCGATCGGGCCGTGCTGGAGGTGCAGGCGGTCGCCGGTCAGGAGCTGGATCGCGGGCCCGTCCATCGGCTCACCCGAGCCGCGCCAGCAGAGCGACGAACGTGCGCGCCTCGTCGGGCGACAGCGGTTCCAGCGTCTTCGCCGACACCTGCGCCGCCACCGCCTTCATGGCGCGCACGCGCGTGCGGCCGAGCGGCGTCAGCGTGATGCGCGTGAGGCGGGCGTCGGTGGGATCGGGCGACTGGCGCACGAGGCCCTGACGCGTGAGGCGGCCGACGACGCCGAAGATCGTCGCCGGGTCCATGGCCGTGAGGCGGCCGAGGTGGTTCTGCGAGATGGCGCCCATGTCGTCGATCTTGGCGAGCGCTGCGAACTGCGTCGGCGTGACGGCGAAGTCGCGCATGACGATCTGGAACACCTCGCTGGCGCGCTGGTGCACCTTGCGCAGGCGGAAGCCGACCTGATCCTCCAGCACGTAGGCCTCGGCCTTGCTCCCGGTTCTGCTCTGGCGCTCGGGCGCCGCGCGCCTGCGCTGTCGGGCTGCGCCGGTCATTTGCCGCTCCGTCCATCGTTCTTGTCGCGCGGCCAGGGGTTGCCGGCGGGCCAGGCCTCGATGCGCGCGCTGTCGGCGAAAGCGGCGATCACGTCGCGCATCGGCACGATCTCGCCCGCATGGCCGCCAAGCGCGAGATACAGGTCGCGCGGCACCGTGAACTCGATGGGCGCGACGATGGCGGGCGTCGGCACGTAGCCGAAGGCGTTCTTCGGCATGCGCGTCACGTCCGACATGATGGTGATGCCGCCGCCGGGCCACACGTAGGCGGGCGCGCCGCCCATGGTGACGCGCGTCTCGCCGCGGGCGATGGAGCCGGTCAGCAGCACGGGGTTCTCCGTCACGCCGGCGCGCAGCGAGCCGCCCGCGCCCGCCATGAACAGCACGGTGGCGAGCGAGGGCTCGCAGTTCTCGCCGATGCGGGCGACAACCTTCGCCACCGCCTCGGGCATCGGCGCGGGGACCGGGCGCAGGTCGTCGTCGAGCACGCAATAGAGCGCGTCCTCGCCGGTGGTGGAGGTGAAGAGCAGGCGCAGCCCCGGCCACGCGACGGCGGGGTCGATCTTCTGCACGATGGTGAGCGGGTCGGAGATGTCGGTGCCGCCCCAGCCCAAGCCCGGCTCGGCCACCTTGAAGTAGCGGCCGGGCGTCGACTTGCGGCCGCGCACGCGGATGCCGGCCGGGCGCATGTCGAGGCAGCGGCCCGCCTGGTGCTCGGTCAGGACGCCGGTGATGTGATCGTCGACGACGACCACCTCGTCGACGTGGCCGAACCACTGCTGCGCGAAGATGCCGACGGTGGCCGAGCCGCAGCCGACGCGCATGCGCTGCTCGGTGCGGCCGTCGACGACGGGCGCCTTGCCGGCGGCGACGACGACGGTGTGGCCGCCGTCGATGGTGAGCTCGACCGCTTCGCCCGCGCACAGCGCCAGCAGCGTGTCGCAGGTGACGTTGCCTTCCTTCTTCGAGCCGCCGGTCAGGTGGCGGACGCCGCCGATGGAGAGCATCTGCGAGCCGTATTCGGCAGTGGTGACGTGGCCGACCTGCTCGCCTTTGGCGCGCACGGGCGCGGCCTCGGGGCCGAGGTGGCGGTCGGTGTCGATCTTCACCTTGACGCCGCAGTAGCTGAAGATGCCCTCGGTCACGACGGTGACGGTATCGACGCCGTCGTGCTCGGCCGCGACGATGAAGGGCGCGGGCTTGTAGTCGGGATAGGTGGTGCCGGCGCCGACGCCGGTGACGAAGGTGCGCGCGGGATCGAGCAGGCGGCCGTCCCAGTTCTGGCCGGAGAAGGGCACGAGCGCGCCACCGGTCTCGATCGCACGCTCGAGCAGGAGCACGGGATCGGTGCGCACCAGCCGGCCGTCGGCATTGGCGTAGCGCGCGCAGGCGCCCTGACGGCCGGGACGGATGCGGCACAGCACGGGGCAGGCGTCGCAGCGCACGATACCGTCGCCCTCGGCGGCGCCGAACTGCTTCGCGCGCGCTTCGGCGGTGAGGCGGTCCGCCCCAGTGCCGGCCTGCGTCATGGGCATGCTCCGTTCTGGTGCTGCAGGGCGGCCCAGAGGCGATGCGGCAGCACCGGCACTTTGCGCATCGTGACTCCGGTGGCGTGGCGGATGGCGCCGAGGATGGCGGGCGCGGTCGCCACCAGCGCCGGCTCGCCGACGCCCTTGGCGCCATAGGGACCTTCGGGCTCCGGGTCCTCGATGAGATGGATCTTCACCGGCGGCATGTCGCCGGCTGTCGGGATGAGATAGTCGTGCAGGTTCTCGGTGCGGCCCGGCAGGTATTCCTCCATGAGCGCGAGGCCGAGGCCCTGCGCGATGCCGCCGTGAATCTGTCCCTCGGTCAGAGTCGGATTGATGGCGCGGCCGACGTCGTGCGCGGCGGCGATGGCGAGCACCTTGACGGTGCCGAGCGCGACGTCGACGGCGACCTCGGCCACCTGCGCGGCGAAGCCGTAGGTGGCGTAGGGCACGCCCTGGCCCCGGGCGTCGAGCATCGAAGTCGGCGGATCGTAGCTGCCGTGGCCCTGCAGCACCGTGCCGCTATCGTCGAGGCGCGGCAGCGCCGCGAGATCGACCGTGCGCGTGCCGCCGATGATAAGGCGCGTGCCGTCGAGCGTCAGCGTCGCGTCGGGCCCGGCGTTGGCGAGCTGCAGGACCTGGCGGCGCAAATCCCGTCCGGCGAGCTCGACCGCCTTGCCGGAGACGAACGTCTGGCGGGAGGCGGAGGTCTTGCCGGCGTCGGGCGTCAGGTCGGTGTCGCCGACGACGACGCGGAAGGCCTGGGGCGGCAGGCCGAGGGCATCGGCGCAGATCTGCAGCAGCACCGTCGTCGAGCCCTGGCCGATGTCGACGGCGCCGTTCCACAGCGTCAGCCGGCCGTCGGCGGCGAGCGTGACGCGCATGGCGGACGGGTTCGACAGCGAGGTGTTGCCGCAGCCGTACCACATGCAGGCGATGCCGGCGCCGCGCCGGAGGCGGCCGTCGGAGGCCGCGTTGTGCGCCTTGGCGCGCGCCAGCGCGGCGTCCCAGTCGGGCTTCAGCGCGTCGAGACACTGCGGCAGGCCCGCCGAGGCGGCCAGCACCTGGCCCGATGCGGTCCGATCGCCGTGGCCGAGCGCGTTGATGCGGCGGATCGACCAGCGGTCGAGGCCGAGCATCTCGGCGAGGTCGTCCATCAGCGTCTCGTTGGCGATGGCGGCCTGTGGCACGCCGAAGCCGCGGAAGGCGCCGGCCGGCGGCTCGTTGGTGTGGATGGCGCGCGTGGCGTTGCGCACGTTGGGCACGCGGTAGGGGCCGTGCGCGTGCACCGGGACGCGGTTGGCGACGGTGGGGCCCCAGGACGCATAGGCCCCCGTATTGAAGTCGCCCGTCATCTCGTAGGCGGTGAGGCGGCCGTCGCGGTCGGCGGAGGCGCGGGCGCGGATCGCGGCGGGGTGGCGCTTGGTGGAGGAGGCCATGGATTCGATGCGGCTGTAGACCATGCGCACCGGCCGCTTCAGCCGCCACGCCGCGACCGCCAGCAGCGGCTGCACCGAGACGTCGAGCTTGCCGCCGAAGCCGCCGCCGCAGGCCGACGGGATGATGCGCACGCGATCCTTGCCGATGCCGAGCGCGCGCGCCACGTCCTCCAGGTCCATGTGCGGCGCCTGCGTGCAGGCCCAGATCTCGATGCGGTCCGGGTCCTTGTCCGGATTGGCGCCGACGGGGAGCGCATAGCCGGCCTCGGGCTCGATGTAGGCATGCTCGACGAACGAGGTCTCGAACGTGCCCTCGGCCGTCGCGGCGGCTGCCGCGTGGCCGGCCGCCACGTCGCCGCATTCGAGGTAGCCGCGCGTCAGGATGTTGCCCGCCGCATGCGCGTGCAGGAGGGGCGCGTTGTCGGCAAGGGCGGCGTCGATGCCGGCGATGGCGTCCCGTGGCTGCCAGGCGATGGGGATGTCGGCCGCGTCCACCGCTTCGACCGCCGCGCGCGTGCCGACGAGCGCCAGCACGGCCTCGCCGCGATAGCGCACCGCGCCGGGCGCGAGGATCGGCTGGTCCTTGAGATGGGCGAAGATGCCGAAGGAGTTCTCGCCCGGCACGTCGGCGGCGGTGAGGACGGCCTCGAGACCGTGGTCGCGGCGGAAGCGGTCGAGATCGCCGAGGGTGAAGGTGGCGCGCGCGTGCGGCGAGCGGATGGCGCGCAGCCACAGCGCGTCGGCCGGCGCGGCATCGGCGCCGAAGCGGTCCGTCCCTGCGACTTTCGGCACGCCGTCGGCGCGCGGCAGACGCTGACCAACCACAGGGCCCGGCGATATTTCGGTTCGGTGCGGTGCCGGTGCGGCGGCAGCGAGAACGGCATCGACGATCTTGAGATAGCCCGTGCAGCGGCACAGCACGCCGCCGATGGCGTCCTCCACCTCGGCGCGCGCGGGGGCGCGATGCCGGGCGAGCAACGCGGTTGCCGCCATCAGCATGCCGGGCGTGCAGATGCCGCACTGGGCCGCGCCGTGGGCGAGGAAGGCGGCGCGCAGGCGGTCGGTGAGGCCGTCGGGGCCGGGGCCCTCCACGGTGGCGATGCGCGCGCCGTCGGCTTGTCCGGTGGCGACGAGGCAGGCGCACACCTGCTCGTCGTCGAGCAGCACGGTGCAGGCGCCGCAGTCGCCGGCGTCGCAGCCGATCTTGGTGCCGGTCAGTCCGAGCCCGTTGCGCAGCGTGTCGGCGAGCGATGCGAAGGGGTCGGCCGCCACGGCGCAGCGCGCGCCGTTGACGGTCAGGTTGATCGTGGCCTGCGGCGCGGGGGCGGGGCGGTCCTGCATCAGGCGGCCTTTCCCGTCGAAGAGGGGCCTGAAGAAGATGGGCCTGCCGAAGTGTGGCGTGTCGAAGGGCGGCCCATCTCGCGCACGAGATCGCGCACCAGCGTCAGCGCGGCGGCGCGGCGGTAGTCGGCGCTGGCGCGCACGTCGCCGATGGGGGCGAGGGAGGCGAGGTGCCCGGCGGTGACGATGGCGGACAGGTCGGCGGTTGCCGCTTTGCCGGCGAGCGCGGCTTCGAGCGCGGGGAGCCGCTGCGCGACGGCCGAGCAGGCGCCGACCGCGATGCGCGCGCGTGCGATGGTGCCGTCCGCGCCGGCCTCGATGACCCCGGAGGCCATGACGATGGAGATGACGAGATAGCGCCGCGCGCCGAGCTTCAGGAAGTGGCCGGAGCCGGCGGCGCGCGGCACGATCAGCGCGGTGACGATCTCGTCGCTTGTGAGCGCCGTGCGGCGGTTGCCGGTGATGAAGCCGGAGAGCGGCAGCCGGCGCGAACCGCGGACGGAGGCGGTCTCCACCTCCGCGTCGAGCGCCAGGAGGCAGGGCACGCCGTCGGCGGCCGGCGAGGCGTTGCACACGTTGCCGGCGATGGTGCCGCGGTTCTGGATCTGGACGCCGCCGACGTCGCGCGCGGCGCGCTTGAGGCCGTCGAAGACGGGCGGCAGGTCGGCGGCCAGCAGCGCGCTCCAGGTGACGCCGGCGCCGATGCGCCAGCCGTCGGCCGTCGCGGCGATGCCCTTGAGTTCGTCGAGCGCGCCGATGTCGAGCACGTCGGCGTGGCGCAGGTCGCCCCAGGCGGCGCGCGTGGTGCGGGCGGGGTAGACGTCCGTGCCGCCGGCCAGGATCGTCACGGGGCGCGCGGCGCGGAGGGCGAGGGCGTCGGCGAGCGATGCGGGGCGGTCATAGGCAACCATCGGCGTCTCCCTCACCCTTTGCGCCCGTCGGCGGTCATGTCGGCGGTCATCGCGGCGCGCCGGCCGGCGGTCGCGGCGGCATCGACGCCGCCGCCGGCATCGAGCACGACGCCCCACAGGTCGGCGGCGGCCTCGCGGCTGTAGGTGCCGCGCGCGACGTCGCGCGCCACCAGCGCGGGATCGCGCTCGCGCGCCGGACCGTAGCCGCCGCCGCCGGGCGTCATCACCTCGACGCGGTCGCCGGGGCCGATGGCGATGTCCTGGTCCTTCGACAGGTGCGGCGGGACGATGGTCTCGCCGCCGCGATGGATGCGCACGATGTTGGGCCCGCCGTCGCCGCCGCCGAGCACCCCCGGCGGGCCGAAGCGGCCGTGATCCATGACGAAGGAGGCGCGCGCCTCCCCGCGCAGCACCTCGACCTCGTAGTGCACGCCGAAGCCGCCGCGCGTGCGGCCCGCCCCGCCCGAGCCCTCGCGCAGGGCGAAGCGGCGGAAGAGGATCGGGAACTTCTGCTCCATCACCTCCACCGGCGGCGTGCGCGAGATGCCGATGGTGGAGCAGCCGTTGGTGAGGCCGTCGTGCCCGGCGCTGCCGCCGTAGCCGCCGCCGGAGATCTGGTACATCACGTAGCCCGCGCCGGTCTCGGGATCGGGGCCGCCGAGGCAGAAATTGCCGGATGAGCCGGCGGGCGCGGCCCACAGCCGGCCGGGGATCGCCTGTGCGAGCGCCAGGAACACGGCTTCCGCGATGCGCTGCGAGACCTCCGCCGCGCAGCCGGAGACGGGACGGGGATAGCGCGCATCGAGGAACGTGCCCGCGACGCCCGCGATCGTGAGCGGGGCGAAGGCGCCGGCGTTGAGCGGCGTATCCGGGAAGACGTGGCGCACGGCGAGATAGACCGCCGACAGCGTGGTGGCGAGCACCGAGTTCATGGGGCCGCGGCAGGGCGGCGAGGAGCCGGCGAAATCGAAGGCCAGGTGATCACCGGCCTTGGTCAGCGCCAGCGCGATCTTCAGCGGCTCGTTCACGACGCCGTCGGAATCGACGAAGGCCTCGGCGCGATAGGTGCCGTCGGGAATGGCGCGGATGTGCGCGCGCATCAGCTCGGCGGCGCGGACCTCCAGTTCGGCGATGGCGCGCCGCAGGACGGCAAGGCCGTAGCGGTCGATCAGCTCGGTGAGGCGGCGCTCGCCGACCTTGAGGGCCGCGGCCTGCGCCTTGATGTCGCCGATGCGCTGGTCGGCGACGCGGATGTTGGAGCAGATGATGGCGAAGATCTCGGGGTCCATCACGCCGCGCTTGAAGAGCTTCACGGGCGGCAGGCGCAGCCCTTCCTGCTCCACCTCCGTCGCGTGCGCGGAAAATCCGCCCGGCACCATGCCGCCCACGTCGGGCCAGTGGCCGGTGTTCTGCAGCCAGCAGACGGGCTCGCCCCGGTAGTAGAAGGGCAGCGCGAAGCGCACGTCCATCAGGTGCGTGCCGCCGAGATAGGGATCGTTGACGATGTAGATGTCGCCGGGCTCGGGCTTGCCCGCCTTGCCCGCGCCGATGAGGCGCACGAGGTGCTGGGTGGACGACTGCATGGTGCCGACGAACACCGGCAGGCCCAGCTCGCCCTGCGAGATGAGACGGCCCGTGTCCCAGTCGTAGATGCCGTCGGCGCGGTCGTCGGCTTCCGCGATCACGGGCGAGAAGGCGGCGCGCGAGAAGGCGATGTCCATCTCGTTGCAGACCTGGCGCAGGCCGGCCTCGATGACGGCGAGCGTCAGCGGATCGAGTGCGGGGTCGGGTTGTGTGATGGTCGGTTGCGTCATGGCGTGCCGACCCTGATGCGCAGGTTGCCGTTGTCGTCGACGGTGGCCGTGGCGCCGGGCTCGATGACGGTGGTGGCGTCGATCTGCTCGACGACCGCGGGGCCGGCGATCGCCGCGCCGATGGGAAGCCGGTCGCGGGCGTAGATGGCGGCCGGCTGCCAGCGCCCGTCGGCATAGAGCTGCCGCGTGCCGGCCGTCGCGCCGGCGAGATCGGACGCGCGTGCGCCCGGGTCGAGCAGGCCGGCGACGGGGAAGGGGCGCCGCTGGCCGATCACGGACGTGCACAGGTTGACGAGCACCGCCTTGATCTCCGGCAGGTCCACCTGGAAGCGGGCGAAGTAGGCGGCCTCGAACAGCGCCTGCAGCGCCTCGCGGGTCACGTCGGGGGAGGGAATGGCGACGCGGATGAGGTGCGTCTGGCCGCGGAACTGCATCTCGGCCGAATGCAGCACGCGGGTGGCGACGATCTCGCCCTGCTCGGCGGCGTTGACGGCCTCGCCGCGCCGGCGCTGGTCCTGCAACGTGGCGCGCACGTCGCCCATGTCCACCTGGTCGAGCGGGGCGTTGAGCGTGTTGACGAAGTCCTGCCGCAGGTCGGCGACGAGGCAGCCGAGCGCGTTGGTGAGCCCGGGCCGCGCCGGCACCAGCACCTCCGGGATGCCGAGCTCGCGCGCCAGCGCCACCGCATGCAGCGGGCCGGCGCCGCCGAAGGCGAACAGCACGAAGTCGCGCGGGTCGTAGCCGCGCGAGAGCGACACCATGCGGATGGCGCCCGACATCAGCGTGTTGCCGAGGCGGATGACGGCGGCCGCGGCGGCTTCGATGCCGATGCCGAGCGGGCGGGCCAGCTCGCGCTCGAAGGCCGCGCGCACCTGATCGATGCCGACGGCGGTCTTGACGCCCAGCAGCGCCTCCGGCGACAGGCGGCCGAGCACGAGATTGGCGTCGGTGATGGTGGGCCGCGTGCCGCCGCGCCCGAAGCAGATGGGGCCGGGCTCCGCGCCGGCGCTCTCCGGCCCGACCTTCAGCATGCCGGCGGCATCGAGCGAGGCGATGGAGCCGCCGCCGGCGCCGACGGTGCGCACGTCCACCATCGGCACGTGGATCGGCAGGCCGTAGTCGATGGTGAGCTCGGCCGATACCTCGGGCACGCCGCCGTGGATCAGCGCCACGTCCGTCGAGGTGCCGCCCATGTCGTAGGTGATCGCGTTGGCGCCGCCGCACTGCGCCAGCGTCGCGGCCGCCGCCATGACGCCCGAGGCGGGCCCCGACATGACGGTCTTGGCGGCCTCGCGGGCGACGAGGGGGGCCGCCACCGTGCCGCCGTTGCCGTTCATCACCAGGAGGTCGCGGCGGAAGCCGTGCGCGGCAAGGTCGGTGGACAGGCGGTGCACGTAGCGGTCGAGGATCGGCTGCACGGCGGCGTTGATGGAGGCCGTGGTGCCGCGCTCGTACTCGCGATACTCCGACAGCAGGGCCGAGCCCTGCGTGATGTAGGCGTTGGGCCAGAGCCCCTGCGCGATCTCGGCCGCGCGGCGCTCGTGCGCCGGGTTGGCGTAGGCGTGCAGGAAATGGATGACGAGGCTTTCGCAGCCCGCCGCCAGCAGCGCGCGCACGGCGTCGGCCACCTCCGCCTCGTCGAGCGGCGTGACGACCTCGCCCCTCGCGTTCATGCGCTCGGAAACCTCGATGCGCAGGTCGCGCGGCACCAGCGGCTCGAACGTGCCGAAGAGGCCGTAGGGCTTCGGGCGCGTGCGCCGGCCCAGCTCGAGGATGTCGCGGAAGCCGCGCGTGGTGATGAGGCCGACGCGGGCGAGCTTGCGCTCCAGGATGGCGTTGGTGGTGGCGGTGGTGCCGTGGATGATGAGGTCGAGGCTGTCGACGGGCACGCCGGCGCCGGCGATGGCCGCGAGCACGCCGAGCGCCTGGTTGTCCGCCGTCGTCGGGATCTTGGCGAGCCGGACGCCCGTGCCCTGCGCCGTCTCTTCCAGCAGCAGCAGGTCGGTGAAGGTGCCGCCGACGTCGACACCCACCACGCGGCGCTGGACCGGTCTTGCGGCTTGGGGCACGGTCGGCTCCCGACTGTTAGTGTACGAACGATAGGCGGGCGCGAGGGGGTCTGTAAAGAGCGCCCGTGAAGAGCGCGCCGGCTGCGGGGCGGGCCGGTGCGTTTCGGGTTCAGTCGCCCGGAATTCACGCTCCCCCTGTCATCCCGGAGGCCGCGCGGCGGCCATCCGGGACCCAGCGTCACAGGCGAGCGCGTGCTCGTGGTTCCTGGGTCCCGGCTCTCGCTGTGCTCGGCCGGGATGACAGTGGGGGGCGCGGCGGCGAGGATGACAGGAGGGGGCGGCGGCGAGGATGACAAGGTGGGGGATGCTCCGGCGGGGATGACAGGTAGAGGGCGTGAGCACGCCTGTCATCCGGGAAGCCGTGCCCGGAATTTCGCGTCCTCCTGTCATCCCGGAATTTCGCGAAGCGAAATATCCGGGACCCAGCGTCAGGGGCGAGCGCGTGCTCTTGGTTCCTGGGTCCCGGCTCTCGCTGTGCTCGGCCGGGATGACAGGGAGGGGGGCGGCGGCGAGGATGACAAGGTGGGGGCGTGAGCACGCCTGTCATCCGGGAAGCCGCGCATGGAATTTCGCGTCCCCCTGTCATCCCGGAATTTCGCGAAGCGAAATATCCGGGACCCAGCGTCAGGGGCGAGCGCGTGCTCTTGGTTCCTGGGTCCCGGCTCTCGCTGCGCTCGGCCGGGATGACAGGGTGGGAGACGCAAAGGCCCTAGACGGTCAGGTAGGCGTCGCGGACCTGGGTGTTCCGCCCCAGCTCCGCCATGGTGCCGGCAAAGCGGATTGCACCTTTTTCGATCACATAGGCGCGGTCGGCGACGGCGGCGGCGAAGTGCAGGTTCTGCTCCGAAAGGAGGACGGCGATGCCTTCCTCCTTCATGCGCAGCACGGAGGCGGCCATCTGCTCGACGATGACGGGCGCAAGACCCTCGGACGGCTCGTCGAGCAGCACGGCGCGCGGGTTGCCCATCAGCGTGCGGGCGATGGTCAGCATCTGCTGCTCGCCGCCCGACATGGCGCTGGCGCGCCGGTCCTGCATCCCGGCGAGGTTGGGGAAGATGGAGAAGAGGCGCTGCGGCGTCCACGGCGCGCCCCCGGCGGTCGCGCGGCGGCCGACCTCGAGGTTCTCCGCCACCGTCAGGTCGGTGAAGATGCGCCGGTCCTCCGGCACGTAGCCGAGGCCGAGGCGGGCGATGCGGTAGGGCGCAAGCGCGCGGATGTCGATGCCGGCGAAATCGAGGCGCCCGGCGCTGCGGGCGACGAGGCCCATGATCGCCTTGAGCGTCGTCGTCTTGCCGGCGCCGTTGCGGCCGAGCAGCGCCACCACCTCGCCGGGCGCGAGATCGAGCCCGATGCCGAACAGGATCTGCGCCTGGCCGTAGCGCGCGGTGAGACCGGCGGCGGCGAGGATGGGCGCGGCCGTCACGGCGCGGCACTCCCGGCGCGGGCCGCGCGGTCGGCGGCGATCGCTCCCATCTCGCCCAGATAGACCTGCTTGACGCGCGCGTTCGCGCGCACCTCGGCCGGCGTGCCGCGGGCGATGATCTCGCCGTGCACGAGCACCAGGATGTGATCGGCGTGGGCGAAGACGGCGTCCATGTCATGCTCGGTGAACAGCACGCCGACCTGGCGCTCGCGCGCGAGCCGCGCCGTCAGCGCCATCAGGTCCGCGCGCTCGCGCGGCGCCATGCCGGCGGTGGGCTCGTCCATCAGCAGCAGCTTGGGATCGCTGGCGAGCGCGATGGCGAGCTCGACGCGCTTGACGTCGCCGTAGGCGAGCTCGCTCACCGGGCGGTCGGCGTCCGCCGCCATGCCGACCTGCGCCAGCAGCGCGTCGGCCGCGGCACGGTGCTGCAGCGCCGCGGGCCGCCACAGGCGCATGGTCTCGCCGGCGTGGCTGATGAGCGCCATCTGGATGTTCTCGGCCACCGTCATGGACGCGAACGTCTCCGCCACCTGGAAGGTGCGGCCGACGCCCTGCCGCCAGACGGCGCGCGCCGGCAGCCCGGTGATGGGCTCGCCGTCGAGGCGCACGCTGCCGCTGTCGGGCCGCAGCTGGCCGCCGACCATGTTGAAGGTGGTGGACTTGCCCGCACCGTTGGGGCCGATCAGCGCGACGAGCTCGCCGCGCGCGACGGTGAACGACACGTCACGGGCCGCGACCACGCCGCCGAACGCCTTGTTGAGCCGGTCGACCGCCAGCAGCGTCATGGCCGCACCGCCTCGCGCGCCGGCAGGCGCCGGCGGGCGAAAAACGCGCCGAGCCGTTCCAGCCCGCCCACCAGGCCATGCGGCGACACCAGCACGATGGCGATGATGGTGAGCCCCATCAGCAGCCGCCAATGGTCGGTGAGCGGCATGACGACATCCTTGACCGTGTGGAACACGCCGGCGCCGACGACCGCGCCGAGCACGGTCTGGATGCCGCCGACGAGGATCATGGCCAGGAAGTCGACCGAGGTGGCGATGGAGATCAGCGTCGGGTCGATGGAGCCCTTGGAGAAGGCGTAGAGCGCGCCCGACAGTCCGGCGGCCGCGCCGGCGATGCCGAAGCCGAGCCAGCGCAGGCGGCGCACGTCGATGCCGATGGCGCCGGCCCTGAGCGGGGCGTCGCGCGCGGCGCGCAACGCGTAGCCGAAGGGCGCGCGCATGATGCGGTCGAGGAGCGCGATGGCGGCGAGCGAAAGCGCGAGCGCGAAGTAGTAGTAGGCCGTGCGCGAGCCGACCCAGGACGAGGGCCACACGCCGACGACGCCGTTGTCGCCGCCCGTCACCTCCACCCACTGGAAGGCGATGGCGTAGGTGATCTGCGCGAAGGCGAGCGTGAGCATGGCGAGGTAGATGCCCGACAGGCGCACGATGAAGTAGCCGAAGAGCAGCGCGCCGATGCCGGCCGCCGCCGGCGCGGCGACGAGCGCGGGCACCATGCTCCAGCCGGCCTTGGTGACGAGGAGGCCCGCCGCGTAGGCGCCGAGACCGAAATAGGCCGCGTGGCCGAAGCTGACGATGCCGGCATTGGCGACGAGGAAGTTGAGGCTGAAGGCGGCGAGCGCGAACACGATCACCTCGATGGCGACCTTGAGCGCGTAGCCGTCGCCGACCAGCGGCAGGGCCAGCAGCAGGCCGATGCCGGCCGCGATCCAGGCGGCCGCGCGCGGCGTCCAGGGCTTGAGCAGGACGAAGCCTTCCGGGTGCGCGAGCCGCTGCACCTGCGCGTCGGGCCGCCCGAGCAGTCCCCACGGCCGCACGACCAGCACGACGGCCATGAGCAGGAAGACCAGCACCAGCGTCACCTTGGGGAAGATGAGGATGCCGAAGGCGTTGAGCTGGCCGATGATGAGTGCGGCGAGGAACGCGCCGGGCACCGAGCCCATGCCGCCGACGACGGTGACGACGAAGGCGTCCGCCAGCACGGCGATGTCCATGTGCGGGGTGGCGGCCGCGCGCGGGATCTGCAGCGCGCCGCCGAGCCCGGCCAGGGTCGCGCCGAGGAACAGCGTGCCGGTGAACAGCAGCGCCTGGTTGACGCCGAGCGCGCCCACCATCTCGCGGTCCTGCGTCGCCGCGCGCACGAGGACGCCGAAGCGCGTGCGGCGCATGAGGAGCCACAGCAGCGCCAGCACGACCGGCCCGCAGGCGATCAGGAACAGCTCGTAGGATGGGAAGCGGTGGCCGAAGATGTCGACCGCCCGGGCCAGCCCCGGCGCGCGCGGGCCGAGGATGTCGAGCGGGCCCCAGATCTTGAGCACCGCGTCCTCGGTCACCAGCACGATGCCGAAGGTGGCGAGAAGCTGCAGCAGCTCGGGCGCCTGGTAGATGCGGCGCAGAAGCAAGAGCTCCATCAGCACGCCGATGAGGCCGACGGCGACGGCGGCGGCGAGCACGCCGAGAAGGAACATCGGCAGCGTGGGGCTGACGGCGAGCAGCGGCGGCACGAAGGTCACGGCGAGGTAGGCGCCGAGCATGTAGAGCGAGCCGTGCGCGAAATTGACGATGCGCGTCACGCCGAACACGATCGTCAGCCCCGACGCCATGATGAACAGCGAGGAGGCGCTGGCGAGGCCGTTCAGCACCTGGACCAGAGCGAATGAGGGATCCATGGCCGGCGGCCGTCGCCTTCAGCTTGTGCGTGCGGGGTCGGTCAGTTCTTGCGGCCGGCCTTGACCTCGGCCTCCGGGAACATGAATTTCGCGCCGTCCTGGTAGGTCCAGTTCTTCATCGTCGGCATGCCGCTCTTGATGGTCGTCTCGCCGACCCAGGCCCCGAGCGTCATCTGGTGATCGAGCCCGCGCATGGTCAGCGGCCCGACGATGCTGTCGAACTTCATGTCGTTGAAGGCCGCGCGCAGCTTGTCGGTCTCGAGCGAGCCGGCCTTGTTGATGAGGTCGGCCATGACGTGGCCCTCGACGTAGCCGAGCAGGGAGCCGAGACGCGGCGTGTCGTTGAAGGCCTTGCGATAGGCCTCGACGAAGGCCTTGTGCGCGGGCGCGTCGATCTGCTCCCACGGGTAGCCGGTGACGATCCAGCCGTCCGGCGTCTCGTCCTTGAGCGGCAGCAGGTACTCGGGCTCACCCGTCAGCAGGCTGACGACGAGGCGGTTCTGGAACAGGCCGCGCGTGTTGCCCTCGCGCACGAAGGTCGTCAGGTCGGCGCCGAACAGCACGTTGAAGATGGCGTCCGGCTTGGCGGCGTCGAGCGCGGCGACGGTGGCGCCGGCGTCGATCTTGCCGAGCGCGGGATACTGCTCGGCGACGATCTCGGCCGCCGGGTTCACGTCCTTGATGAGCTTCTTGAAGTTGGCGGCTGCCGACTGCCCGTACTCGTAGTTGGGCGCCACGATCGCCCAGCGCTTGGCGGGTTTGCCCTTGGCGGCCTCGACCAGCATCTTGGTCTGCATGAAGGTGCCGGGACGCATGCGGTAGGTGTAGGGATTGCCGCTGCCCATGGTGATGGCGTCGGTCAGCGGCTCGCTCGCCAGGAACAGCACCTTGCGCTGGTTGGCGAAGTCGGCGACGGCGAGACCGACGTTGGACAGGAACGTCCCGGCCAGGAAGGCCACCTTCTCGCGCGTCAAGAGCTCCTCGGCCACGCGCACGGCATCGCCGGGCGTGCCGCCGTCGTCGCGGAACGTGATCTCGAGCGGACGGCCGCCGAGCACGCCGCCCTTGGCGTTGACCTCGTTCATCGCCAGCGTCATGCCGTTGCGGTAGGGCACCGCGAACGCGGCCATGCGGCCGTAGGAGTTGAGCTCGCCGACCTTGACCGGCTCCTTGCCCTGCGCACCGGCCGGCGAAAGGCCGCCGACGACCGCAATGGCTGCAGCCGCGACCAGCGTGCGCAGCCCGACTCCGAGACCCAACACCATGACGGTTTCCCTTTTCTGCACGACACACCGGCTCCCCCGGCACGGCCGCACGGTAACAGATCGGCGGCAAGCGACAAGCGCCGCGCCCGATGCGGGCCGCAGACGACGTTCGCGGCAGCTCCTGCCCGGGCGCCGGGCAGCCGGTCGCCAGCCGCTCTGGTGCGGCGGACGCGCCCGTGCATAATCCGCCGCGTCCCTGTCCCCGACACGCCGAGCGAGGCGCCATGTCCAACATCAATCCGAATACGTTCACGACCCGGCCCGAGATCGACGGCACGTTCGGCGTCGCGGCCACCACGCACTGGATCGCCACCGCGGTCGCCATGGGCATCCTCGAGCGCGGCGGCAACGCCTTCGATGCCGGCATCGCGGCGGCCTTCACGCTGCAGGTGGTGGAGCCGCACCTCAACGGACCCGGCGGCGACGTGCCGGTGATGCTGTTCGATGCGAAGGCGGGCGGCGCGCCGTTCGTCGTCTGCGGGCAGGGGCCGGCGCCGGCCGGCGCGACCATCGCGCACTACCGCGGCCACCTCGGCCTCGACATCATCCCCGGCACGGGCCTGCTCGCCACCTGCATACCGGGCACCTTCCCGACCTATATGCTGATCCTGGAGCGCTACGGCACGATGCGGCTGCGCGACGTGCTGGAGGCCGCCATCGGCTATGCGGAGAACGGGCACCCGCTGGTGGAGCGCGCCTGCGCCACCATCGGCACCGTGGCCGCTCTCTATCGCGACCACTGGCCGACGTCGGCGGCCGTCTATCTGCGCGACGGCAAGGTGCCGCTGCCCGGCACGCTGTTCCGCAATGCGCGCCACGCCGAGACCTACACGCGCATCCTGCGCGAGGCGGAAGCGGGCGGCGGCGGGCGCGAGGCGGAGATCCGGCGCGCGCTCGGCGCCTGGCGCGAGGGCTTCGTCGCCGAGGCCATCGACCGCTTCTGCCGCACCGAGGAGATCATGGACGTCAGCGGCCGGCGCCATCGCGGCGTGCTGTCGGGACAGGACCTGGCGACGTGGGAGCCCGCGATCGAGGCGCCGGTGTCGCTCGACTTCGGCCCCTACACCGTGCTGAAGCCCGGCCCATGGACGCAAGGCCCCGTGCTGCTGCAGCAGCTGGCGCTGCTCAAGGGCTACGACTTCGCGAAGGCGAAGCCGACGGATGCCGACTTCATCCACACGGGGGTGGAGTGCGCCAAGCTCGCCTATGCCGACCGCGAGGCGTTCTACGGCGATCCGAAGTTCGTCG
>JBFWWW010000030.1:0-24238 GCA_050245975.1 Hyphomicrobiaceae bacterium
GGCGTTGCCCGCGGAGGCCCATGACGGCACCAGCAGCATGACCGAGAACGTCATGCCGAGCGTCTGCACCCATTGCGGCAGCGCCGTGTAGTGCAGGTGGTGCGAGCCCGCCCACATGTAAAAGAAGGTGATGCCCCAGAAGCTGATGATGGACATGCGGTAGGAGAAGATGGGCCGACCTGCGCGCTTGGGCAGATAGTAGTACATCATGCCGAGGAAGCCGGAGGTCAGGAAGAAGGCCACGGCGTTGTGGCCGTACCACCATTGCGTCATCGCGTCCTGCACGCCGGAGAAGGCGGAATAGCTCTTGGCATGGCCGAGGGAGACCGGAACGGCAATATTGTTGACGATGTGGAGAACCGCCACCACCAGGATGAAGGCCATATAGTACCAGTTGGCGACGTAGATGTGCGGCTCCTTGCGGCGCGCAAGCGTGCGCAGGTAGATCGAGAAATAGACCACCCAGACGATCACCAGCAGGATATCGGCGTACCATTCGGGTTCGGCGTATTCCTTCGATTGCGTGATGCCGGCCAGATAGCCGGTGACGGCAAGAACGCAGAAGAGGTTGTAACCAGCGAGGACGAACCACGGAGAAAACTGATCAGGCAGGCGCGCGCGCGATGTCCGCTGCAGCACGTAGAGCGAGGTGCCAATCAGAGCGTTGCCGCCAAAGCCGAAAATCACGGCGGTGGTGTGAACGGGGCGGATGCGGCCGAAGCTAGCCCACGGCGCGTCGAATGTGAGGTCGGGATTCACCAGCAACCAGGCCACCCAGTCGCCCACGGCGAGACCGACAATCACCCAACCCATGGCGAGAACGATGGCGGCCTTCGTCGGATCGTCATAGTAGCTGGCCCGCGCGTCGGCCGCCGGCTCAGGTTTGTAGTATCCGGAAATGACGACGAAGATCCCCGCGACGGCATAGGCGCCGACGATCGCGCCTTGCGTGCCAAGTGGATCGCTGGCGCCGAAGATGGCTATCAGCAGCCCGACAACGCCCAGGGCTGCCAGAACCATAAGCGCGGATTGGCGCTCGAAAAGCGTGAGCTGTCCGATCATGTGTCCCCCAGCCGATGCCATCCACTACGCCCATCCGGGCGCGGCCAGTCCGAGCCCTCGGAGGAGACCGCGCGGAAGATGCGTGAGCCCGGAAGCTCCGGCGGCAAATATGCCGGCAGGCGTGCGACGCGCAATTGACTTTGGTCAAAGGGGGCCAATCTGCCGCGGGATGGGACTCAGCAGCGCGCATATGTCGGCCGGCTAGTGTGTGGTCTGCCGTGTCTAATGTCGGCCTATGGCTGCACGGCGTGAAGCTCTGGCCGCTTTGGCGGGTTGTCCCGGGCCGTATTGGCCAGCCGAGCCGAGCGGCGTAAGCGCAATTGATCGAGAGAAAGATGCCGAATTATCAAATTTTTATGTTGGATATTCAGCTCCGCACCCCGTCTGAAACCGAACGCGCAAGGAGACAGCGCCTCGACCCTTATTTCTTCTTTATTGCTGGGCAGCGGAATCCCAATCGAAAACTTATGTCGGTCGCGCCATTCCTGTTTCATCGCGCTACGGAGGACCGGCATGCTCGACCTCGTTTTTCTTGCTCTTGGCTGCGGCGGCTTTGCCTTGATGGCAGCTTACGCCGTGTGCTGTGACCGGCTCTAAGGGGATCCCATGACCGATCCTCTTATCGGGTTGCTGGTTGCCATCGGCCTCGGCGCCTACCTCGTCTACACCCTGCTTCGGCCCGAGAAGTTCTAATGTTCGGCAGGTGACCCATGACAGTCGTTGGTTGGACGCAGATCGCGCTGGTGCTCGGCGCGGTCATAGCCTGCGCTTGGCCGCTCGGGCCCTTCATGGCCCGCGTTTTCCAGGGTGAAAAGACGGTGCTGTCACCGCTGCTGCAACCGGCGGAGCGCCTGCTCTATCGCGCCGCAGGGATCCAAGCCGGAAAGGAGCAGTCGTGGCTGGCGTACACGCTGGCGATGCTTGTCTTCAATGCGGCTGGCTTCCTGGCGCTTTACGCCTTGATGCGGCTTCAAGGCCTTCTTCCGTTCAATCCGCAAGGCTTCTCAGGTGTGCGGCCCGATCTCGCCTTCAACACGGCGATGAGCTTCGCAACCAACACCAACTGGCAGGCCTACGGCGGCGAAACCACCATGAGCCACCTCGTCCAGATGGCCGGCCTTGCCGTGCAAAACTTCTTATCGGCCGCAACCGGCATCGCATTGGCGATCGCCGTGGCGCGTGCCTTCGCACGCAGCTCAATCGAGACGCTGGGCAACTTCTGGGTCGATATGACCCGCGCCACGCTCTACGTGCTGCTGCCGCTGTCGTTCGTCGTTGCCGTTGCGTTTGCTCTGACCGGCGTGCCGCAGACCCTCGCCGGCAGCGTCGAAGCGACAACGCTCGAAGGCTTGAAGCAGACCATCGCGCTCGGGCCGGTTGCCAGCCAGGAGGCGATCAAGCAGCTCGGCACCAACGGCGGTGGTTTCTTCAATGCCAACGCGGCGCACCCCTTCGAGAACCCAAATGCCTGGTCGAATATGCTCTCCATCTGGAGCATGCTGCTCATCTCGACCGCTCTGACCTTTACCTTCGGCCGCATGGTCGCCGACCGGCGTCAGGGCCTGGCGCTACTCGTCGCGATGTACGCCTTGCTGATTACGGCAACCGCCGTCGTTTACTGGGCCGAGGCTGCTGGCAATCCGCTCCTCGCCAACGCCGGCGTAGATCTCACGCCGGGCAACATGGAGGGTAAGGAAGTCCGCTTCGGTCAGGCGCTGTCCGCGCTCTATGTCGTCGCAACGACGGGGCTCTCGTGCGGCGCGGTCAACACCATGCACGACTCCCTGATGCCACTTGGCGGAATGGTACCGCTCTTCCTGATGCAGCTTGGCGAAATCCTGCCCGGCGGCGTCGGCTCCGGTCTCTACGGCATGCTCGTGATCGCGATCCTGACCGTGTTCATCGCGGGACTGATGGTCGGGCGTACACCAGAATACCTCGGCAAGAAGATCGAGGCGCACGAGATGAAGCTGGCCATGCTGTCGCTGCTCATCCTGCCGTTCGCCATCCTCGGGTTCACATCCGTCTCCGCGATGCTGCCGAACGCGCTCGAGAGCCTCGCGAACGCCGGACCGCGCGGCTTGACGGAAATCCTCTACGCCTACTCGTCGGCGGCCGCCAACAACGGCTCGGCATTTGCCGGCCTTTCCGCCAATACCCCCTGGTACAATACCACCCTCGGCATCGCGATGCTGCTTGGCCGCTTCGCCTACGTCGTGCCTGTCATGGCTCTTGCGGGGACACTTGCCGCCAAGAAGAAGGTACCGGTGTCGTCGGGCACTTTCCCGACGCACGGTCCCCTGTTCATTGGCCTTCTGATCGGCGTGATCCTGATACTCGGCGGCCTCCAGTACTTCCCGGCGCTCGCACTCGGACCGATCGTCGAGCACTTCCTGATGCAAGCCGGCAAGACCTTCTGAAGGAGTTACCCATGTCAACCAAAGTCATCCCGCTCCTCGACGCCGGCATCCTGCAACAGTCCGCGTTCGATGCCATCGCAAAGCTCGCGCCGGCCAAGCTGGTGCGCAACCCTGTGATGTTCGTCACTGCGGTCGTCGCTCTGTTGGTGACGCTGCTGTTCGTGCGCGATCTCGTATCGGGTCGCGGCGGACTTCTCTTCTCAGGCCAGATCGCCACCTGGCTATGGTTCACGGTTCTGTTCGCCAACTTTGCAGAAGCCATTGCAGAAGGACGTGGCAGGGCACACGCCGACGCCCTCAGGGCCGCCCAAAGCGACACGAAGGCCAAGCTCCTTCTTCACCCGGACGATCCCGAGGATGATTTGTGGGAGCCGAAGTCCGCGGACCTGCTCCAGGTCGGCGACGTGGTCCTCGTGGAAGCCGGCGATACCATCCCCGCCGACGGCGAGGTGATCGAGGGCATCGCCGCGGTCAACGAATCGGCTGTGACGGGAGAGTCCGCGCCTGTCATCCGCGAATCTGGCGGCGACCGCTCGGCCGTCACGGGCGGAACCGTCGTGATCTCCGACTGCATCAAGGTGCGAGTGACGGCCGAGCCCGGCTCGTCATTCCTCGACAAAATGATCGCACTGGTCGAAGGCGCGCAGCGTCAGAAGACGCCTAACGAGTTGGCGCTTTCGATCCTGCTCTCCGGCATGACGCTGATCTTCCTCATCGCTGTTGCGACGCTGTGGGGGCTCGCCGGCTATTCGGGCACTGTCCTCTCGATCACGGTTTTGGTCGCGCTGCTGGTAACGCTGATCCCGACCACCATCGGCGGGCTTCTATCCGCCATAGGTATCGCAGGCATGGATCGCCTGGTCCGCTTCAACGTGATGGCGACCTCCGGCCGCGCGGTCGAGGCAGCCGGCGACGTCGATACGCTGCTGCTCGACAAGACCGGGACGATCACCTACGGCAATCGGCTTGCGACGGCCTTCATCCCGGCTCCGGGCATCGCGGATGGCGAGTTGGCCGCCGCCGCACTGTTGGCGTCCCTTTCCGACGAGACGCCGGAAGGCCGCTCCATCGTCGCCCTCGCAAAGGGCCAACATGGCCAGGCCGAGCCGAGCCTCGACAAGCGGAAGGCGACCTTCATACCGTTTTCGGCTCAGACGCGGATCTCAGGTGTCGATATCGATGGCCGCAGCATCCGCAAGGGCGCAGTCGATGCAATTCTGAAGTCCGTCGACGCGACGATCGCGGCCGCACCCGTTGCGTTCCGCGAAGCTGTCGAAAGCATTTCCCGCTCAGGCGGCACACCACTCGCGGTGACCGACAGCTCAAGGCTGCTCGGCGTCGTCCAACTCAAGGATGTGGTGAAACCCGATATCAAGGAGCGCTTCGCCGCGCTCCGGGCAATGGGGATCAAGACCGTCATGGTCACGGGCGACAACCCGGTCACGGCCGCTGCCATTGCCTCGGAAGCCGGCGTCGACGACTACATTGCCGAGGCAACGCCGCAGGACAAGCTCGCCTACATCAAGGCCGAGCAGGCCAAGGGGCGTTTGATCGCCATGTGTGGCGACGGCACAAACGACGCGCCAGCTCTGGCACAAGCCGATGTCGGCGTTGCCATGCAGTCGGGCACGCAGGCCGCGCGCGAGGCCGGCAACATGGTCGATCTCGACAGCAACCCTACAAAGCTCATTGAGGTGACGGAAATCGGCAAGCAGCTCCTGATGACGCGCGGCTCGCTGACGACGTTTTCGATCGCCAACGACGTCGCAAAGTATTTCGCGATCATCCCCGCGCTCTTCCTGGCGACCTACCCCCAGCTCGGCGCGCTCAACGTAATGGGACTTGCGACGCCCGAAAGCGCCATCCTGTCGGCTGTCATATTCAATGCGCTCGTCATCGTCGCGCTGATCCCGCTCGCGCTCAAAGGCGTCTCCTATAAGCCAATCGGCGCTGCGCCACTGCTCCGTCGCAACCTCCTCGTTTACGGGCTCGGCGGGTTTCTCGTTCCGTTCGTCGGCATCAAGATCATCGACCTCGCCGTCTCTGCCCTGCGGCTCGCCTGAAGGAGAACGACAGTGATCGCGCACCTCCGCCCCGCAATCGTCATGCTGGCGTTCTTCACGCTATTGACCGGATTGGCATATCCCCTGGCGATGACGGGTCTCGCACAGGTCCTGATCCCAGCGGCTGCCAATGGCTCGCTCATCACACGCGGCACCACAGTCGTCGGCTCGGCGCTGATAGGCCAGAGCTTCACATCCGATCGCTACTTCCAAGGCCGTCCGTCGGCAACGAGCGCGCCGGACCCTAACGACGATGCCAAGACAATCGACGCGCCCTACAATGCTGCGAATTCGTCGGGATCGAATCTGGGACCGCTGTCAAAGAAACTCATCGATCGGATCGAGCACGATATCGCCGTGCTCCGCAAAGGCGGCGCGACATCGATCCCGGCCGATGCGGTGACGGCCTCGGCGAGTGGGCTCGATCCACATATCTCACCTGCTTATGCGGCCCTGCAAATCACCCGCATTGCCGCCGCCCGGAGGGTGACTGAGGCCCAGGTCCGCACACTGGTCGAAGAATCGAAGGAATGGCCGCTCCTTGGCCTCTTTGGCGAACCGCGAATCAACGTGCTCCGCTTGAATCTTGCACTTGACGCCAACCTGCCCGGCAGCGCCGGATAGGCCGGCATGGCCGAACAGAGCAAAACATCCCCGGACGAAAGGCGCCCGTCGCCGAAGGCGCTGCTCGAGCTTGCCAAAAAGGAAGGCCGCGGCAAGCTCAAGGTGTTTCTCGGCATGGCCCCGGGCGTCGGCAAGACTTATGCGATGCTGTCCGCAGCCCGGGCGCAGAAAGCCGAGGGTGTCGACGTTCTCGTCGGCGTCGTCGAGACGCACGGGCGCTCGGAGACCGCGGCGTTGCTCGACGGGCTCGACGTACTACCGCGCAAGCCGGTCCAGTACCGCCGCCGGGACCTGATGGAATTCGATGTCGAGGCGGCGATTGCACAAAAGCCGACGCTGCTGCTGGTCGACGAGTTCGCGCATACGAATGCGCCGGGCCTGATCCATGCCAAACGCTATCAGGATGTCGAGGAGGTCTTGCGCAACGGCATCGACGTGTGGACGACGCTGAACATCCAGCATCTGGAGAGCCTTCAGGATGTCGTGCAGCGCATCACGGGCATCCGCGTCCAGGAAACGGTGCCCGATAAAGTCTTGGAGAAGGCTGACGAGATTGTCGTGATCGATCTGCCTCCGGAAGAGCTGATCCAGCGCCTCAAGGAAGGCAAGGTCTACCTTCCAGATAACGCCCGTCGCGCCATCGACCAGTTCTTTAAGCCGAGCAACCTGACAGCGCTACGCGAGTTGGCTCTTCGACGCACCGCCTACAGCGTCGACGAGCAGATGCTGGCGCAGCTTCGTCAGCAAGGCATCGAGGGTCCTTGGCCGAGCTCTGAGCGGATACTTGTTTGTGCCGGCAGCGACGACCTTTCGGAGACCGTCATCCGAACGGCTGCACGGCTGGCCACCGCCCAGAAAGCCGATTGGGTGGCGCTCCATCTGTCGCCGAGCGATCGCGAGATCTCTGAGCGGGCCACCATCCGCCGCACCGAGAAGATGATGCGTCTCGCCGATCGTCTCGGCGCAAGCGCCGTGCGCCTCAACGCGACCGATCTGGCGGGTGAGATCCTCACCTATGCCAAGCGCAATAACATCACCCAGATCATCATTGGCCGCTCGAAAGCTGGGCCGGTTGGGCGCCTCTTGGGACGTTCCCTGTCGGGCGAACTCGTGCGCAGAGCCCAAAACCTGTCGGTGCTCATCGTAACTCCGGAGGTTGGGACGGTACTACGCAAGGAGCGGTCGGAACTGAGAACGAAACCCGCATGGCAGCTGCCGGGTCTGCACATTGTGTCAATGGCGATTGCCGCGGGTGCGGCAGCGTTGGCCGTATTGGCTGGCATGGCGCTCGAGCAAGTGAGCCGGTTGCCGAACCTTTCGATGGTCTTTCTGCTGGCCGTGCTCCTTTGCGCCATGCGTTTCGGTACGGTCGTCGCGATCGCGACCTCAGTCTTCTCCTTCCTCGCCTACAATTTCTTCTTCATCGATCCCCGCTACACGTTCACCGTTGCCACGCCTTACGAGCTGCTGTCGCTGTTTATCTTTCTCGCGGTCGCATTCGTGACCGGCTCGCTGGCAGGACGCCTCAGAGAACACGCGACGGCGACGCGCGAGCGTGCGGAAGCCACGCAAGCGCTCTTCGATTTCTCCAGCAAGCTCTCCGGCGTGCGGAAGCTCGATGACGTGGTCTGGCTCCTCACGAGCCAGGTGGCTGCTGTTGCAAAAGGTAAGTCGGTCGTCCTTCTTGATCTTGGCGACGGGCTGGCGCTCCAACATAGCTGGCCGCCGGACGATCAACTCGGAACGTCCGATTGGGCCGCGGCGCGATGGGCTCAGGAGAAGATGGAGCCGGCCGGACGCGGCACGGAAACTCTGCCCTCGGCGCGCTTTCACTTTCGTCCCATGCTGGGTGCGAAACGTTCGATCGGGGCTGTCGGCATCGATCCTGGAGATGCCGACGATGCCTTGAGCGGCCCCGTTATTGCGACGATCCAATCGTTCATTGAGCAGGCCGTCGTCGCCATCGAAAGAATCGCGCTGGTCGAACAGGCGTCAAGGGCCGAGACGGCCGCTGAAGGTGAGCGCCTCAGAGCGGCGCTGCTGTCGTCGATCTC
The DNA here is from genome assembly GCA_050245975.1 of Hyphomicrobiaceae bacterium. Taxonomy (GTDB): domain Bacteria; phylum Pseudomonadota; class Alphaproteobacteria; order Rhizobiales; family Hyphomicrobiaceae; genus JBFWWW01. The sequence continues at coordinate 8,224 of JBFWWW010000030.1, forward strand.
GCATGACCTACGCACGCCCCTCGCCTCCATCGTGGGATCGGTCACAAGCCTGCGCACGCTTGGCGACCACATGTCGAAGTCCGACCGGAGCGACCTGCTGGCAACCATAGAGGAAGAAGCGGGCCGCCTCTCCCGCTTCGTGTCGAACCTCCTCGACATGACGCGGCTCGAAGCTGGCGCCGTCGATATTCGCCGCGACTGGGTGGAGGTGCGGGACGTGGTCACCAGCGCGGTTGAACGCGCACGCAAGGCATTTCCGAAACGGAAAGTACAGTCGATCCTGCCAGACAGGCTACCGCTCATTCGGGGCGATGCCGCACTGCTGGAACAGGTGCTGTTCAACCTCCTCGATAACGCCAACAAGTACAGCAACCCAGGTTCGATAACGGAAATCAAGGCACATGCGGAGCCAAACCGGATCGTGCTCGCGGTGACCGACCGGGGAATTGGCATCCCGAAGGACGCGCTGGAGAAGGTCTTCGACAAGTTTTACCGTGTCGCCGGCAGCGATGGCCGCGCGCCCGGCACGGGCCTCGGCCTTTCGATCTGCGCCGGTATCGTCAAGGGCTTAGGCGGCACAATCAGGGCCGAGAGCCCGGTGATTGACGGCAAAGGCACGAGGGTCACGATCGAACTTCCGGTCGACGCGAACGCCTCGACGCTCCAGACGGGAGGCCGGGATGACCGCTCAGCGCGTACTGGTTGTCGATGACGAACCTCAGATCCTGCGCTTTCTCAAGCCGAGCTTGTCTGCTGCCGGCTATGAAGTGATCACAGCCGTCAATGGCGGAGACGCACTCAAGGCCGCGGCAACGCAAGCTCCTGATGTCGTCCTGCTCGACCTCGGCCTTCCCGACATGGATGGCAAGAATGTCATCGCCGAGTTGCGCACCTGGTCGAAGGTGCCGATCGTTGTGCTTTCGGCGCGAGATCGCGAGGCCGAGAAAATTGCCGCACTCGACCTCGGCGCCGACGACTACGTCAACAAGCCTTTCGGCATCGGAGAGCTGATGGCCCGTCTCAGGAGCGCGCTGCGGCACACGGTGCACGGTGCAGATGAAGTCACGAAGATCACCACGGGCGATATCGTCATCGACCTCGCCGCTCATTCCGTGCTGATCGGCGATAACCCGATCAAGCTGACACCCAAGGAATTTGAGTTGCTCGCCATCCTGGCCCGAAACGCCGGCCGCGTCGTCACGCACCGCCAGATTCTCACGGCCGTCTGGGGCCCCGCCCACACCGAGGATTTGCAATACCTGCGGGTGTTCATTGGCCAGCTTCGGCAGAAGCTGAAAAGCGGAACGGATGGATCCGATCTCATCCAGACAGAGGCCGGCATCGGCTATCGGCTCTTGCAACAGAACGAGTGATTGCAGTTCCGCAGTTGATCCGCGTGGACAACCTTCGACGCGTGATGTGGCGAACCATTGCCATCGAACGACACGCAAAATGCGTTCCCCCTTCGGGACGACAGGGCCACCAGCCGGGTCATAGAGCGATCAATTGACTCGTTATGTCTTTTGTATACTGTCTCCCACATGTGCCTGCAGGGAGGTTTCGGCATGCGCTCAATCACAATCGTGCTCGGGCTGATGATGCTTGCTCTGGCCGGTTCGGCCCATGCGGAGACGACGCTGGAACGCATCAAACGCGAAGGCTTCGTCCGGGTCGGCTTCCCCAATCAGGTCCCTTACGCATACGCGAACGAGAAAGGGCAGCTGACCGGCGCCGATGCCGAGATCGCCAAACTCGTCATCGAGAAAATGGGCATCAAGAGCATGGACGGCGTGCTGACTGAATTCGGCGCGCTTATCCCCGGATTGAGAGCGGGCCGCTTCGACATCGTCCTTGCCATGTTCATCAATCCAACCCGCTGTGCTCAGGTCGCGTTCTCCGAACCGGTCTACAAGATCGGGCAGGGCATCGTCGTCAAATCGGGCAACCCGCTCGGGGTGAAGGGGTATGACGACCTCGTCAAAAACGACAAAGTCCGCATTGCCGTGATGGCAGGCGCGGTCCAGTCCACCTATCTCAAGAAGCTGGGCGTACCCGATGCCCGCGTCTCGGCATTTCCTGACGGCCCAAGTGCCATCGCTGCTGTCCGCGCCGGCCGTGCCGACGTGTTCACGATCAGCAACCTGCCGGCCCGTCGCCTGCTGGAGACGGCAGGGCCCTCGGCCGGGCTGGAGATGGTTGCAGACATGGCGGACCCCATTATCGATGGCAAACCGGGACGCGGCTATGACGGTTTCGCCTTCCGGCAGGAGGACAAGGATCTGCTCGCTGCCTTCAATGCAGCGCTTGCCGAGGTGGCGGCGACGCCGAAATTCCTAGCCGCTATGGAGCCTTTCGGCTTCACCAAAGACAATCTTCCTGACGCCAAGACGGCGGACCTGTGCAAGTAATCGCAAGCATGTACCGGAAGGCCAGCTCCGGCACCTGCGCGCATGCCCTCCGTGTCTGACTTCGTCCTCTCGACCGATCAGATCGCCCTGCTGCTCGAGGGGGCGCTGGTCACGGTCAGGATCGGGGCGATTGCGGCCTTGCTGGCGCTTGCCATTGCGATCCCAGCCGGACTGTTGCGTGCTCAGACATCCCGGCTCGGGCGCGGTCTTGTCATTTGCTATATCGAATTTTTCCGCGGCACGTCGCTGATCGTGCAGCTCTTCTGGCTCTATTTCGTGCTGCCGCAGTTCGGCCTCTCGCTGTCGGCCGAAACCGCGGCCATTCTGGGACTGGCGCTCAACTATGGCGCCTATGGCGCGGAGATCGTGCGCGGCGCCGTGCTGTCGGTTGCGAAGGGACAGGTCGAGGCCGGGCGCAGCCTTGGGCTGAAGCCGTTGCATATCCGCCTGCTCATCGTTCTGCCCCAGGCTCTGGTCGTTTTCATTCGTCCCTGGGGCAATCTCATGGTGCAGCTCCTCAAGGCGACATCACTCGTTTCGCTGATCACCATCGCGGACCTATCCTACAGGGCCTACCAGCTCAATCAGGTGACCATGCGCACGATGCCCATTTTCGGCGCCGTGCTGGTGATCTACTTCGTGATGGCACAGGCCATCGCATTGATGACGGACGTTTTCGACCGCTGGTGCGGTCGTTGGCGAGCCGCGGGGGCGGTCCGATGATGCCGCACGGCCTTTGGGACTGGGGCTTCGCGCTGTCAATCCTGCCCCGTCTGCTTGCCGCAACGGGCTATACATTGCTTGTCACGGTCGCGTCGTTTTTCGGAGCGCTCGTGCTTGGACTACCGATCGCGCTTGCACGCAACAGCAAGCGTCCGGCGATCCGCCATGCCGCACGCGCAGTCAGCGAGTTCATCCGCAGCACGCCGCTGCTGATTCAGATCTACGTTCTCTATTTCCTCCTGCCGTCAGCCGGACTGACGCTATCGGCGCTGGCGACGGGCCTGATTGCGCTGTCGGTGCACTACGCAACCTATACCTCGGAGGCTTACCGCGCGGGGCTTGCAAGCGTCCCGCGCGGGCAGTGGGAAGCGGCGTACGCGCTCGGGCTCAGGCCGCTCGCGACCTATGTCAAGGTCGTGATGCCGCAGGCGCTGGTGCCCATCGTGCCGACGCTGGGCAACAATCTGATCGCGCTCTTCAAAGAAACGCCGCTGCTGTCGGCCATCGCGATCATCGAGGTCCTGCAGACGGCAAAACTCATTGGCGCGGAATCATTCCGCTACACCGAACCGATCAGTCTCGTTGGACTGATCTTCCTTGTGCTTAGCCTGGGCTCGGCCGCGCTGATCCACAATGTCGAACGCCGACTGAACCAGTGGCGTTGACCCTGACAAATGTGAACGTGCTGCGCTCAGACTGCGACTTTGTACGGGAGCGGCTCGTCTCCCGATCTGCCGTTGAGGCCCCATGCATGGCGTGGCGTCTCGAAAACCGTCACATCGATGCATTCTTTGGGGATGCCGGTCGCCTTGGGCACGCGCTCATAAATCTGGCGCACGAGATCCTTGATGGTCTCAACCGAGCGCCCTTCGAACTGGCTAATCTCGATGATCGTATAGCGGTCGGTGAAGGAGGCTGGGAAACGGAAGTTCTCCCGGTCCATCAGGAAGAAGCGCTGCAGTCGCTTTTCGGGCGGGAATTTGAGCGCGTCGACGACACACTCGTGCAATGCGTCCGAGAGTGCGTCGCGAACAGGCTCGAGCGACTCACGCAGTCCGAAAATCTTGGCGGTCGGCATGAGACATCTCCATCAGGTCGTTACATCAGGTCGTTACATGTTGTGATCGGCCGCCCGGCGAAAGCGAGCACTTCGAGCGGCCTAGCTTTGAAGATTTCAGCCGAGCAAAGGAGCTGCTATCGCATTGACGCCCATTTTTGGATACAATAAACAATACACATCAGGTCTGCAAGCAATCACGTGCTGCACCATCCTGCAACGGCACAAAGCCAAGGATCAAAACCATGACAACCGGCGCCATCGCCCAGGCTGGCCAAACCATCGGCCGGAATGGCCATATTTCGCTCAAGGAGAAACAGGAGTTCGCGGATGCCGAACGGCTGCTTCCCGGCGGGGCGCTTGGCGGTAACGCACTGCCGCGGGATCTGCGCTTCGTGTTTGCGCGCGGGGACGGAAGCCGGTTCTGGGACACGAGCGGCAACGAATATATCGACTATGTCCTCGGTTCGGGGACAATGTTCATCGGTCACGCGCATCCCAAGATCCAGGCGGCCGTTGCCGAGCAGGTGACGCGCGGCACACATTTCTTCGCCTACCTCAACGAGCAGGCGATCGACCTTGCGCGCCGTCTGAAGACCCACATTCGTTGCGCCGAGCGCATGCGCTTCACAACCTCGGGCTCGGATTCGACGTTTCACGCCATCCGCCTTGCCCGTGGTTTCACAGGCCGGAACAAAATTCTCAAATTCGAGGGCGCCTATCACGGCATGCACGACTACGCCCAGCTCAGCACGGCGCCCCGCAACCCAAGCAACTATCCCACGCCCGTGCCCGACACAGCTGGAATTCCCGAGCCCGTGCAGGAGCTGATGCTCGTCGCGCCCTACAATGATCCGCAGACGCTGGCGTCAATTCTGGCAGAACACGGCTCGGATATAGCGGCCGTCATTGTCGAGCCGATCCAGCGCATCATCTCGCCGTTGCCAGGCTTCCTGCAGGCCGTACGCGAACTTACGCAAAAGCACGGCATCGTCATGATCATGGACGAGGTGGTTACCGGCTTTCGTTATGGTCTCGGCGGGGCGCAGGATTATTTCGGGGTCATTCCCGATCTCGCCACTTACGGCAAAATCATCGGCGGCGGCTTGCCGGTCGGAGCGGTTGCCGGACGGGCCGATATCATGGATCAGGCTGATCCAAGCAAGAAGGGGCAACCCATCTACGTCTATCAGAACGGAACACAGCAGGGGCATCCCCTTGGTTGCGCCGCCGCGCTCGCCAGTCTCGACATCCTCGAGGAGCCCGGCGTCTATGAGCGTGTGTTTGCGCAAGCCGACAAGCTGCGTGAAGGGCTTCAGAAGGTGTTCGACGATGAGCGCATGGGAATTCGCGTGATCGGCGAGGGACCCATGTGGCACATGTTGTTCACCGACAAGGTGCCGGTGAACTGGCGCGACGTCCTCGCTGCCGACTCCAAGAAGCTCGCCGCCATGGAAGTCGAGCTCATCCGAAACGGCCTGTTCGTGCTGCCGCAGAACCGTCGGTTCATCTCGATCCGGCATACCGACGACGATCTTGAAGCGACCTTCGAGGCGGCGCGTCGCGCTTCGCGTGCGCTTAAAGCCTAGCTCAAGCCGGTTTCGCGGTCCCGACCTTCCAGGTGGAAGTCGCTACCGCGCACAGCTCGCCTGTCGCGTCGTAGAGGCGCGACTCGAGGAAACAAAGGCTGCGGCCGCGGCCCAAGAAGACGCCGCGGCAGTGACATTCCGGCTCGCGTATGGGGCGGAGGTATTGCACCTTGATTTCAAGTGTCGCACCCTGCACACCGTAGGTGTGCTTCAACAGATGTCCCATGGAGATGTCCATGGCGAATGCGGCCACTCCACCGTGCAGGCTGCCTTGCGGGTTGAAGGCGAAATCGCGAACGGGAAAACGGACGAGGCAGGCGTCCTTCTCGTATGTGATCTCGAGACCAAACAGCCGGGCAAGAAAGAACGTGCCGAACTCCTGCTTGTAGGAGCCGAGTGCCCTGTCGAACGCTGCTCGGGCCGCAGCTTCATCCATCGGGATGCCTCTTGGTTCGATGCTCTAACCGTGCGTCGGCTCGTGCGCGCACCGTGCCACGCCTTGGGCGATGAGCGCCTCGATCGCGTCCGGCGACAGCCCAGCAAGATCCCGTAGCACGTCGCGCGTATGCTGACCGAGCAATGGGGGCGGCGTCTCAGCGCCGCCTTGCGTCGAGGAGAACGAAATGGGGGTGTCGATGACGCGCACTGGGCCGGCCGTCGGATGGGCCAGCTCCTTGATCTTTCCGCGCGCCAGCAGGCCCGGGTCTGTGCACACCTCGCCCACCGTCTTGATGGCACCGCATGGGACGCCCGCGTTGCTCAACCGTTTGGTCCAATAGGCCCGCGGCTGCGCCGCGATCATGGTCTCGACAATCGGCACAAGAATGGTCCGATTGGCGACACGGTCGGCGGCCTTAGCAAATCTGGGATCATCGAGAAGATCCTTGCGGTCGCATGCCTCGCAGAATCTACGCCACAGCGCATCGTTGGCGACGGCGATGTTGATCCAGCCGTCGGCAGCGCGGAAAGTCTCGTAGGGAACGATTGTTGGATGGGCGTTGCCGCGTCGAACCGGACTCTTGCCGCTGGCAAAGAAGATACCGGCGTTGAACGTGAGTAGCGATGCCATGGCATCGATCATGGCGACATCCACCTTTTCTCCGCGGCCGGTGGCGTCGCGCGTGCGCAGCGCAAGCAGGATGCCCTGCGCGGCATAGAGCCCGGTCACAAGATCGGCGATGGAGGTCCCGATCTTGGATGGCGGCCCATTCGGATCGCCCGTGATATCCATGATTCCGGATTCGCCCTGTACGACGAGATCGTAGCCTGGCCTGTCGCGCTCAGGACCATGCGATCCGAAGCCCGATATGGAGCAGTAGACGAGTCGCGGGTTGATGGCCGCCGCCGCCTCGTAACCGAGGCCGAGGCGGTCCGCCGCGCCGGGACGGAAGTTCTCGAGGAGCACATCCGATTTGGCGATCAACGCCTCGAGAACCGGAGCGACGGCCGCATGCTTGAGATCGAGCGCGACGCTGCGCTTGCCGCGATTGACGGAAAGGAAATACGCGGCCTCGCCGCCGACGAACGGCGGTCCGAAAGCGCGTGTGTCGTCGCCGCCCTCCGGATGCTCGACCTTGATGATATCAGCGCCCATATCGCCAAGCATCATGCTGCAGAAGGGCCCCGAAACGACCCGGGAAAGATCCAGGACGCGGACGCCATCCAACGGCTTCATGTGGTGCCTCCTCGGACTGCGCTGCGGCCGGTCGGCTCGGAGCGCATCAGGCCATGACGTCGGCGAACTCCTTGAGCGTCTCGACGACGAGGTCCGGCTGATAGGGCGTCTCTTCGTAGGGGCGGTTGCGACGGTTGATGAACCCTCCGCGCATGCCCTGCGCCTGAGCTCCGATGCAGTCGAAGGCGTGATTGGCGACATGCATGATGCTGCCGATCTCGACACCCAGAATTTCAGCTGCCTTGCGGTAGGTCGCGAAATGCGGCTTGAAATAGCCCGATGTCGCGATCGAGATATAGGCATCGAACGTGTGGCCCATGTAGGGCTTGGCGTTATCCAGCATGTCGGCATCGCCGTTGGACAGGATCGCAAGCTTGTAGCGCTTGCTCAGCCGGGCCAGTGCTGCCGGCGCGTCATCGAACGGACGCAGCTTCTCGATTTCTGCCACAAGGCGGCGGACTTCCTCCTGCGTGTGAGGGATGCCGGCGCGTTCGAGGGTGAGCGTGACGGCGCGCCGGCCGATCTCGCGATAAGGCGTATGCCCTCTGTCGAGCAGAGCATCGATCATCGAGTTTTCGAAGTGCGTGCGCCGCCACCACGTCACGAAGGAGTTTGGATTTCCCTTCCAGCCCTTCTCGCGCAGATAGGGCGTCGCGATCTCGGTCAATCCCTTCTGCATGTCAACCACCGTGCCGTAGAGGTCGAACGTCAAAACCTTGACGCTGTTTCTCAATTCGGCAACCGGCGTCTGCCCAACAGGCATCGGCATATTCGCTCTCCTCGACGTGTTTCGCGCGGATGCGTCCGGGCCTGCGTCATGAGGCCGGGCGAGGCGCGCAGCATTTCACCGCGCCATGCTAAGGGCTCGACAATAATAAATAAAATGGATATCTATTATGTAGACATTCACTAAATGAATTATGGGCGATGCTCAATCTGCGGTCGGTGGATCTCAACCTGCTCGTGGCCTTCGACGCCCTCGTCTGCGAGCGCAACGTGACGCGCGCAGCACAGCGGCTGGGGCTCAGCCAGCCGGCCATGAGCAATGCGCTGCGTCGCCTTCGGCTGCTGATGAAGGACGAAATCCTCGTGCGAACCGCAACCGGCATGCAGCCGACGCCGCGCGCACTCCAGATCGCCGAGGCCACCAGCAGGATTTTGCGTCATGTCGTCGGCATTCTCGACGACAACACTTCGTTCGATCCGATTGCGACTGACCGCCGGTTCTCCGTACGTATGTCGGATCTACTTGAAGCACTCCTGCTGCCGAGCCTGCTCTCATTGATGCGCGAGCGAGCGCCGCGGGCTGGTCTCGATGTCGTGCACCTGTCGCCGGAACAGACAGTGGCTGCTATCGAGGCCGACGAGATCGATCTTGCGGTCAGCACGGGATTGCCGCGTTCGCGAACGATACGGTCAGCCCACTTGTTGGATGACCGAATGGTGTGCGTGATGAGCGCGGAACACGTCCTGGCGCGCAAGCCCCTTACGCGGGATGCCTTTCTGAAAGCCCGGCATGTCCGCGTTTCGATCAGCCCGACGGACACCCGGTTCGTCGACAACATTCTCGCTTCCATGCGGCTCAGCCGGACGATCGCGCTCAACATCCAGCATTGGCTGGTGCTGCCACTGATCCTTGCGCGCACGGATCTGATCGGGGTCATGTCCGAGAGATTGGCCACCATTCTGCCCGCCACCGGCATGGTGACCCGCGACCTGCCATTTGCCTCACCGCCGATTGCCTGGCACGTCTATTGGCATCGTCGCAACGAGAACAGCCCGGCGCACGACTGGTTGCGCGGGTTGCTGCAGGACGCTGCGGCGGGAATCGGGTAGGCTGCTACTTCTGCTTCCGGGCGCGGACCGGCTTGTCAACCGCCGTCTCGTCGCTTCCGATGACGTCGCGGATGACCCGCCAGGAACGCTGGATCACATCCTCGGTAAGTACTCTGGCATGCCGTTCGTGCCCCTGAACAATCGCGTCGGCGATATCGCGGTTGGCGGTGACGGAAACCTGCATCATCTCGGGCGCGCGCGAGTAGGCAATATACCGGTAGCGCAGCGCCTGCTTGCCGATACTGCTCAACAGCCGTTCGAGCGTGGCGCTGCCTGAGGCTGCATAGATTGCCTGCGACAGCCGCACATTCTGTCGGAAAAAGGCCGTCATATCCTTGTTCTTCAGGGCGTTCTCCAATTCTCGGAGGCGCGTCCTGATGACGGCGGTCGTGGCCTCGGTGCGGTTCTTGGCTGCCGTCTCGGCAGCGAGACCTTCGAGGACGAGGCGGCAGGCATAGACCTCGTCGAGATCTGTCACGCTGATGGGGCTCACATGCACACCGCGCCGCGATTCCCGGACGGCGAGCCCCTCCTGCTCCAGCATCCGGAGCACCTCGCGCACAGGCGAGCGGCTGACCTTGTACTGGCGGACGATGTCCTCCTCCACCAGTCGCGCACGCGGAGCGAGGATCCCAAATATGATCTGCTCCTCGAGGTGGCGCGCCAGCTCCTTGGCGATCACCTCCGGGGCCCGAAATTCCTTGGAAACAAGCTCCATGCCTGCACTTTCCGTATCGACAATGAGCGGGGCGGAGCCTAACGGCAGCCGCGGTTTGTCTGTTGGATACAAGCCTTGCCCGAATTTGCCTGCTGCGACAACTGCGCGTCTGTTCGCTCAGAGGCGCCGAACCAATGATCAACAAGGCCGGAACGCCAAAGCGCTCATTTGGCTTTGGACTTGGATATTAGTATACAGTACACAATTGCGAAAGTTGGAGCCTGCCTATGCTTGTCGGTGTGCCGAAAGAGATTAAGACCCACGAGTACCGCGTTGGGCTGCCCCCCGCCTCAACGCGCGAATATGCTACCGCTGGGCATTCTGTGCTTGTCGAACGCGGCGCAGGAGCGGGTATCGGCGCTAATGACCAAGCTTACAGGAAGGCTGGGGCGAGAATTGCCGACAGCGCCGATCAGGTGTTTGCCGAAGCCGAGCCAGTGGCCAAAAGCCTGCCGTTCCGATCGGCTGAAGAGGCGCTGGCGGCATGACGGCGCAAAAAACGACGCCAGCCGGCTCCCTGCCGACCGGCCAGGCCAGACGGACGGGCCTGTCCACCAGCGCGGTCATCAGAGAGGCGTTGTCGTCGATCGTGCGCGAGATGCGGCGAGCGATGGTGCGCTCGTCGTACAGCTCGATCATCTACGAAGGCTTCGATTTTTCTTGTGTACTGCTCGACGGGGAAGGACGCCTCGTTGCCGAGTCTGGCGAGGATCACCCCTTCCACATCATCCCCGTGGCCGGCGCCGTCGAAGGCGCCCTCAAGGTCCACAGCCACATCGGGCCTGACGACGTACTGTTGCACAACGACCCCTATACCGGCGGCACGCACCTCAACGACGTCGCAGTGATCTGGCCTCTTTTCCTCGACGGTGCCCCAGCCTTCTGGATCGTTGTGCGCTCACACTGGGGGGACATTGGCGGCATGACGCCGGGGTCTCTCAACGGCGCCGCGACGGAGATCATCCAGGAAGGCCTGCGCCTCAACTATGTCAAGGTCGACCGTTCGGCCAGCGCCGAAGTGTTGCGGCTCATCTTTGACAACGTGCGCGTCAACCGCGAAGCGGTCTCGGATTTCCATGCGGTGCTCGGCATCTGCCGTGTTGCGGAGCGACGGCTGCGCGGTCTTGTAGGCAAGTATGGCCGCGATACGCTCTGTGCGGCGATGGAGGATATCCTCGACACGTCGGAGCGCCGCATGCGATCCGCAATCGCCGCGCTGCCGGACGGCACCTATCGCCACACCGGGTATCTCGACGGCAATACGTCGACGCCGCATCCTCTCGTTGTCGATGTTGCACTGACCATTTCGGGCGATCGGCTGCGCGCCGACTTCACAGGGTCGTCGCCGCAGGTTTCTGCTCCACTCAACGCCGGTCCCGCCATCGCACCGACCTCGGTGCTGACCGTCGTCAAATCATTTCTCGATCCGCGGGGCGCGATCACGTCTGGAACACTGCGCCCCATCGAGGTGATCGCTCCGGAAGGAACGATCGTCAATGCGCGCGCGCCGGCGCCCTGCGGCGGGCTCAACGAGGTGCGCTTTGCCTGTGACGCAGCGGTGATGGGCGCTTTGGGCCGCCTGATCCCCCAGCGCATGACGGGTGATGTGCGCGGCACATCGAACCACACCTACATCGGTGGCAACGGCTTCATCTTCTACGAGTATCCCTCCGGGGGCACCGGCGCGTGGGCAGACGGTGACGGGAACACGGCGGTGCGCGCTTTCAACGAGGGCGAGAACGTTTCCATCCAGTCGATCGAGGTCGTCGAGGCCACATACCCGCTGATCATCCGCCGCAACGAGGTACGTGAGGACAGTGGCGGCGCGGGGCAGCGACGCGGCGGCTGCGGTCTCGTGCGCGAAGTGGAGGTGACGACGGACGTGGCGCGCCTGTCTGTCTTGTCCGACCGCAACATCATTCCGCCGGCCGGCGTTTGCGGCGGCGCATCCGGCGCCGGTAATCGCTACAGCGTGCGGCGCGGCGCAGCTGCGATCAGCCTCTCGGACTTTCCGGGCAAGATTGCCAATTTTCCGCTGCGCAACGGCGATGTCGTGATCATGGAGAGTTCCGGCGGAGGAGGCTGGGGCGATCCGGCCAAGCGGACCGAGGCCGATCTCGCAGCCGATCTCGCGGATGGCTACGTCACGTCGGCGGGACTTGATGTTTACAGGACCTCCGCACCGCTGGCGGAGGTCGTTAGCGCCTCGTCCCTGTCGACACATTTGGCGCGTCTTTCTCCAAACCTCGCGTCGGCACTGGAGGCGGAGGCCGGCGACTTGATCGAGCTCACGTCTGACAGCGGACCTGCTGTCCGCGTGTGGGTCTGCGGCGTTGACACCGGGCTGGCCGAAACTGCCGTCGCCGTTGCCGATCAGTTGCGCCTGAGCGGTTGTCGCCGTGTTCGCAGACTGTCGATATTCGGGCGACGGCGCGACCAGCTTCCTTGACGGCTTACCTCTGGTGCAGAAGCCGAGGAGATGACGATGGCTGAGCCTGCGTACTATGTCGGCATTGATGTCGGTGGCACTTTCACCGACCTGACGATCTATGACACGATCAATGCCCGTACGTTCGCGGTCAAGGTCCCGTCAAATCGCGCTTCTCCCGATGTCGCCGTTGTTGCTGGCTTCGATAAATCGGGAGTGGATGCCCGCCTCGTTCGCCTGATCGTGCACGGAACCACGGTCGCCACCAACGCCTTGCTCGAGCGGCGCGGCGCGCGGACGGCCTTCATCACCACACGCGGCTTTCGAGATATCCTCGAGCTGGGCCGCACCACCCGCCTGGTGCCGAACAGTCTCTATGACCCCTACTTCCGTCGCCCCGCTCCGCTTGTCGCGCGCCGCGACCGTCGCGTCGTCACGGAGCGCACGATGCAGAACGGCAGCATTGAAGCGAACCTCGATGAGACTGAGCTTGACCACCTTGCACGCGAGCTGGCCGCGGATGGGATCGAGGCCGTGGCCATCGGGTTCATCAACAGCTATCGCAATCCTCTCAACGAACAGACGGCCGCGCGCATCTTCGCGCAGCACTTCGATTTCGTGACACGCTCGACGGAGGTGCTGAATGAGGTGCGGGAGTTCGAGCGCTTCTCGGCCGCAGCGACCAACGCCTATGTCATGCCCATCATGGCGCGTTACACCCAGAGATTGACCGCGGCCGTCAAGAAGCGCAACCCGGCGACGGGTTTCTACACGGTCGCCTCGAACGGGGGCCTGCTGTCGACGCGCGCGGTGAGCGCGCAGCCCGTACGAACAATTCTCTCAGGTCCGGCCGCCGGTGTCGCCGCCACCATCTCGCTCGGCCGCACCATCGGCCTTCCCAACCTCATCGCCTACGACATGGGCGGCACGAGCACGGACGTGGCACTGGTCGCGGGCAGCGAGTTCCCGCTCAAGCGCGAGACGCTTCTCGAGGGACTCGTGATCCGGCTGCCGCAACTCGACATCCATACCGTCGGTGCGGGCGGCGGCAGCATTGCCTCCCTCGATGCTGGTGGCGGTTTGCAGGTGGGTCCCGAGAGTGCCGGCGCCGTTCCCGGTCCGGCGTGTTACGGGCGTGGCGGCACGCGCCCCACGGTAACGGATGCCAACGTTGCGCTTGGACGACTCGCTCCCGATCAGGAACTCGGCCGCGCGCTGCGCATCGATCACAAGGCCGCCCTTTCCGCTATCGAGACGGTTGCGGCACCCGCTGGCCTGCCGACGATCGAGCTTGCCGAGGCGGTGCTGCGCTTGGCGGTCGCTAAAATGGCGGCAGCCGTGCACGAGATCTCGGTCGCACGCGGTTACGATCCGCGAGATTTTGTCCTGCTGAGCTGTGGCGGTGCGGGACCCCTCCACGCGGCGGACGTGGCCGAGGAGGTTGGCATCCCCCGTGTGGTCATCCCGCCGACGCCGGGTGCATTCTCAGCCTTTGGCGCCTTGTGCTCAGCCCTTGCCAAGGACAGATCGATGACCGTGCTCGGCCGCCTCGATGCAGATGCGCTGGCCGCTGCCGAAGCGACCTTCGCCGATATGGAACGCGAGCTGCGGCTCGAGTTCGCCGAGGAGGGTACAGCGGTCGATGCCATCATATGCGAGCGCCAGTATGACCTGCGCTACGCCGGACAGGCGCATGAACTGACCATCACCGTGCCGGCACATGCGCCGCTCGAGACCGTCGTCGATCGGTTCGAGACCGCGTTCGAGCGCGAGTATGGTCGTCGCGACGCAGACCGCGGCATCGAACTCGTCAATGTCAGGCTCGTGGCACGTATTCCGCTGGAGCCGCCACGTTTTTCTGCCCCGCCTGCAGGTTCGGGACAGCCGTCCGGCGAGCGCATGATCGTTTCTGGCGGCGAACGCTTGCGCTGCCATATCTGGAATCGAGACGATCTTCCGCCGGGGAAGACCCTGCCCGGGCCGCTGATCGTCGAGGAGATGTCCTCGACGACGTTCGTCCCACCGGCGTGGCAGTTGTGGCGTGGCGAGGTCGGCGAACTCCATCTGTCGCGCATAGCCGACACGGAGACGAGCACCCTGCAAGACTGACGGCTCTTGCCCGCCGCACGCTTGGCCGTCGCATAGGAGTCTGTTTGGGATACAAAAAACGTGCAATCCGATCATGTTTGAAGCATCAGTGGCGCAAATTTCAGCGCATTTTTGATTTTCCTTGACGTGAGATTCCGCATAATTGGATACTGAATACGGAAATTTGGTGCCAACGGACCTCTGGGAGACCATCATGAATCGTCTGCATCTGTTTCTTTTTGGTCTGCCTGCCGTCCTCGCATTCGCGATGAACGGCGCGATCGTGTCGCCGGCCGCGGCCCAGGCTGCGTCGATCAAGGTTGGTTGCGTCGCCGCCCTGTCGGGCCCAGCGGCCGACATCGGCAACCGGTTGCGCGACGGCGCCGAGCTGGCGATCGCGAACATGAAGACCATCAACGGGCGCCCGATCGAGTTGGTCGTCCGGGACTCCAAGGGGGATCCCAGCGTCGCCCAGCGCCAAGTGGAGAATCTGATCTCCGAAGGCATAGTCGGCCTCGTGTGCGTCTCCCTCAGCAGCGAAGGCGCCGCTCTATCGGCGGCATCGAAGGCCGGCCGCCTCGACATCCCCACCATCCAGAGCAGCGCCGTCGCCGACGAGATCACGGGCGCGCACTGCAACGCCTGGACCTTCCGCACCGTGCCGACGGCGGGCACCATCTCCCGCGCCGTGCAGAAGCTGCGCCAGAGCGACAAGGAACTGCTGGACGGCGGCTGGTATACGCTCGCCAGCGACTATCTCTATGGCCGCTCGTCGGCCAAGGCCATTGCGGCAACGCCCGGCATCAAGATCGTCGGCGAGTCTTTCGCGCCGCTCGATACGACGGATTGGACCCCGTACCTGAACAAGATCGTTGCGTCCGGCGCCAAGGCGCTGTGGTTGCCGGTGGCCCTGGGCGCACCCTATGTGCAGCTCATGACGCAAGCCAACAATCTCGGCCTCGTGCAGAAGATCAAGATCTTTGCCCCGACCGGTCTGCCGCAGGAGTTCGTTGAACAGCTCGGCGATTCCGGCATCGGCATCAACGAGCCCGCCAGTGCGGTGCTCGCCACGGAACCCGGCGCGAAGGTCGCGGTCGATGCCTACTTCGCCGCGCACAAGAAGGCGCCATCGGAGGGTGTGCTCCAGTCCTACGTCGGAACGAGCATCATGCTGCAGGCGATCAAGTCGGCTGCCAAGATTTCGCCGGAAGGCGTGCGCGATGCACTGCAGAAGGGTACCTTCGACACGCTCGTCGGGCAGGTGCGCTTCCGTCCCGGTGACCAGCAGATCGTAGCCCCGCTCTGGGCCGCCAAGGTGGAGAAGCTGGCAACGCCGGTCGCCGGCGCCGGATATGGCTTCAAGGCGACGCACAAGTTCAACCCTGACGACGTGATGCCGAAGGTCGAGGAGACGGGCTGCAAGGCCGCCAAATGACGGAGCTTGGACTGGCGCTCGTGAGCGGGGTCCTTTACGGGCTGTCGCTTCTGCTGAC
>JBFWWW010000030.1:24338-27091 GCA_050245975.1 Hyphomicrobiaceae bacterium
ACGCACAAGTTCAACCCTGACGACGTGATGCCGAAGGTCGAGGAGACGGGCTGCAAGGCCGCCAAATGACGGAGCTTGGACTGGCGCTCGTGAGCGGGGTCCTTTACGGGCTGTCGCTTCTGCTGACAACTATCGGTCTCACTCTGATTTTCGGGGTTGGCCGGGTCGTCAACTTCGCCCACGGCGCCATCTATGCGCTCGGCGCCTTTCTTGGCGCCTCCGCGACGCAGGTCATCGGCTTTCCGGCAGCTGTCATCATCGTACCGATCGCGGTCGGCCTGGTCGCCATCATTCTCGAGCGCATCCTGATCCGTCGCCTGCGGCGCATCAGCGAAATGACGATCCTGCTCTTCACGTTCGGCCTCGGTATCGTCCTCGAGGCCGTTCTCGTCATGATCTGGGGCGCCTACAGCTACACGGTTCCCATGCCTGCCGCCCTGTCCGGCAGCTTTGCCGTGCTCGGCGGTCATGTTCCTATCTATGCCGTCTTCCTCGCCGCTGTCTCGCTGCTGACGACCGGGCTTCTGATCTGCGGCCTGCATTTGACGCAATTCGGGTTGCGTGTGCGGGCCGCCAGCGAGGAGCCGGCTTCGGCGGAACTCGCGGGCGTCGATGTCGAGAGCGTGTTCACCTGCGTGTTCGGTATCGGCACCGGCCTCGCCGCGCTCAGCGGCGTGCTTGTCGTCCCGTTCGTCGGTGCCTCAGCCGGCATGGCGCAACCGATCACGGTTCTCGTCTTCATCATCGTCATCACGGGCGGCCTTGGCAGCCTGTCCGGGACGATCATCGCGTCCATCCTCGTAGGCGTCATCGTAACGCTAGGGGCGACTTATGCCTCATCAGCTGCTTACCTTGTGTTGTTCGCCTCCGTGATCGCGGTTCTGCTGCTGCGGCCCTACGGCCTCGTGGCAAGCCGATCGGAGTGAGCAAGCGCAATGTCCTCTGTTGATGTCATGGCCACCTCCCGCCGCCCTTCCGCAACAAACAGACCCGTCGCCGCTTTCCTCGGCGCGACGGCGCTGGTGATTGCCGTCTGCGTGCCGGCCTTCCTACCGCCGTTCTACGTGCAGTTCCTGGCGCTCGTTCTTACTTATGCGACCTGGGCGCTGTCCTTCGGGCTTGTGATGGGCCATCTCGGCCTGACGTCCTTCGGGCATGCGGCCTTGTTCGGCGGCGGCGCCTACGCCGCCACTCTGGTCGGGTTGCACATCGCTCCGTCGCTGGCGCTGAGCCTGCTCGCGGGGGCAATCTTCGGAGCCTTCATCGGTGCCGTGATGGGTGTCGTGCTCGGCCGCCTCAACGGTGTCGCGTTCGCAATCGGGTCGTTGGCGTTCGGCGGCATGATCTACCAGATCGCTCACGGCTGGGTCGACGTGACCGGCGGCAGCGATGGCTTGGTCGGCCTCGCTCTTCCAACGCTCTGGGGCATCAAGCTGGGTCGCGCCGGGCTCTACTGGTCCGCACTGGCGGTCATGGTCGTCTCGGTTACGGCCATGGTCGTCGGGCTGCGCTCTCGCTACGGCATGCTCCTCCATGCCGTGCGCGACAATCGCGTACGCGCGGAGGCTTCGGGCGTTCCGGTTTTCCTCGTGCGCTGCATCGTGCTTGCCATGTCCGGAATGATGGCCGGTGCAGCCGGAGCCATATCGGCCTACATTATCGGTTCGGTTGCGCCATCGGCCGTCAACTGGACGGGATCGGGGGACGTCCTGGTGATGGGCATCCTGGGTGGTGTGCGCAGCATCGCGGGGCCCATCATCGGTGCCTTCCTCTTCACGATCCTCGAACAGTTCCTGAGCCAGACGGTGGCAGACTACAGACTGCTGCTCGGCCTCATTTTCATGGCGATCGTGGTTCTTTTGCCGTCGGGACTATCGGCGTTGTTCGAGCAGCGAGCGACCGGGAACGAGGAGGCTCCCGATGCCTGAGGCGGTGCTTGCAGCGAACGGCGTCAGCAAACTTTTCGGCGGCAAGCGCGCGCTCAGTGACGCCAGCATCGTCCTGCATCGGAACGAGGTGCACGGCATCATCGGGCCGAACGGTTCCGGCAAGTCGACGTTCATCAATGTCATTTCCGGCGCCTTGAAGCCCGATGGCGGCACGGTCGTTCTCGATCAGCGGAACGTGAGCCGGCTCTCCGCGCGCCGGCGATCGCGCTGCGGGATCGGTCGCACCTATCAGACGCCGCAGATCTTCGAGAGCCTCACGTTGCGACAGCACATTGCGCTCAACGCTGCTCCGGCCGTCGACAACTGGGGCCTGGAGGCGGCAGCGTTTTTGCGCCTCGAGCCGCAACTCGACAGGCCGGTCGGCGCATTCAGCCACGCACTGCGGCGCATGGCCGAGCTTTGCCATGTGGCGGCAGCGCGCCCCCGTGTCGTGCTTCTGGACGAACCTGCAGCGGGTCTCAGCGCACCGGAGATGGGCATGCTCGCTCGGCTCGTTCTCTGGCTGCGGGAGCGCACCGCTGTTTGTCTTGTCGAGCACAACATGAAGTTTCTTCTCGACCTGGCTGACCGCGTCACGGTTCTCGAGCATGGCAACATCATCGCCAGCGGCACGCCGGACGAAATCATCGCCAACGCCAACGTGAGACGAGCCTATCTTGGAAGCGATTTCACCCGCCCTGCGACTTGAAGCCGTCCGTGCCTCCCATGGGCGCGTCGCCGTGTTGCACGGCGTGTCGTTCTGCGTTCAGCGCGGAGAATCGGTCGCTCTTCTAGGCCGCAACGGCATGGGCAAGACGACGACGC
>JBFWWW010000030.1:27191-28551 GCA_050245975.1 Hyphomicrobiaceae bacterium
CTGCGACTTGAAGCCGTCCGTGCCTCCCATGGGCGCGTCGCCGTGTTGCACGGCGTGTCGTTCTGCGTTCAGCGCGGAGAATCGGTCGCTCTTCTAGGCCGCAACGGCATGGGCAAGACGACGACGCTGCAGTGCTTGGTCGGTTCGCTTCCCGCTTCCGCCGGGACGGTCATGGTGCTGGGAAGCTCAGCAGCAGGTTGTCGTCCGCATCGCATCATCCGAAGAGGTTTGAGCTATGTACCTGAGAACCGCGGGCTCTTCCCGAGCCTGACCATCCGCGAGAACTTTGACGTTTCGCGCACGCCGGCCTCACGCTGGACGCACGAGCGGCTTCTGGACCTGTTTCCCGACCTGCGTGGGCGCCTCGGCGAGCGCGCCGGCAACCTGAGCGGCGGCCAGCAGCAGATGGTCGCCATGTGCCGCGCGCTGTCGTCGGATCCGGCGTTGTTGATCCTGGATGAGCCGACTGCCGGTCTCGCTCCTCTTCTGATCGAGAAGATCGCCGGGGCGCTGCGAGAAGTCCACGCTACAGGCGTCACCATACTCGTGGTCGAGCAGAGTCTGGCGATAGCTTCTCACATCGCCGAGCGGATGCTCTTCATGGAGGATGGCCGGATCGTCGGCGAGGTGACGCGCGCGGAGCTTCAGAGTGATCCACGGCCTCTCGACAAGTATCTCGGCGTATCGCATTGACCGCATGGCAGCCTTTGCGAATTGGCGGAGGCGGCGCGATTTTTACATCCCGACAGCGGTTTGATATTGCGAGCAGAACGCGCGCTCCCTCAATTGATCCCTTAGGTCAAAGCCGCCGAATTTACGCGCACGTCGTCGGGACTGGATTTCACCGTCACGCCCGCCTGACGAAATCGTCCGCGGAGGCCTCACCCCCCAGTTCCGGGATCAGGCCGAGGGGCGGCGGTCATCTGCATTCTCGACATGGACGTGTTCGTCATACGCATCGGACGTGTGCTCGCCGTCGTGAGGTTGGCCGCAGGAAGGGATCCCCTCAATCCCGGCCGCGATGGCGGGCAGCGACTACCGGCGCTCGCGCCTCGCATACGGCCTTATTGACAGAATGAATTTACTTCCGTAATGCTCCTCTAATTGGTCTGACAAGCAGGTTACCCGTCACAAATGGGCACCCCCTCGGCCTTTCTCGATCGCGACACCGGTTTGCCGCAGAAGCTGGCTGCACAAATTCGCGCCCAGATCTTCGCAAAGAGGCTCGAGCCGGGAGGCAAGCTGCCGACAGAACGCGAGTTGGGGCTCACTTACGGGGTGGCGCGCAGCGTGGTGCGGGAAGCACTGACCATTCTTGCCGCGCAGGGAATTGTGCGCTCGCGCCAGGGCGGCGGCGTCT